>JBDUBA010000369.1:0-22704 GCA_040004335.1 Gemmatimonas sp.
GGGGTCAGAGGCGTCATTCTGACCGCATTCGTTTGGTACTGGGGTCAGAGGCGTCATTCTGACCGCACTCGTTTGGTACTGGGGTCAGAGGCGTCATTCTGACCGCACTCGTTTGGTACCGGGGTCAGAGCCGTCATCACGGAGACGCGATTTTGCAACGGTTAGTTAACTGCAACCGCGTTGAAACGGATTGGGCGGAGTTTGCGGAGCAATCGGAGACTTAGCATCGAATGTGCGGCGGCGCGGAGTAACGGGACGGCGTTGCAATTGAATCGAGCCATCCGAAAACATGTCGACAGCACCGCCATCTGCAGCGGTGCGAAGTCTCCGCCAACTCCGCCAACTCCGCGTCGACGCCGTTAAGAAAGTTTCCACCGCTGCGCTAATCATCACTGCTATCAGTGACCCGCAGTATCCGCCAAATCCGAGTCACATCAGTTGCGGAAGCCGCAATCCGCCAAATCGGAGTCACATCAGTTGCGGCAGCCGCAATCCGCCAAATCCGAGTCACAGCAGTTGCGGAAGCCGCAATCCGCCAAATCCGTGTCACAGCAGTTGCGAGAGGTGCACTCCGACAAATCCGTATCAGAGCTCTCCCTGTGGCCGCAATCCGCGAAGTCCGGGCGCAATGCTACCGCGCCAGCAAATCAATCACGAAGTTCTGCAAGCGCCGGTCATTCATCATAAACGTGTGTGCAACGTTCAATAACACCGGTTCATCAGTGTCGCGAATGCGCGTCTCATCAACCGCAACAACGCCGTCATGCGGCTCCGCTCCAAACGGTGCCGACAACCATCGATACCCGCCCGTGCCAGCAATAATCGTGTACGGCACACTGGGTTCTGCAATTTTCTCAATCGCCGACGGTGATGCCAGCAGCGCTCCGCTCGACCTCGCGAACACCTTGAACGGCAGCCAACTCTCCACCCGCCTCGCTCGACGTGGCGCACGGTTTGGTGTTCCCAACATGACCAGCCGATGCACTTGCAACTCCGGCACATCCGCCAATGCGTCGCGCATCAACAGTCCGCCCAGCGAATGGCCAATCAGTGCTACTGGCGCCGCATCATGTGCGAGATGTCGCAGTCGCTCCACCAACCGTTCACGAATCTTCGCATACGACTCGGCGAACGCGAAATACGCAAAGTTGCTCGGCGTATGTCCCGCACGTTTGAGCGCGTGATGCAGCAACATCAAACTCGCCGACGTACGCCCCAATCCATGCGCGAGCAACACTTTCACGGCAAGACCCTGGAATTGCGTTCGCCCAACTGCGCTGCCTTGAGAATGAGATAGTTCCGCTCGGGAATGCTCAATGTCTTCTCGGCCGCCCACTGAAAGTGGCGTATTGCAGAAACGTTGTCGCCCGCCATCTGATAGAAATGCGCGCGAACTGCATCCAGTCGATAGTGACCCTGCAAACTATTGGGAGCGTCCAGCCGTTCGAGCAACTGCAAACCATATTGTGGTCCATGCACCATTGTCGCAGCAATCGCGTGATTCAGTGCGACCATCGGACTTCCCGACATGCGTAACAGCAACACATACAATGCCAAAATTTGCGGCCAATCTGTTCTGGCAGTTGAATCGGCTTCCGAATGTAGCGCGGCAATCGCGGCCTGCAACTGATACGGCCCGACAGCACCCTTCGCCAGTGCAGCTGGTAAGAGTGCGCGCCCTTCCTCGATCATCGCGCGATCCCACAACAAACGGTCCTGCTCATCCAGTGGAATCAACTCTCCGATCGGTCCGGTACGCGCGAGGCGCCGTGCATGCGTCAACAACATCAGCGCCAGCAAGCCAACTACTTCCGGATCGTTTGGAAGCAGATCATGCGCCATTCGCGTGATACGAATCGCCTCTGCCGCAAGATCAGTGCGTTGCAACGCCGATCCGTGACTGCTGCTGTAACCCTCGCTGAACATCAAATACAACACATGCAGTACTGAACGGAGCGCATCTGCACGTTCAGCGTCTGCAGGCATGTGAAATGTTGAACCCGCGCCCTTGATGGAGTGTTTCGCGCGGCTGATCCGTTGCGCCATTGTTGCTTCGGGCACCAGAAATGCGCGGGCAATTTCGGCAGTAGCCAGTCCGCCTACGGCTCGGAGTGTAAGTGCAATTGCCGACGCCGGTGACAACGATGCGTGACAACACATGAACAACAGAATGAGCGTGTCGTCGTGTTCGCTTTCCCAATTGTCATCGGCCGGCATATCTGCGCCATTTCTATCGCGCGCGACTAATTGTTCGCGGCGCTGCCGAGCGTTGTCGCTCCTTGTGTTATCCTGCAGGCGCCGATTCGCCACGCGAAACAACCACCCACGCGTATTTACCGGAACACCCGTTATCGGCCACTGCGCGGCGGCACAAATCAGCGCGACTTGCAACGCATCTTCGGCCTCATCGAAATCGCCGGCGCGTCGCACAAGCGCACCAAGCGTCTGCGGCGCGATTTCACGCAGCAGACGCTCAATGACATACGTGAGGGACGGACTGTTCACTCGTTGTTCGAACCGCCGGACATGACTGCACGTACTTCCACCGGCATGTTGAGCGGCTTGCCGCCGGGTCCAGGCAGCGCCGACACGATCGCCGCAATTTCGTACGCACGTTCTGGTGACGCGACATCAATCACCCAAAAGCCAGCGAGAAATTCCTTTGATTCCGCGAACACGCCATCTGTGTTGGGCAATCCGTTGGCATCAGCGTGAATCAACTTCGCGGACTTTGGAGATGTGAGCCGTTCAATTCCAACCAACTCACCAGCGCCTTCGAGGGTCTTGTTGAGGCGGGACTGTGCAGTGGTGTGGGCCTTCCAGTCTGCAGGTGCCCACTCCTGATGCGTGTAGTCGAAAGTCGCGGCGGGCAGATTCATCATAATCAAGTAGCGCATACGTGTTCCTCGTGAGTGCAGGGCGGATTTGACGGTTTTGCGATCGACGGTTTTGCGATCGGCAGTTGTGCCATTAGTCGGAGCCGAACTCGCGGTCTCGACATCCTCCACCAAATATTTCCAGCTCTTTCGCACACCCGTCTTCCTTTTTAACAATATTCAGGTTTTCCCTCCCTCACTTCTGCCTCCACCAAATATTTCCAGCTCTTTCGCACACCCGTCTTCCTTTTTAACAATATTCAGGTTTTCCCACCCTCACTCCTGTCTCCGCCAAATATTTCCAGCTCTTTCGCACACCCGTTTCCACGTTCTCAAAAAGTATTCAGGTTTTTCGCTCACCCGTTTCTACCTTCACCAAAATATCTCGGCTTTTTCGCACCCTGTTTTCAAACTCCGCCAGGAAGATTGGGGATGAGCTCCGTCAACCGTTGCAACGGTGGCGGCAAACGCCTCGGTTGCTAAGTTCCCGTCGAGCGCTTGCCCAGGGCGGTATTCAGTTGGTGTACGTCCGCGCTAGCGCTTCTTGCATGCCGTTGGATCGGACTTCACGAAATACGGCTTGTAGTTCGCGTCCTTGGGGTCCATGCAGCCCATCAGATTCACAATCTCAACTTTGCGAAAGTCGATGGGCGCTGACTCGGCCTGAAGTGTAATGAACCCCTCGGTCAACATCTTTCCGTTGATCAACACGCCCGGATTGGTGTTGTTGGCATTGCCACCGCCCATTTGTGGCTTGAAATACGTGAGCACCGTGTCGCCGTTCACGATGTGTTTGATAACGCTGTCGCCCAACACCATCGCCTCCACGCGCACCCAACCATCGCCATCGTACGTGATGGAGTTTGAATTGATGCAATGTGTCGTGACAAGTTTGTCGTTCATGACAATGTTCGTGCCGGGAGTGCACACGTTGCCGTTGGTGCGAGTGCCTTTGCCAAGTCCGCCCAACAACTGGACTTCCAGCGAGATAGGAAAGTCCTGATTCAATCCCATACTGGCTGCCGATTGTGAATGCACCATGATGCCGTTGTTGCGAATGGCCCAGCTGTTACCGGCGCCCGCACCCGTCACCTGTTCGCCTACAAATCGATACTCGGCCGCAACGATGTAATACGAAAATGCCTGCTTGTAGAAGATGTGTCCGAACTCACCCTTGAAGTCGGGCCACTGATCGTAACGCACCTCCAGCATCCCATGCTCGACGCGAAACGTGTTGCGAAAGTTTTCACCCAATGGGTGTTGAGCAAATTTGATATCCCAATCTTTGAGATCGCGCCCGTTAAAGAGTGGTTGCCACGCGAGCCCTGGTGTGCCGCTACCAGAGGCGAGATCGAGCGCGGGAGTTGCTTTGCCGCCTGATGCCGGCGAACCAGAACGTGCGCGATACCCTTCGAGTTGCTGCGTGTATGCGGCGTCCAGGCGCATGATGTTGACCGCACGTGCAAGATCACCCGCGGATGAACGACTGGCCCATGCGGCCGTCAATACCGGTTGCACTTTGTCGTTAACGGCCGGAGCCGCGCGTCCACCGCGCACCGATTGCAACAACACGGCGAACGCGAGCGTGCGTGCATTGGCATCGCCACTGTGGGACAGATCAACGAAATAGTCGAGTTCCTGCAAACGTTTGCGATCACCAACGTAGCGGCGCCATGACGCTTCAAGCGGCGGAGCGACCGTGCCCGCTGGCGTTACTGCCGGATTCAATTGCGCGAGCACGCCGGTCGATGCGTCAAGCCCGGTGCGCCCGACAAGCGTCGAGATCAGTGTTACGAGTTTCGCGCGAGTCGTATCGGGAAGGGTCGCGTCCAACGCGGCGACACGTGCCGTTTTCAGCGCGAAGTCATTCACGGGCAACGCAGGCGGCGGCGCATTGCCTGTTGTTGGCGGGGCAGGCGTGGCCGGCGCAATGGTCAGCGACGTTTGTGACGCGATCAAGTTCGCGACGGCCGCTTTCTCATTCGCGCCTCCCTTCTCGAACATCACCGTGAGTGTGCTGGTGCTCGCGACAGGCACTTGTGTAACGCCAACGAGTTGGCCGATCAACATGTTCCGCGTTGACGCGTCTTTTGCGGCAAGTACAACACCCATCGTTCCTTGCGGAACAACCCGATTGCGTTCGTATTCAGCGAGAATCGCCGGTCGATCTGCCTTTGCCGCATTGAGTCCCACGATGAGACCGGCACGAGCCCTTCCGGTGCCGGCCCACGGTACAGCTGCGAAGTAAGGTCCGACAAAGTTTGGACGTGTTCCCCACCAGTCACCATTCCATTCGGCCTCTTGAAAATAGAGCCGAGCGATGGCCGCGAGTACATCGGTGTGCACCGCCGCGTCCCCGATTGCGATCGTACCTCCCGGTGAATTCGGCATCGCGTCCGGTGCGATTTGCGAAAAGAGCGAGGCGACCACCAGCGTATCGTGTATCCGTTCCAACGCGCGCAATGCACCAACGCGAATGGCCGGCGTCGTTCCGTTCAATGCTTTCAAGGCCGGCATCCATCCATCAAGCGAAACGACCGCCTGCACTGCGATATGTGCCACCGTGGCATCACTGCTTCCCGTAAGCGGTACAATGGCCGCCGCTGCACTTTTTGCATCGAGTCGTACCAGCGCTGCAATGGCTTCCACTTGCACAGTCTTGCTGGTATCGGTCAATGCTTTGACAAACGCAGCTGGAGTAATACCGGCGTTCTTTGATTTGTCATCGAGCATTGCCCTGAACGCGAGTCCACGAATTGCCGGATCGGCCGCAGCGAGTGTCAACGTGGCGCGCGCTTTGTCACCAACCAACTGCGAAAGTGTGAACATTGCGGCAACGCGAGCGTCGGCGGACTGTTTCTTGTCCATGATCATCGCATCCAAACCGGCGACAACGCCGACCTTGGTACCACGACGCAAAATCTCGCGCTGTGCCTGAATGGCGTATTCCAAATTCGGCCCGCCCAACTGACTGCGCAATGCGACGTCGTTGGCGGCCGCGATATCAAACGCTTTTGGCGTGGCTGTCCGGTTTGGACTTACGCGAACGATGTAACCAACCGTATCACCTTCATACGTGAAGTTTCCACCGTACAGACTGGCGACGAACATGTTCGACTGGCCGTCCATCGACATATCCACCGGGTGTGGCACCGACACAAACTTCTCTTGGCGGGCTTCAAAACTTGCACCTTTTGCAGTAAGCGGATGACGCGTGACTTGATTCGTCACCCAATCGGCGGTATACAGATTGTCGCCAAATCCTTTGGGAAACCCGGGATCGTGTACAAACAATCCGCCGGTGCCTGAACCGCCACCGTAATCCGCCAACGACTGCATGTGTTCATTGCCGAAATATTTGTAATACATGGGATATCCCATGTGCGCGCCCGGCGGTATGTAGTGGAGTCGAATATCCCAGCCGTCGCCATCGTTCGTGTTGTCGCGCGTGAACACGTGCAGCTGCGGATCAATTGCAAGATCGTAAATGTTGCGCGTGCCCTGCGCGAACAACTCGAGTCCCGATCCGTCTGTCCGTACGCGAATGACGCTGCCACCGTGATGCGAAATTGTCGTACCGTCCTTGCCGACGGCTTTCCGATATCCGTAATCACCAACGGCCACGTAGATGTAACCGTCAATGCCAAGTGTGATTCCATTCGTCGTGTGATCGGCACCGCGAAAGTTGAGATCAAATCCCAATCCCGTCACGATGTCTTCGGAAACGTCGGCCACTCCATCACCCGTCGTGTCGCGATACGCACTAAGCGTTGGCGGATGCATCACGTACAATGTTTTGCCATCGAACACCAATCCACGTGGACTGTCCATTTCCGCAAAGACGGTATAACGATCGGCCACTCCATCACCGTTGTCGTCAACCAATCGCACCACGCGTCCGCGCCCCTTGGTCGCCGTCAGCGACAAGTTCGGATCGACACAGGCGAACACCGCGCCCTGCACGGTTGCGGTGAGACACACGGGATACATCGCAATGGGCGGAGCAGCAAAGATCGTTGCTGTGAACCCGTCGGGAATCTGCACCTGGTTCAGCAGCGCGGTCTCGCGCGCGACATCACGCGTGATGGGCCTACCTTTTCCGGCAGGTTGGGCGTTGATCAACGAAGCAACTAACGCGGATCCGCAGATCGCAAAACTCGTGACGAAGAGGCGCAATGCAGGTGTGATTGGAGAGAAGAGACGAACGCGAGCGGCGTATGTGCGTCGCGTACGAATGTGGCTAACGAGACTCGCGTACGAAGGTCGCTGACGAGAGTCGGCTACGAAGGTCGCTAACGAGAGTCGCGTACGAAGGTCGCTTGCGAGAGTCGGCTACGAAGGTCGCCAATGCGCCAACGACCAGCGATCGCTTGCGCGAAGTTGGCTCTATCCTGTGCGAATACCCAGGCCGCCGCCATCCCCTTGCGCACCGGTCCGGTTCTGCATAGACTGAACCATATGGTTCAGTATTCAAACACCACCATCGACGCCACGTTCGCCGCAGTCGCCGACCCCACTCGGCGCGGAATTCTCGAACGGTTGGGGGCCGGCGAACGGTCCATCTCCGATCTCGCGGCCGCGTACGACATGACCCTCACCGGTATGAAGAAGCACGTCCACGTCCTCGAAGTGGCTGGGCTGGTTGTCACGGAAAAGGTCGGACGAACTCGACAGTGCAGAGTGGGGCCGGCCCGGCTGGAGGAGGAGGCGGTGTGGATCGCGAACTACCGGGCGATGCTTGAGGCACGCCTTGACCGGCTTGGGGATTTCCTCGGGCATACCCACGGAGACGACGTATGACTGACCTGATGAACGCAGCACTCACCACACCCAGCGATCGGGAAATTCGAGTCGAGCGCGTGTTCAACGCCTCGCGGGACAAAGTTTGGAAAGCGATGACCGATCCGAAACTTTTGGCGCAATGGTGGGGACGCGGCAACAAACTTGTCGTCGAAAAGCTCGACTTGGTGCGCGGCGGACACTGGCGCGTCGTCGAACATGCGGATGGACAAACACACGGCTTCGAAGGACGTTATCGCGAAGTCACGCCGCCCGAGCGCATCGTGCAAACCTTCGAATGGGATGGAATGCCCGGACATGTCATCCTCGAAACGATGACACTCGAAGACCTCGGTGACGATCGCACGAAACTCGTCACCGTATCGCTGTTCATGACGAATCAGGATCGCGACGGCATGATGCAATCGGGCATGGAAGGCGGCATGAACCAGAGTTATCAAGCGCTCGATCGAGTGCTTGCAGCGATGAACTAATCGGACGGAGGCGCCTCTCTGTGAAACGCGGCAACTCGACGCCGTGCCGTTACTTGAACTTTCCTGAAAGCAAATTACGAAACGTCGGACCAGCGTCGTAGTTGACGTCATCAATGTGCCAGGCGCCGCTTTCCTGCAGCAACTTGTAGTTCACCACTTTGGCCGTGTACGCATCGTAGAACTTGACGCCAACAGTTGCCGTCGGGCCGACTGTGGATGCCGCACCCACCGAGAAACGTGTCGGATTGTCCTGGCTATTCGTGAACGGATCGCCTTCGATGTCCGGCGCGTCACCCTTCGGAACCGGCTTCGCGAAATAGGTTTTCGACAGCGCCATCAACGACGGCGTCATGAATTTTGCTTTCGCTGTCATGTGTGCAGCGTCGAAACCCATGTCGCCGGAAAAGTGTGCTTCAAGAAAACGCTGCACAAATCCGGCTGGTGATGCCGCATCCGCCACTGCGCCTGGTGAACGATCAAGTGTCCAGACAACGTTGTTGATTGCGACAAGCTCAGTGGTTGCGTCGAGCTTGTGAAATTCGTATAGCCCGGCTGTGCAATTCAGTGAGGTACCGACGACCGGGAATTTCGCGAAACCCAGGTTCTGAGCTTGGGTTTTCACTGGCGCCTTCAAGCCACCCTGAAACAGCGCATCGGCCGGATAACTCGTTGCCTCGTAATGGGCGTCGGCACATTTAAGCGATGATGGCCCCACGACGTGTTTCGCATCGAACGTGATCGTCTGGCCCACCCATTCCTTAGCGTTCAACTCCTTCTGTTCCTTGAACGGAACCCACGGTGCAATCACGCCGCGCGTCACGCGCCACGTTCCATATAGGGAAGTGTCTGCGCGTGTGGTCGACAGTTTTGAAGGTTGCGCGGTTTTCGGCGTTGCGGTCGCGCTCGTCGTTTTTGCCTGCGTTGTTTGTGCGTTGAGCTCGGACTGCAACGCGAAGCGGTCAAACTTGCCCGAAGCGGTTTGAACATTTCCCGCAACGTCTGAAACGAATGCAGGTACACGGACAGCGGGCCAAAGGCTCGTGGCCAGCCCGGCAACAAATATTGCAGCATGCGGAAGGCGCGACATCAAATGAACTCCGGAAGGAAGTATTGAAAGTGTAGCAAGTGCGGGGTGCTTCGAACGCGATCTGCTGCTCCATCAATATACAATCGACGACGCGATGCCTTTGCCGAAAGTTCCGGCTTTTTCTTTGAGCTGTTGCGTCGCGCAGCGTGCAACCCGCATGGACGCCATTCAGTTCGATACCGTTGATACGCGACAACGTACTTGCGCATTCCTCACGCCGTACGGCAGAAGAAGTCATCCAAGGAACGGCGAGATTCAATCAGCGCCCGTTCACGCAATCTGCGGCGCCGCAAACAACGGCGCCGCCACCAACGCAATTCCACCGCGCAATCGCGGAGAAATATCCGTCGATTCGGCGATGATTGGGGTATTGGCCGACACTTCCGTGAGCGCGCGTTCGCGAATGGCCTCGCGAACAATTGGCGATACCACATCCCATGCGGCGGTAATTTCACCGCCAACAATAATTTGTGATGGATTGAGCGCGTTGATCACGATCCCCAAACCAATACCAAGAAACCGTGCGGTGGCCTCGATCGCTGCGCGCGCCTGCGCATCACCGCCGCGCATGCGGGAAATCACGTCGGCAATCGTAATGCCGCTCTCACGCAGCAGTTCGCGCGTCTCGTGCGATGATAGTTCGCGTCCCAGATAGCGTGAAATAGTTGCGAGGTTGGACGTGTGCGCTTCGAGACATCCGAATGCACCGCACAAACATTTTGGCCCGCGCAAATCAATCGGAATGTGCCCGAATTCGCCGGCGGTGTACGTGGCTCCGCGCACAACTTGTCCGTTCACAACCATGCCAACACCAACGCCATCGGACACGGTGACATATGCAAAGTCACCGCCCAAATCTCCTCGGCGACCCAGCCAGGCGTGCGAAAGCGCGCAGGCAATTGGTGCGTTTTCGATGTACACCTGCAACCCCGTCGCTTGAGCAAGCGCATCCCGGATATCAACGTTGCGCCACGCGAGCTGTGGCGAATTCAGAATGCGCCCGGTGCGTTGATCCACCATGCCCGGCACGACGAGTCCGATGCCTTCGCAGAGACCACTCGCGCCATGATCCCGAATCAACCGTTTGATACGTGCGACCAGTGTGCTCACCAACGCCGACGGGTCGACGACCGTCTCAAACGATTCCATTGCAACCGCATTGCCCGCAAAGTCACTGAGCATGACATACGTGCGGCTGAAACGCACGTCGATGGCAATCGCCAGACGGTCGCGCGTGCGCACGAACAACATTTGCGGACGCCGGCCACGTGGCGCGACAGTCGACTCGCCTTCATAAATCGCTTCTTCCTTGAGCAGCTCGTCGACCAACGCCGTGATCATGCCGCGTCCGATGTTCATTTGACGCGCGAGGTCGGCACGCGAGATCGGCTGATGCTCACGAACAAGGTTGAGCAGAATCTGCCGATTGATTTCGCGTGGCGTCGAACGTGTGGCTCTGACGAATTTGCGAGTGTCGATCTTCCGCACGGAGTTGTGTTGGGGCGGCGAGGAGGGGAATCGAAAAAATCTGAACGAGAGGTTCCAGCGGCCAACTTGCCTGGCGCCAGCGCTTTGCCCCTACAGCAAAAACCGAACTAAAGGTGCCAGCGGCGGCTTCTAAGCTCCCAGCTTCCAGACCCTTACAGCTTTGGGAGCGCGGACGCGGACGCGGAAGGACGAAGAGGCGGCTTGGAACCAGACATTGCGGCTCGGACCGGTTGAACTTACACTCATGTTGAATTTGTTTGTATAAAGAACAAAAGAGATCCGACCCCGATCGGCACCCTCGCATGAGCGGCACCCCCCTCCCGTGGCCACTCATTCCGGCCTAACCCCGACTGCCGACCTGGCGCCGGGTCCCGGCCAATCTGCCCAGCATTTGGAGATTTGTTTGTTGGCCGACCGAATTCTCTCCCCAGACCGCTTCTTCGATCCAGACCCCTCTGTCCGCCGGTTCGCGCGCCGGATCTACGAACAGACGAGCTCGCTTCCGCTCATCTGCCCCCACGGCCACGTCGACCCCGCGCTGCTCGCCACCAACGAGCCGTTCCCGGAGCCCACCGCCCTCCTGATCACCCCGGACCACTACATCTTCCGGATGTTGTATTCCCAGGGCATCTCCATGGAGTCGCTGGGAATTCCGACCATCGATGGCTCACCGGTCGAACAGAACCCACGCACCATCTGGCAGCGATTCGCCAGTCACTACCATCTGTTCCTGGGCACGCCGACAGGATGTTGGATGGAGCACGAACTCGTGGAAGTGTTTGGCGTCAACACGCCGATCACCGAATCAACCGCCATGCGAGTGTACGACGAACTCGCCGAAAAACTCACGTCTCCGGAATTCCGTCCACGTGCATTGTTCGATCGCTTCAATATTGAAGCGCTGGCCACGACCGACGCTGCCACCGACACGCTCCAGCATCATCAGGCCATTCGCACCTCGGGTTGGAACGGAACGGTAGTGCCAACGTTCCGTCCGGACGCACTCTTTCGTATTGCCAATCCAAAATGGCGCGCCGAGCTCACGCGCCTTGAATCGCAAACGGGACGGTCGGTGAACAGCATGTCAGCGCTCATCAACGCGATTGAAATGCGCCGAGCGTTTTTTGTTTCACTTGGTGCAACGGCGACGGATCATGCGGTGGTTGAACCATACACACAACGGCTGAGCGACGCCGACGCCAACGTTCTGTTTGAGCGTGCCTTGCAAGGCAACGCCACCGTTGGTGATCAACGCCGGTTTGAAGCGCATCTATTGATTGAGATGGCGCGCATGTCGGCGAACGATGGATTGGTGATGCAGCTGCACGCTGGTGCATCGCGCGATCATAACACATCTATCCGTAAGAAATTCGGAGCCGACAAGGGAGCGGACATTCCCGTCGCAACCGAGTGGACAACGAACCTGCACGCGCTGCTGAACGCGCACGGCAATGATCCGCGGTTGACGCTCATTCTATTTACGCTCGACGAGTCTACCTACGCGCGCGAATTGGCACCGCTGGCCGGTCATTATCCGGCGCTGCGTCTCGGTCCGCCGTGGTGGTTTCATGATTCGATCAACGGCATGGTGCGTTTTCGCGATCAGGTGCACGAGACCGCAGGTTTGTGGAACACGGTCGGTTTCAATGACGACACTCGCGCATTCTGCTCCATTCCCGCGCGACACGATTTGAACCGTCGCGTGGACGCCAACTGGTTGGCAGGTCTAGTTGCACGACACATCATTTCGATTGACGACGCGCATGTAATGGCACGTGCTTGCGCTTACGAGCTGGTGCGACAGACCTATCGATTTGACCGGCTCGCAACGAACCACGGAGCATCTGCGAACGGATCAAACGGGCGTACGCCAGATAGTTCGCGCGCGGTGCCGTCGGTTCCGGTGACGACGTGAGCCCGTCCGTGAGCACGCCACTCAGTCAGCTCTCGAGCAACGTTCCAATTCCAAGTGGGATGGAAAACACGTCCTTGATACTGGCGGTACGTGTACACACCGATGACAACGTGGCCGTCGCGTTGTCGCCTCTCGCTGCCGGAACGGTGGTGACAGTTGGCGACGGCAATTCGGCGGCTTCTGTAACACTTACGGAAGCGGTTCCGGCCGGACACAAGATTGCGTTGCATGCGTTATCGGTTGATGACTCGGCGTTTAAATATGGCGTCCCGATTGGCCGGATTACTGCGTCGGTTAGCGCGGGTGGTTGGGTTCATTCGCACAATCTCGCCACGCGTTTGACCGATGCGGCGGGTTACGAACGACACGGCGTGCGCCCTGCATTCAGCCCGAATGTGCCATCACCGCTTCCAACGTTTGACGGATATCGTCGCGCCGACGGGCGAGTTGGCACGCGCAACGAAATTTGGGTGATCAACACCGTTGGCTGCGTGAACACCGCGGCGGAACGTATCGCGCGTGCGGCAGCCGAGCGTTTCGCGGATCGCATCGATGGCATACACGTTGATGGGATTCATGCGTTCGCCCATCCGTACGGATGCAGTCAATTGGGTGATGATCTCGGAACCACGCGCGCCGTACTGGGCGGATTGTTGCGTCATCCAAATGTTGGCGGTGCGCTGGTGCTCGGACTTGGATGCGAGAACAATCAGCTTCCCGCATTCCTGCAATCACAAGCGCCGAAAGATTTATCGCGTATTCGCGCGTTCAACACGCAGGATGTGATTGATGAAGTCGAAGCCGGTATCGCGGCCGTTGGCGAATTGATTGATTGCATGGCCCGTGATCGTCGCGAAGCTCGGCCCGTGAGCGATCTCGTACTCGGTCACAAGTGCGGCGGTTCTGATGGCTTTAGCGGACTCTCGGCCAATCCATTGCTCGGACGTTTGGCGGAACGCATCACTGCAATGGGCGGCACGGTAATTCTCACCGAAGTGCCGGAGATGTTTGGCGCGGAACAAGTGCTGCTTGACCGCGTCACCAGTGATGAAGTGTACGTCGCGGCCGCGAAGATGATCGATGATTTCAAGGCGTATTTCGTGCGTCACGGTCAACCGGTGTACGAAAATCCGTCGCCGGGCAACAAGGAAGGCGGCCTCACGACGCTCGAAGAGAAATCACTCGGCGCCATTCAAAAGGGTGGACGCGCGCCGGTAACGGGCGTGCTGCGTTACGGTGAAGCGGCGCACAAAGGTGGTTTGCAGTTGTTGGAAGCACCTGGAAATGACGGCGTCAGTTCCACGGCGATGGTTGCGAGCGGTGCAACGATGTTGCTATTCACTACCGGACGCGGAACACCACTCGGTTTTCCGGTGCCAACGCTCAAGGTGTCGTCGAACAGCGGGTTGGCCGCACGCAAGCCGCACTGGATTGATTTCGACGCGGGGCGAGTTCTGACCGGTGTCGCAACCATCGAACAGCTGACTGACGAACTGTTGGCACTCGTACTCGAAACTGCCAGCGGAAAACGAGCTCGCAACGAAACGCACGGGTATCGCGAAATTGCGATTTGGAAACATGGCGTCACGCTTTGATGTCATGACGCCGATTGCCGGTGCGTCGGACGCGCCAACGCGCCCGAAATTGTCGCGGGCGTTGTTGAGCGATCCGTCGTGGCAACCGCCTTCGGCGCTGGTGCGTCCACGTGCTGACATGTTGCAATTGCCGGAACGCGCCGTGCAGTTTGGTACGGGAGTGTTCTTGCGCGGATTCGTCGAATATTTTTTGGATGCGGCAAATGAACAACGCTTCTTCAATGGACGGGTCGTGCTCGTTGGGTCGACTGACAGCGGGCGAGATCGCGCGTTCACCACGCAGGATGGGCTGTTCACGTTGCAAAGTGTCAGTGCGGACGACGATGCTGGAGAATTGCGTGTAGTGTCGTCGGTGAGTCGTGCGTTGAGCGCGTCATCTGGCTGGCACGACGTATTGGCGACTGCAAGGCAGCTGGAAATTTCCGTGGTGTTTTCGAACACGACAGAGGCTGGCTTTGCGCTCGACGCGGCTGACATTTCGGTCGCCGCCATTCCAAAGTCGTTTCCGGCGAAGCTTACGCGGTTCCTCTACGAACGCGCGCGCGCCTTTGGCTTTGATCGCAAGCGTGGCCTGGTTGTGGTGCCGTGCGAATTGCTCGAAAACAACGGCGATGTGTTGAAGGGGCTTGTACACGCCGTGTGTGATCGCTGGCAACTCGAGCCGGAATTTCGGGTGTGGCTCAACGAATCGGTGCCGTTCTGCAACACGTTGGTTGATCGCATTGTGCCTGGTGCGCCACCGGCGCCGGAACGAGAGAAGCTCGAGCAGAAGTTGGGCTACAGCGACGACTTGATGACCGTGACCGAGACGTATCGGTTGTTCGTGATTGAAGGTGATGCGACGGTGCGCGCACGCCTTCCCTTTGCCGACGGGGATCGCGGCATTGTTTTCGCGAATAACATTCGCGCGTACCGTGAACGGAAGTTGCGGTTGCTGAACGGCACGCATACCGGACTGGCCGCGCTTGGGTTGTTGGCCGGCGTTTCGACCGTTGATGCGGTCATGCGCGACGACATGCTATCGGTGTTCGCGCGAGAATTGTTGCTGGCTGCGATCGCGCCCGTGGTGGAGGCACCAGAAGCCTTCGCGTTTGGTGAAGATGTGTTGCGCCGGTTTGCGAATCCGCATGTATATCATCGTTTAACTGATATCGCCAACCAGGGTACACTCAAGTTGCGCGTGCGGCTGCTGCCCATCGTACAGCGATACGTGGTAGCGTCGCGACCGATTCCGCGTGCACTGGTGGTTGCAATGGCGGCTCAGTTGGTGTTGTTGCATCCGCAGATGGAACAGCTGCTGGTTTCCAACGGCGCGGTACGACCGACCGACGATCTTGGAGTGCTGGTACGCAAACATTGGGAAGTTGCGCCCACTGCGGTCGCTGGAATAACGCGTATTCTTTCGGATAGCAGCATCTGGAATGAAGACCTCACCTACGTTCCAACGTTGATGGAACTCGTCGCAGAAACGGCCGGCGAAATGTTGGTCAGCGGTGCACGCTCGGTGCTTCACACGGACGCAGAAGTGCGCTCCGACCCATAATACCTTCAACTCCGAGTCGACTGCAGATGTCGACCGCCTGCCTGGACACCCATGACCGTTATCGACGTACCACCGCCAGCGTCTGGCGCTCAGCCCAACCGACGCCCACCCAGTGGTGCGATGGAAAAGGTTGGGAACTATCGCTGGACCATTTGCGCACTGTTGTTTTTTGCAACGACGATCAACTATATCGATCGCCAGGTGCTGGGGTTGTTGGCGCCATCGCTGCAGAAAGACATTGGGTGGACGGAGATTCAGTACGGCAACATTGTTTCATGGTTCACGCTTGCTTACGCCATTGGATTTCTCGGCGTGGGTCGAATGATGGATCGCATCGGCGTGCGTTTGGGGTTTACGGCGGCAATTGTGACGTGGAGTCTGGCGGCCATGAGTACCGCGCTGGCGCACACCGTGGCGGGATTCAGCGCCGCTCGCTTTGCACTCGGCTTAGGTGAATCGGGAAACTTTCCCGGTGCAATCAAGACTGTGGCGGAATGGTTTCCCGCGAAAGAGCGCGCCTTCGCGGCGGGCATCTTTAACGCGGGTTCGAACGTTGGTGCAATTCTCACGCCAATTTTTGTTCCCATGATCGTGTTGCAATGGGGGTGGCGCGCGGCCTTCGTTGTGTGTGGTGCCCTTGGGTTTTTGTGGTTGGCCGTGTGGCTCATGGTGTATCGCGAGCCCGAGGTGCACCCCAAGGTTTCGAAGGCCGAGTTGGCGTACATACAGCAGGATGGACCGGTTTCGAAGAGTCGCTCGGTATCGTGGCTGCTGTTGTTGAAGCATCGCCAAACTTGGGCCTTTATTGTCGGCAAAACCATGACCGACGGTATCTGGTGGTTCTATCTGTACTGGTTGCCAAAGTTTCTCGATGCGCGGTTCAATGTGAAGCTCGACACCGTTGCACTGCCAATCATTGCGATCTACTTGCTCGCAGACGTGGGAAGTGTTGGTGGTGGATGGATGTCCGGATTCTTCATGCGTCGAGGGTTTTCGAATAACAAGGCGCGGAAGATCACGATGCTGATGGCGGCGGTTGCCATTGTTCCAACGGTGTTTGCATCCAGCATGCCAACGTTATGGACCACGGTCGCGATTGTGGGTATTGCGGCGGCCGCACATCAGTGGTGGTCGTGTAATCTCTTCACGTTGGCCAGCGACATGTTCCCGCGGTACGCCGTTGCGTCGGTGGTTGGCGTAGGTGGATTTTTTGGTGCCCTTGCCGGATTTCTGTTTCAGCGCGCAACGGGCGTGATGCTGCAGTCAAATGGCAACAACTACACGCCAATTTTTCTCATCTGCGGTTTCGCCTACGTGTCTGCGCTGTTGATCATTCATCTATTGGCGCCTCGTCTTGATCCGGCCCCCTTGGGCGATGTGGCGTGATGTCTGGATTGTTTTCACTGTGTGCGCGGTGTGCAAAAGGGATATTCGTTGCACTAACGAGCGTCGCGGTCTTGAGTGCGCCCAACTCGTTGGGTGCACAAGGAAGTACCGGGGCGGCTCTAAGTGCGGCACGCGAAGCTGATACCACTTCGCTGCTGAGTGCTGCCCGAATTAGTGCGCTGCCGGCGTCAACGCGCGGTGAATGGCAAGCCTACGTTTTACGCTCCACAAGTTCACGTGTCATTGACGAAGCGTTGCTTGGTGCGGAACTCAGGATGTTGGGCAAAACGGCCATGGTAACGGCGCCGATGCTCAAAGAATCGTTCGACTACCAACCCAGGAGCATGACGCCAGATTTCTTACGCACCGACAGTGCGCGAAAGATGGCCGACAATATGGTGACCTTTCAGACTCCGTCTGGTGGGTGGTCCAAACATGTGAGTTTCACCGACGGTCCGCGGCAACCCGGTCAGAGTTTCTTTTCCGAGAACGACAAGTGGCAGTACATCGCTACGGTCGACAACGATGCGACTACTTCGGAAATTCGCTTCGTGCACGATGCGTCATTGCAGCACAAGGATAAACGCTACGAGAGTAGTGTGATTCGTGGCGTTGCCTACCTGCTGCATGCGCAGTTCCCCAATGGTTGCTGGCCACAAGTGTGGCCGCTGCAAGGCGGATATCATGACGCCGCGACGTTCAACGACAACGCCATTGTTGAAGTGATGCAGCTGTTGGACGACGCGGCGCTGGGCAAAATGACGTACGTGCCCGACTCATTGCGCGCCCAGAGTGCGAAAGCGGTAAACCTTGCCATTCAGTGTGTGCTGCAGGCGCAGGTGGTGGTGCACGACACACTCACCGTGTGGGGGCAGCAGCACGATCCCTTGACGCTCGCGGCCACCAGTGCGCGGAGTTACGAGCTGACGTCGCTTACGAGCAAGGAAAGTGCGTCGATTGTCGATTTTCTCATGACGCACACAGATGCTGATCCGCGCATTCCGGCGCGCGTTCACGCGGCCATCAGCTGGTTCGAGCACAACAAGATTCTGGGCTATCGCTACGAGCAGCAAGCCGGGCTCATTGCAGATGCGTCCGCGCCACCGCTGTGGGCGCGCATGTCGGAGATTGGCACAAACACTCCCATCTTCAGCAATCGTGATGGCGTCAAGCAATACAAGTACGACGCGTTGACCGATCGTCGCATTGGCTACGGTTGGTACGCGGACACGCCTAACGGCACCCTCAAGCGATACGCAAAGTGGGCGCAGACACACCCTCGTTCTGCATCAAGAGGTTCGCTCCAATGAAACGCCGCGAGTTTCTTCGCAATTCGATCGTAGGGTCGGGCACAACTCCGTTCGCGATATTCTCGCTGGGCAACATCGTGAGTGCATGTACGCACGCCGGGGCGCGCGTAACGGGCGAAACCATTTCGACAACACAGGCCGTGCAGCAATCCGCTGGATGGGATCGCGTTCCCGCTATTCTCGCGCGCATCAAGCCCCCGACCATCCCGAAACGCGATTTTGACGTCACGAAATATGGGGCGAAATCCGCGGCCGAAGGCGACAATTCTACCGACAGTGGTAGTGCGATAGCGGCGGCACTGGCGGCGTGCGCCAAAGCCGGTGGTGGCAGAATTGTGGTTCCTGCGGGACGGTTTGTGACGGGTCCAGTTCACTTGCAAAGCAAGATGGAACTGCATGTCGCCAAAGGCGCGACCTTGGCGTTCGTAACCGATCCGTTGCGTTATTTGCCAACGGTGCCTACGCGTTTCGAAGGTGTGGAGTGTTACAACTACTCGCCGCTCGTCTATGCGCTCGATGCCACTGATATCGCCATCACTGGCAAAGGCACCCTGGATGGTCAGGCGGATGCAACCAACTGGTGGACCTGGAAGGGTTCCGCTCCGTTTGGTTGGAAAACCGGAATGCCCAATCAGGTGCCAGCACGCGACCGACTTGTGGCCATGGGTGAAAGCAACGTGCCGGTGACCGAGCGAACGATGGGCACCGGTGCGTATCTGCGTCCCGCGTTTGTGGAAACCTATCGTTGTCAAAACGTGCTCATTGAAGACGTGACAATTGTGCGTTCCCCCATGTGGGAACTTCATCCGACGCTCAGCAAAAACGTGACCGTGCGCAACGTTCACATCGACACGCACGGACCCAATAACGACGGATGTGATCCGGAATCGTGCACCGACGTGCTGATTGACGGTTGCACGTTTGATACCGGTGATGATTGTATCGCCATCAAGAGCGGGCGAAACGGCGATGGCCGGCGTGTGAACGTTCCGACAGAAAACGTCATCGTTCGGAACTGCAACATGAACGATGGTCATGGCGGCGTAACGATCGGCAGCGAAATCTCGGGCAGCGTGCGCTACGTGTACGTCGAGAACTGCCGAATGGACAGCCCGCAGCTGGAACGCGCGATTCGTCTCAAGACCAACGCTATGCGTGGTGGAACACTCGAACACATCTATGTGCGCGATGTGACGGTGGGCCAGGTGAGTGATTCCATTCTGTCCATCGATTTTACCTACGAAGAAGGCAACAAGGGCTCGTTCATGCCGACGGTGCGTGATATCGAATTGCGTAACGTGACCAGCAAGAAGAGCAAGTACGGGCTTTACCTGCGCGGATTTCCTGAAGCGAAAATCAGCGACATTCGCCTCGAGTCGTGCACCTTTGATGGCGTGGCGCAGCCCGATGTGCTCGAGAACGTTACTGGAATTACGCACAAGAATGTCACGGTGAACGGAAAGTTGGTGCCGTCATGAAGTCTGCAGGCGTTTCCGTCGCGTTGTTGATAGGTACGACGGCGGTCAGTGCGTTTGCAACCGTCAACGCTTCTGCGCAGCGTGTAACTCCGGCGCGTGCCGCGACTGCAACCGCTGCACCGCACCGCAATGCGACCTCTGGTTTGTGGTCCGTTCGGATGTCACGCGCGGTCATGCAACGCAATCCGGTCATCCACGAGAAGTGGGATTACACGGCCGGTCTGATGCTGACGGCCATTGATCGCGTGGCCCGCAGCACGAAAGATTCAGCGTTCAGTTCGTACGTGCGACGCAATATGGATCGCATGATCGGCGACGACGGCTCGATCAAGACCTATCGCACCGAAGATTACAACCTCGACCAGATTAATCAGGGGCGTTTGCTGTTTTCGATGTACGCAGAAACCAGGGCGCCCAGGTACAAAACGGCGATCGAAACGTTACGCGTACAGCTCAAGCAACAGCCGCGCACCAGCGACGGCGGATTCTGGCACAAGAAGATTTACCCCCAGCAGATGTGGCTCGACGGGTTGTACATGGCCGAACCGTTCTACGTGATGTATGCGCGCGCGTTCAACGACACTGCCGCTTTCACTGATGCAACGAAGCAATTCCTGTTGCTCGCATTGCATACCCGTGACCCGCAAACGGGACTCTATTATCACGCCTGGGATGCGGCTCACTCTCAACCATGGGCCGATAGCGCGACCGGACTTTCAAAAAACTTCTGGGGACGCGCGGTGGGATGGTACCTCATGTCGGCGATGGACGTGCTGGACGAACTTCCGTTCACACATCCAAATCGCGCGGCGCTCATTGAGGTCACGCAAGATCTCGCTGATGCGGTTGCACGTGTGCAGGATCCGACAACAGGACTGTGGTTTCAGGTACTCGATCAACCAAATCGCATCGGCAATTATCGCGAAGCGTCGGCCTCGAGCATGTTCGCGTATGCGTTCGCAAAAGGCGCGCGCAAGGGATATCTGCCCGCGAAGTTTCGCACGCTCGCGAATCGCGCGTTTGACGGATTGGTGCGTGACCTCGTGAAAACCGGTTCTGACGGACTGCCATCGTTAACAGGTGTTTGCTCTGTGGCCGGATTGGGCGGCAACGTCAAACGTGATGGTTCGTTTGCGTATTACATCAGCGAGCCGGTAGTCGCCGACGATTACAAAGGTGTGGGTCCGTTCATCATGGCCGCCTTGGAGCTCGATCGATGAGTTTGTCAACGCTGTTCTCGCTTGACGGCAAACGCGCACTGGTGACCGGAGCCAGTCGCGGAATTGGTCGCGCTGCCGCATTGGCCCTGGCCGAAGCAGGCGCTGACGTGGTGTGTGCGGCATCCACCGTTGACGGCACTATCGACACCGTGGCTGCGGTCGAAGCCCTCGGCCGAAAGGCGTGGGCAGTAGGCGCAGACCTCTCGCAACGTGACGCGGCGTTATCGCTCGCGGACGCTGCCGAACAACATGCTGGCACTATCGACATTCTCATCAACAACGCCGGCACGATTCGCCGCGCGCCAGCCATCGAATACACAATGAGCGATTGGGAAATCGTGGTGCGCACTAATCTCGATGCCACGTGGCAACTCTCGCAGCGCATCGGCCGCGGAATGGTTGCGCGCGGTCACGGTAAGATTGTGAACGTTGCTTCGCTACTGTCGTTCAGCGGTGGCGTCACGGTACCGGCATACACCGCCAGCAAACACGCTGTGGCCGGACTCACGAAAGCGCTGGCCAATGAGTGGGCGGCATTTGGCGTCCAAATCAACGCCATTGCTCCTGGTTACTTCGAAACGGACAACACGCGGCGTCTGCGTGATGACGCGCAACGCTTCGCCGACATCAGCGCACGTATTCCCGCAGGACGCTGGGGCAAGACACAGGATCTCGCCGGCGCATTTGTGTTTCTCTCTTCTTCAGCCAGCGATTACGTGAACGGTCACGTGTTGACAGTCGATGGTGGTTGGATGGCCCGATAATGCATTATCTACCCGATCCCACTGGCGCAGCGCGCCTCAACACCGAACAACTACGTAACACTTTTCTGGTGCGTGAATTGTTCGTCGCAGGAACCATCGCACTTCGCCTCGTCGATCTCGATCGCGTGGTGCTGGGCGGAGTTGTCCCGCTGGCGACACCAATTTCGTTGCCTACGCCGGACGCACTTCGCGCGCAGTTCTTCTGCGAACGCCGAGAGTTGGGGGTACTGAATATTGGCGGCGCCGGGACGGTCACCGTTGACGGTGCGCCGTTCTCGCTCGCCACGAAAGACGTGCTCTATGTGGGCCGAGGCAGCAAGGCGGTGACCTTTACGAGTGCGAAAGCAGCGACACCCGCTCGCTTCTATCTGGTGAGCTATCCCGCACACGCCACGTATCCAACTGCTCTCGCAACCGCGGCGGACACACATGCAACGGTGTTGGGCACGCCGGCCACGAGTAATCATCGCACCGTTCGCCGTTACATCCATGCAGCGGGAGTTCGAAGCGCGCAACTCGTGATGGGCGTTACGACACTCGAACCCGGAAGCGTGTGGAACACAATGCCTACCCACACACACGACCGACGCACCGAGGTCTATCTGTATTTCGGCGTGCCACGCGATGCGATGGTGGTGCATCTGTTGGGCGAGCCGCAGGAAACACGTCACGTCATTGTGCGAGACGCCGAAGTTGCGCTTTCGCCGGGATGGTCAATTCACTCGGGCTGCGGCACGAGCGCGTATTCGTTTTGTTGGGCGATGGGTGG
>JBDUBA010000485.1:0-22672 GCA_040004335.1 Gemmatimonas sp.
TGGCTGGCTCTGACCCCGGTATCCAAATCACGCGGAGCGAGCCTGCGTGATTTTGGTGTCTGGCTCTGACCCCGGTATCCAAATCACGCGGAGCGAACGCGCGTGATTTTGATGTCTGGCTCTGACCCCGGTACCAAAAACCCACAACATCCCGCAAACTCGGCGCTAACATGCGGTTAGACCGGCAAGCACGGCCGCGCACGCCATAGCGAACTCTGCGCAAAACCATCACGTTCCAGTGATGCAGCCACCGCCGCCTCTGGATCCCGTCGAGCAAGTCCCGACCGGCCCCGTTCCGGGCGCTCGCGCCGCGGCGACGGTTGAGTCCGAGCTACGCGCCAGTGAGGAGCGATATCGCCTCGTAACGCAGGCGGCCGGCGGCGTCCTCTGGGAGTGGGACATCAAGGACGGTTCCATCACCCTGGGTGACGGCACGATGGAGCGCTTCGGCTGGGATATCGACGGCGTCGCTGTACCGCTCTCGTGGTTTCAGCAACGCATCCATCCGGAAGACATTGGCGCAATGCTCACGCGCGCGGAGGAAGTGCACACCAACAACGCCGGTCCCGCAACACACGCGTATCGTTTTCGCCGCGCTAACGGGCACTACGCCATGGTGCACGATCATTTTCACGTCATTCGCGACGTGGATGGCAACGCCCTGCGCGCGATCGGCGTGATGCTGGATGCGTCGGAGCGACATGCGTTGCAGGAACAGTTGCGCCAAGCCCAGAAGATGGATGCGGTTGGTCGATTGGCCGGCGGGATTGCGCACGACTTCAACAATTTATTGACGATTATTCGAGGCAACGCGGCGCTGGCGATGGAAGGTGTTGATGCTTCGCACACGTTACACGCGGAATTGACCAATATCGAACAAGCGGCCGCGCGCGCGACTGATCTGACGCGACAGCTGTTGGCATTCAGCCGCAAACAAGTGTTCATCCCGCAGCCGTTGGATGTAAACGCCATTGTTGCACAGCTCACGCGATTGCTCGATCGCGTGTTACCGTCATCGATCACCGTGCAGTTGACACCTGCCGCCGAGTCCGGACTCATCAAGACCGATCGCGGTCAACTCGAGCAGGTGATTCTCAATCTCGTCACCAATGCGCGCGACGCGATGCCGAATGGTGGCTCGCTGGTGGTGCGCACGAATGAGTTTGTAATTGGTGACAGCGCCAACTCGTTCACGCCGCCGTTGGATATTCCAATTCGTCCCGGTCACTACGTGCATCTGTCCGTGAGCGACACGGGCACGGGTATGGACGCCGACACGCGCGCGCACGCGTTCGAGCCGTTCTTCACGACGAAATCCGTCGGACTTGGCACCGGACTCGGTTTGGCAACGGTGTACGGGATTGTGAAGCAGAGCGACGGTTATGTGTGGATCGAGAGCGAAGTGGGGAAAGGCACGACGGTGCATGTGTGTTTTCCGCGTTTCGAAGGCCAGACGCGTCGTGCAAGACCAACGCCCACTGCTTCGCCTGCAATCAATTCCGAACAAACGATTCTGTTAGTCGAAGACGAACGCGGCGTGCGGGAGCTCGCAATGCGCGTGTTGTCGCGCGCGGGATATCGCGTATTGGTTGCGTCGGATGGTGTGGAGGCTCTTGCCATCTGGGAAGACAATCCCGCGCAGATTGATGTCGTGGTCACCGACGTAGTGATGCCGCGACTCGGCGGAAGCGACCTGGTGACGCGGCTACGAGGTGAGCGCGCCGACGTGCCGGTGTTGTTCATGTCGGGTTATGCGCGAAACGCGGCGTTGGGCGACGCACCCGCGGATAGACGGACGCGATTTTTGCAGAAGCCATTTACGGTCCCGGCGTTGCAACATGCGGTGTCGGAGTTGGTGTTGATGAAGTGATTGTACTCGACACGAGCCGACCGGTTGCTGTCTGTGTTTGCGACGCTATTGAGTGAATGCGGATATCGTTAACTGACTAACTGCCTTTGGACTGTACGGATTTGTAACACGACTCTCCGGACAGAGTATAGTCGAAACGATCTTCCGAGCGCTCCACCGAATGCAGCGGTCTTTTATTGATGAACAAATCGCAAACTGACAGTTCACTTTCGCTGCGTACAATTCCCAAAAGAAAACAAGGACTCTGAGGGCTAGCTCCGCCACCCTGAATCCTGGCAAATCTGTCCGTAAAGTCGATTAAAAGTCCCGACCAGTCCAAGTGCAGTGAGTCAGTTAACGATCCCCGTACTGCCTGAGTGATCGCAACCAGAGTCGAAGTTAACGAGTCACTTCAAAGTCGAGGTCAACCAGTCGGCCAACGTTCCCAATACCGTCCGTCGCACATGTTTATCCGGCAACGTCGCGTACCCCGATGCTACGCCCACGCTGTCCGCCAAAAACAAATGATCCGTAGCCGGAAACTTCTTCATTGTGACCGCAGTGTTTCCTGCCGCACGAAAAGTCGCGTACAAGGTGTCGGCCTGTTCAGGCGTAATTTGACGATCGGTGGCTCCTTGCAAAATCAGCACCGGTTGCGTGACCAGTCGCGCCACCTTGAGCGGATCGTGCTGCATGAAGAATGCAATCCACGGACTGGTGCGGCTCACGGAATCCAGAGTTGCCGGTACCGTCGCCATGATGGAATCACGCTGCGCGGTGGTCAGGCTTTTTGTCTGATCAAGCAGATCCTGATTCTGAAACATAGAGATGCGTCGACCTGTGTAGGCCTGGCCTGCGAGCAACACGATGGCACGAACGCCCTTGTCCTGCGATGCAACCATCGGAGCGATCATCCCGCCTTCGCTGTGTCCCAGCAGTACAATGCGCGTCGCATCGATGTCGTTTCGCGATCGCGCGTATTTGATCACTTCCTTCACGTCATTTGCGAAGTCGGCACTGGTCACCACCGCGAGTGTTTCTCGTCCGGTCGATGCGCCAACACCGCGATCATCCATACGCAGCACGGCAATTCCGCGCCGGCCCAGGGTGTCGGCGATGTCACGAAAAATTGCGTACCCCGGCACCGACGCAAGACGAGAGTCGCGTTCTTGCGGACCACTACCACTGATCGTAATCAACAACGGGACTTTTGCTGCACCGCGCGGGCGTGTCAACGTTCCGGCCAACTGAAAGCCGGCTTCGGTGTTCACAACAATGTCTTCGGCGGTGTACGGTGCACCAGCTGGAGCCGCGTAGGATAGTCTTTCAGTTGCTTCTTTCGCCGAGAGTTTGCCAAGATCGGCCGTCGCAACGCGACGTACGGTGGAGTTTACGCCGGCCGTGGCTTCCTTGAGACCAAGCGCGTCGTGGACGAAACGCATGTCCTGATTGGCGAGATTCACGAACGTTGTGTCACCCGTTGCGCGCACTGCCATCTTGAGCTGCGTGCCACCCTGCACCAACACCAAATTCACAGTGTCCTGTTTGCGTTTCGCGGCGAGACTGGCCAACACTTCGGTGTGCAGCACCGAATTATTCAGCATCCACTCCGCACCCGAAACAACCTTTAAGCGCTGTGTGGTGTTGCTGGCGCCGTTGGCGTTTACGTCCAGGAATCCGCTGTCGCCGACCACGCGGAGCGTCAGACTCTGCGCGGGTGCCGATGCCGCACTCGCCGTAGGTGCGTACGCGTCGAGATCGAACGCAGTCGGTACGTTGCCGGCGATATGCTGATGCCACACCACGCGGGCCTGTCCGCGAACGACAAGTTCACCGCGAACACCGTCGGCTTTACTCACGATTCGTTCGATCGCAACCGTGTCGGCGGCCCGAAGATAGATGTACGCCACCGTGTCGTTCCGCGCAGCTGGTCGCGTTGCGGTACTTACCGGTATGCGCGTGAGTTGCGCCCACAGTGCGTGCGGCAGAGATGCGGACAAAATTGTTGCGACAAAGGACGCAGTGCTTAGCATGGTGAATGCGGAACACGCGCGAGACGACGGAAAACGTATCATAAGTGGAGAATTATTCGTTAGTGTTGCGTTCATCCGAAGCCGCGCCTCGTGCATTATCATTGTCTGATTCGCTCAGTGATAACGGTACGTTCTTCGGCGCGCGCGCACTGGTTTGCAACGCGCGCCGAAGCAGAAACTCGATTTGCCCGTTGAGGCTGCGGAGGTCGTCGTTGGCCCAGCGCTGCACCGCATCCAACGTATCGCGGTCAATGCGCAGGAGAAACGATTTGCGTTCCGACATCAGAAAATCGTCGACCGCTTAGGTGTACAGCGAACCCGTATTCACCACGGGCTGCGCCGCCCGATCCGAACACAGCACGACCAACAAATTGCTCACCATCGCTGCTTTTCGTTCGTCATCCAACGTGACGATTTTGCGATTGCTGAGCTGCTCCAACGCCATCTCCACCATGCCGACCGCACCTTCAACGATCGTTTGGCGCGCTGCCACGATGGCGCTGGCCTGCTGTCGCTGCAACATCGCTGCGGCAATCTCCTGTGCATAGGCCAGGTGGCTGATACGGGCGTCCAATACTTCAACGCCGGCTTTCGCAAAACGTTCGTGCAGCGCTTCCATCAATCCTTTTGAAACTTCGAGTGTGTGCGTGCTGAGTGCGATTTCATCCGAGCCGTGATGGTCATACGGGTACGATGAAGCCAACGCCCTGAGTGCGGACTCGCTCTGCATGGTCACGTACTGCTGATAATCGTTCACCTCAAAAATTGCCTCGGCAGTGTCGATCACCTTCCACACAACAATGGCGCCAATTTCCACCGGGTTTGACCGCGCATCGTTCACCTTGAGTTTCGCCGTCTCGAAATTTCGGACGCGAAGCGAAACGCCCTTCTTGGTAATGAACGGGTTGGTAAACCACAAACCGTCCTGTTTGACGGTGCCTTTGTAAGTGCCGAACAGCGTCAGCACTTTGCCCTCATTCGGCTGCACGGTGAACAGTCCGTTGAGGCAGATGCTGGCGACCAGCAGCACCACCGTCCCCGCGATGGCCCATAGTGGCATTTCGCGCCGAGCGCCCAGAATGATAGCGGCGACCGAGGCGGCCATGCTTCCGACAAGCACGATGGCCATGGCAATTCCGGGGGCGGGGCGAACTTCGTTCTCGCGAAACATGGGGTTCCTCATGGAGGGAGAGGGGTGATAGTTATATGATATCACTATGCTAGCATAAAACGACAGGGCACGGATTCTAGTTTCAAATTGAGGTCCAACTCTGAACCCGGTACCAAATTCCCCTCTGACCCCTGTACCAGATCCCCCACCTAGGTCAGATCCTGCTCTGACCCCAGTACCAAATTCGCGCGTGACGACCACGCCGGCCCAAATTTGGCTCTGACCCCAGTACCAAATTCGCCCTCCACCCCTGTCCGACGGTCTATGACCCAGCTTCCCACATTGGCCAATCTCCCAACTCGCGTCCTCGTCACGGGAGGCGCCGGCTTCATTGGTAGTGCGTTGGTGTGGGCGCTCAATCAGCGCGGCGTGGAACGAATCGTAATTGCCGACCGATTGGGCACGGATGAAAAGTGGCGCAACCTCGTGCCGCTCAAGTTTGAAGACTATGTCGATGCCGACGACTTGCTCGGTCGATTGAACAGTGCGTCGCTTGGCTCGTTCGATCTGGTGTTGCACATGGGCGCGTGTTCCGCCACGACCGAACGTGATGCATCGTTTCTGATGCGCAACAATTTCGAGTTCACCAGGGACTTGGCGCATTGGGCGCGCAATCACGCGGCAAGATTTGTGTACGCATCAAGTGCGGCGACATACGGCGAAGGAACCGGCGGCATGAGCGACGCCGATGAAAGTACGGCGGCACTCTCCCGTCTTCGGCCACTCAACGCGTATGGCTACTCCAAACAATTGTTCGATCAGTACGCTGCACGCAACGAATTGTTCTCGCATATCGTGGGGCTCAAATATTTCAACGTGTTTGGTCCCAACGAGGCACACAAGGCCGACATGCGTTCGCTCGTGCACAAAGCGTATGGGCAGATAATGGCCACCGGTCGCGTACAACTGTTTCGCAGCCATCGTGGTGAATACAAGGATGGCGAACAAAAGCGCGACTTCCTGTACGTGAAGGACGCGGTGGCAATGACGTTGCATCTCGCGACCACCCCGGCTGCGAACGGTCTGTTCAATATTGGAAGCGGGCAAGCGCACACGTGGCTTGAACTGGTCGACGCGTTGTTTGTTGCCATGGGACGTGAGCGTGCTGTCGATTTCATCGACATTCCCGAAAACATTCGCGACAAGTACCAGTATTTCACCGAGGCCAACATCGCGAAGTTCCGCGCGACCGGATATTCGACGCGGCTCACGCCACTCCCGGATGCGGTGAGCGACTACGTCAACGGATATCTCGCGAACGACAGTCGGCTCGGCAGTTAGTCAGGACGGGCGCCACACAGTATGGCGTGAGCGCAGCACTGCACCGATGCAACAGGGGTCGATATTGCGATCCACCTCGACTAAACCGTTGTCCGCAAACGAGATGCTTGGTCGGGACTGCATCGCGGCGGCTGGTCTCGAAATTGCCACGATGGTGGTCGACAAGTATCTGTGTGTTTCCCTCCTGCCCTGTGACCATGCTGAAAACTTCGCGAGTCCTCATTGCGGCTACCATGGCCGCGGCGTTCTCACTGCCGTCCGTTGCTTCGGCCCAAACCTGGGCAAACTGGACCACCCCTGGCGCCGGAACGTTGGCGGGTACGTTGGGTGCCACTTCGATTTCGTACGCCGGTACGTTTGACGGTTACCAGTTGTCAGACGGGACCACACGCACCGCGAGCGTAGGATCGTCAGGCGGTTGCGGCTTCGCGTTCTATACCTGCCTTACGGCCCCCTACACGAGTCCCGGCGTCGGTGCACCTACCAACGACGGGTTCATTCAGTACACGGGTGTTCGTCGTGGCACGATCACCTTTGGCGCGGCGGTCACGAATCCGCTCATCGCGTTTATCAGTGTTGGGCAGCCCAACACCCCGGTACGTTACAACTTCTTCGGCAATTCGTTTACGGTATTGTCCGACAACAACACCAACGCAGCGGCGTGGGGCACAGGCACGCACACGGAAGCTGGCAACATCATTACGGGTAACGAATTCAGCGGCACGATTCAATTGAACGGCGTGTTCAACTCGTTCACGTTCGAAGTAATGGATCCGGAAAACTGGCACGGTATTACGGTCGGCGTGCAATCTGTTGTTCCGGAACCATCCACTTATGCGTTGATGGGTGCTGGCCTCCTGACGGTTGGTATCGCCTCGCGTCGCCGTCGGAAGGCGTAACACTCGAAGAGCATCACGCCGCATAGTTCGCGGTGCGACGCTAAAAGTGCATTGCGTTGCAAAACAAAACGGGGGCGCCGAATTCGGCGCCCCCGTTTTCTCATGTGTCGCTGACAAATCCACAAACGACTTCACCGCTCCGCGATTGAGTCTCAGAGTGGCAGTATTTCTCGCGCGTTCACAGCAGAATGACACACTTGTCGTTCACATTGGTGTCTTGCCGCGCGGACTTTCTTCTCCGGGGATCTCTGACACCGCCGAAAGAACGTCAAAAGGTGCAACGGGCAGCAGAACATTCCTGATTCGCATGCCTTTACTATTGAGCGTGCTGGCGACGCCGCATTAACATTTGATCGAACCGACGTGAAAGTTTGTGGATAGCTCGTCCCCCCTCCCACCGGAATTTCCGGATCAACACAAGCAGCTGATGAAATCAGTCGCAGTTCCGATCGCCGAGTCGCCAGTAGAGCAGGGTTCAATGCGCTGGCGCATGTTGGCAACGTTAGCCGTCGCCGAGCTGTTGGGCATGGCGTTGTGGTTCACCGGAAGTGCGGTCGGTCCACAATTGCGCACTCAGTTGGGACTAACAATCGCGCAAGTGGGGTGGCTGACGATTGCGGTGCAACTGGGATTTGTTACTGGCACAGCATTCAGCGCGCTCTTCAACCTGGCAGACATCTTTCCGGCACGAAAACTGTTTGCCGTGGCAGCGCTGTGCGGCGCCGTCGCCAATCTGCCAATGGCGTGGGCAAGTTCGCTTTCGGTTGTCCTGCTGTCGCGCTTCCTCGCGGGCTTTTGCCTGGCGGGTGTCTATCCGCCCGCGATGAAAATGGCTGCGACCTGGTTTCGCGCTCAACGTGGACTGGCGGTTGGCACAATCGTTGGTGCGTTAACCATTGGAAAAGCGTCGCCGTATCTCGCGCAAGCATTTCCGTCGGCGACTGTGCCGTTGGTAACACAATTGGCCTCAGTCAGTGCGGTGCTGGCGGCGTTGATCATTTTTACTACGTATCAGGACGGCCCGTTCGAATTTCCGGCGCGCCCCTTTGCGTGGGCACGTGTTGCGGAGGTACTCCGGGTGCGCGAATACCGATTGGCAACGGGCGGCTATCTGGGTCATATGGGTGAGTTGTATTCGTTCTGGACCTGGATACCTGCGTTTCTCGCCGCAAGTGAAGCGCAGCGCGCGCTTGCGACACACACGGAGGCCCATCCACGCATTGCGGCGTTGATTGCGTTTGGCGTGATCGCAGTTGGTGGTGTTGGTTGCGTATGGGGCGGATTGGTTGCTGATCGCGTGGGCCGCGCACGCTTGGTTACATGGGCGATGGCGTGCAGCGGAGCGTGCGCGCTGTGCATTGGATTGGCATTCGGACGCAGTTGGTGGTTGCTGGCCCCACTCGCGCTCACGTGGGGATTTTTTGTAATTGCCGACAGCGCACAATTCAGCGTGCTTGTTACCGAACAAGTGCCCACTCACGCCGTTGGCACAGCACTGACTATGCAGGTGTCGATGGGATTTCTGCTCACCACCATTACGATTCAAATCATTCCACCCCTCGTCAGTCTGGTGGGATGGCAGTGGGCGTTTCCGGTGTTGGCGGTCGGTCCTGTCCTGGGCATTGCGAGCATCAAGCGCCTGTCTACCCTGACGGCTACACGACAAACATCGCGATAGCTGCGCCAAACATTGCCACGGTTGTTAGCGTAACCACCACGCGCGAAAGGATTGAGCTGGGCATCCCCTGCATGATTTTTTTGTCGCTGGCCACAAGCAGAATTCCGATTAGCAGAAATGGTGCCAGCAAACCGTTGACAATGGCCGACCAATACATGCCCTGAATGGGGCTGATATTGGAAAAATCCATGCTGATGCCGGCAACAACTGCAAGAACTAGCGTGACGTAGAACGCGCGTGCTTTTCGGAACGACTCGTCCATCCCTTGTCGCCAACCGTACAACTCGCTGAACGCATAACTGGCCGAGCCGGCGAGTGTTGGAATGGCTAATGCGCCGGTACCAATCAGGCCAACCGCGTATAACAGCGTCGCGAATCGACCCGCGAGCGGTTGCAACGCCTGCGCAACTTCGCGACTGGACGTGAGATTGGTTATTCCGTTCTTGTGCAGCGTCAGCGCTGTGGTGAGGATGATAAAGAACATGGCGGCGTTGGACACCAACGTACCCGCTCCGATATCCCACCGGCGTAGTGACATTTCTTCATGGGTCGCACCACGTCGCTCGGCGGTCGTGGAGCGGCCGATTGCTTTTTCTTCCTCCACTTCCTGCGAGGCCTGCCAGAAGAAAAGATATGGTGAAATTGTGGTGCCAAGAATGGCCACAACCATGCTCCAGGCGCTGTGGTTGGGCACGTGCGGGAGGAACGTATCGTGCGCGACCTGTTTCCATTCGGGGCCCACCATGAACGCGGTGATCACGTACGCGAACAACACGAGGGCGAGCCACTTGAGGGTGTTGGCCAATTTTACATAGCGCAGACGAACCGTCGCAAACGCAATAGCCAATCCAAAACACACGACGTACACGTGTGAGTTAACGCCCGTCAGCAGTTCGGCAGCGTCGGCCATGCCTGACAGGTCCGCGCCAATGTTGATGGTGTTGGCGACCAGCAGAGCGAAACACATGATGATGAGCAATGGCCGCGGAAATCGGTGGCGCAATGCGGACATCAGTCCGTCGCCGGTGACCATGCCAATACGTGCGCACATCGCCTGCACGGCCGCCATGAGGGGCCACGACACGACGGACATCCACAGCAGCGCTGTGCCGAACTGTGCGCCGGCGATCGAGTACGTCGCGATGCCCGATGGATCGTCGTCGGCCGCGCCCGTGATGAGCCCCGGACCCAGTGTTTTGAGACGCTCTCGGAGCGAGATCCTCTTCACGTGGTCACAATCACACGCTCTCTGGTTTGGCCAATTCGCCAAATTCGAGCGCTACATCGCGCAGAAATGCATCGATGCTGCGCGTGTGTCCAAGAAAGTGTGTCCCAACAAATCGGAAAATCAAATTGCCGACTTCGCCCTGTTCGGTGATGGTGAGGCGCGTGCCATCGGCGACGGGTGTGATCACATGTTGCCATTCGCCGCTGTACCCCAGATCGTCGTCCAGGATTCGCGCCGTAAAGCGCGTGGGTGGTTCATCGGTGGTCGCGATGTAGGACAGTGATTTTTGCCGACCAATTTCTGTCCACGCGGGCCGATGGTCGTTACCCGCCGATTCTTCGACGGACAGAATTTCCTCGCGCCAGTTTGGATATTCCTTCACCGTTCGCACAAGCGCCCACACTTTATCTGGTGCTGCGCGGAGCACGATGGTCCGTGCCGCGACATGTTTGCGCGGCGTCACCATTCCACCAACCAGCGTTGCTACGACCACCGAGACGACGAGCCCCATGACGAGCAAAATCCAATACATGGCGAGGGCTAGCTGTTTTTGAGTGGTTGATCGAGCACTTCGCGGACACGCTGCACCAGCGCGGGAGGCGTGAAGGGTTTCTGGATGAATGACACTTCGTCGGTGCGAACGCCATGCAGCAGAACTGCGTCGTCGGTGTAGCCAGACGCAAACAAGACGCGAGTTTTCGGACGTTCGCGCAACAATGTTTCCGCCAACTCTCGGCCATTCATTCCCGGCATGACGACATCGGTCAACAAGAGATCGATATTTTCGTTGCAGGACCGCGCCAACGCGAGTGCGCTCGGACCATCGGGTGCTGCCAGGACACGATACCCACGTCGCTCGAGTGCTTCTTTGGCGACGGCACGAACACTGTCTTCGTCTTCGGCCAACAACACGAGTTCTGTGCCGCGTTTCGCGATCCCTGCGGGTATTGGTACCGCAACCGGAGTGACCGCCGCTTTTTTCGTTTGCGGGAAAAACATCTCGAACGTTGCGCCCGCGTTAGGCGCACTGATCACACGAATAGTTCCGCCACTCTGCTCGACGGTTGCGTACACCAGCGACAAACCGAGTCCGGTACCCTTGCCACGTTCCTTGGTCGTGAAGAACGGCTCAAACACGCGCTGTCGGACTTCCGGGGTCATGCCGACGCCTGTATCACTCACGCAGATGCTGACCCACGCACGGTCCGCCAGTCCCTGCGCAATGGCCGCTTTGCCAGACACGGATGACGAGCGGATGGTGAGCGTACCGCCTGGTTGCATCGAATCTCGTGCGTTGGCGGCGAGGTTGAGCAGGACCTGTTCAATCTGCGCAGCATCGGCGCGAATGCAGCCAACATTCTCGTCCAGTTCCGTCTTGAGCAGAATGTGTTCGCCAATAAGCCGGCGCAACAACCGATCGATGGACAACACCACCGTATTCACTTCAAACACGGTGTATTGCATGACCTGTTTGCGGCTGACCGCAAGAATCTGTCGCGTAAGATCGGCGCCGCGCAGGGCGAGGTCGCGAACTTCCGACACGTCGCGGTAGGCGTCGCTATCCGGCGGTAATCCTTCCATCGCGAGTTCGCAGTATCCCAACATGCCAGTCAGCAAGTTGTTGAAATCGTGCGCAATTCCGCCGGCAAACGCGCCAACGGCTTCCATCTTCTGCGACTGCCGCAATTGTTCTTCGCTGCGCGCAAGTGCACGCTCGGCAGCGTGACGCGCGGTGACATCGATGCTGACGGACAACCAGCTGTCGCGGCCCAGGCGCCGTGATTGTGTCGAGATTATTTCCATCTCCATGCGTTCGCCGTTGGACGTGCGATGCACCCACGTGGTGGGCGTGAGCCGGCGTTCTTCAAACTTGACGCGTCCCCGGAGAAAACGTTCCTGCTCGCTCGTATCAATGAGATCGGTAATTTTGAGCTTCAGGAATTCGTGTTGCGAGTATCCATATCGTTCCTGCGCTGCTTCGTTGGCGGCCACGATGCTCAGCAATTCGGCGTCCCACGCGTACATCGGTACCGGATTGGTATCGAACAGCAATCGATACCGTCGTTCACTTTCTGCCAACGCACTGTTGCGTCGTTCAACGGTGTCGGCCATCTGATTGAACGCCGAGGCGAGCACACCAACTTCCGAGCGCGATCGCACCCGTGAGCGGCGACCTTCTTCGCCCGCGGCAATGGCGCGCGCATCATCGCTCAAGGCATCCAGCGGTCGTGCAATAAATCCGCCCAACAAAAGCGCCGCACCAATTGCAAACGCGAGTGTGACCGATCCTGCCAGCAGGTCCTTTTGCATCTCAGAATACACGCTTGCCAGTGCGGCCGATTTCGGAACACTGACGTTGACAATCCATGGTGCCGACCGCGCCCGGCGGTACGCAAAGATGTGTGTGATACCAAGCGAATCCGTAATCTCTGCTGTTCCACTGGTCACGCCGGCACGGGACAAGGAGGGACTTTCCAGAAACACATTGTGACTACCGGGACGCTCGCGTTTGCCGTTGACGGATCGGGCCAACACTCCACCGGAAGTGTCAATTACCGTGATCGAAGAATTGGACGGGAGGTCCGGTTCGAGTGACACCAGATCGCCCAACGTGTCGATACGAAGCGATATCCCTATGACGGCAATGTGTTCGCCGGCCGCATTCTCGATTGAACGTGCGAGACCCACGATCATCGAACTGTCGTTCAACGCATTCGATACCTGCGGCGGGTTAATAAGAAATCCACCGTTGGTAATCAGCGGCTTGAAATATTTGCGCGTCTGGCCGCGGATTGTATCCAGCGCGGGCGAGTGTACGGCCGTCCCCAAACGCGTTCCGCTCTTATCCCAGGCAAACATGTTGCCGTATCGCTTCGGCACCTTGGCCATCGTGCCCACAAAAATCGAATCGTTGTAGCGCTGTTGCAGCGTATCGATTCGTATTGCAGAGGTCAGGCCAATGAGCAGTGATTCGGAACTACGCACCCGTTCTTCAAGGCGCTCGGTTATTGACGCCGCCGTTCGCTCGACATTGTGCTCAACGAGTGTTTTGCCCTCCTTGAGCCGCGTGTAGATGCGGTATGAACTGCCAACGAGCAGCGGCAACGCAATGAGCAGCGCAAGCAAAATAAGCTGCGCTCGCACCCCGTAGGTGAGTTGCACGCGCCTCACAAACGCTGCGGGTGCAGTGGGTGTTCGGAATGTCGGCTTGGGTGCCGATTCCTTGCCCCCGGCCATCAGCTATGTGCCGAGGATGTCCAGGCCCGCCGGCATCGTCACCGCCATGCCCATCGAGTGATACCCTTTGTCCACGTAGATCGTGGTGCCGGTGACTCCTGATGCCAGTGCGCTCGACAGGAAGGCCGCGGTGTTGCCAACTTCAGCGGTGGTGAGCGCTTCGGGCAACGGCGAGTTGGCGGTGCAGTATTGCACCATTTTGTCGATGATCCCAATGGCGCTGGCCGCACGTGATGCGTATGGGCCGGCCGAAATCGTGTTCACGCGTACGCCAAATTTACGTCCCGCTTCGAACGACAACACGCGGGTGTCGCTTTCAAGCGCGGCCTTGGCGGTGGACATGCCGCCGCCGTATCCTGGAATCATGCGCTCGCTCGCCATGTACGTGAGCGAGCAGAACGAACCACCCGGACGCATGATTGGTCCAAACCGCTGCACCATCGACACAAGCGAATACGCACTCGTTCCAATGGCCGACAGATAACCGCCGCGACTGGTTTCGAGTAGTGGTTTTTTGACTTCGGGTCCGTTGGCGAGTGAATGAAATACGATATCAACGGGTTGTGCGCCGAAATCGGCGATCATCGCATTCACGACTCCGTCAACCGAAAAGTCGTTGTGATCCTTGTACCGTTTGTTCTCGCGAATGTCGGCCGGAACGTCGTTCATTGAATCGAACGCCGCATCAAGCGGATAAATCTTTTCGAACGACAGCAGCGATCCATCGGACAGCTGGCGGGACTCGTCCATCTTGCCGCGTTCGAGCAAGTTCAGAAAGATGTTCAAGGCGGGTGGCCAGGTTGCCACGCACACCGACGCGCCCGCTTCGGCGAACGCCTTGGCTACGGCGAAGCCGAAGCCGCCGTCATCAGCAACGCCGGCCACAAGGGCGCGTTTGCCGGAAAGGTCAATTGGAAGCATGGTGGCAATCTACGGCGCTCACTCGGGCGCGCTACAGTTTGCGCGTCAATTGTCTGCTAAATTCGACACGATTGCATGTCAGTGCGCGGCGCGATTGAGGCGGTCGTGAATGCCGGCCCACGCATCGTTCTGGGGTGGGCGTTCAATCGCAATCACCGTGAACCCATCCTGATCGAGATCATGCAATGTTGCATACAACATCCGTGCATAGGCGAGCGGATCATTCGGCATCCGGATGACACGCACATGTTCAGGAAACAATGGCGACCAGTCCAGAACCAACGCCGCAACACGTCCGGGCTCAGCCGGAATGTCCTTCGTAATGTTCTCTTGCAACTCATACATCTCGTTCCCCGCGAACAGCCACACTGCGGCACGCGGCGCGTAGTGGCGCTCAACCATGCCCGGTGACAAACGCGGTGTGTTGTCGCGCGCGTCCGCCAGCACAAGCGAAATAGGCATCCCCGTTGCATTCGCCAGCATACCGCGACTGATCACGCCGGGACGCAGCAACACCGGCACATTGCCCGTGACATCCACTACAGTGCTTTCAATTCCGACGTCGCTCGGCCCACCGTTCAAGATCATGTCCACGCGATCGCCCAGTGATTCCTGCACATGCGCCGCGGTGGTCGGAGACAATTCCGTGAATCGATTCGCACTTGGCGCCGCAATGGGTGCGCCGAGCGCCGCAATCAGCGCGCGCGCGACTGGATGTTGGGGAATGCGCAATGCAACGGCCGGCAGCCCTGCCGACACGATGTCGGGGACAGAGCGGTTTTTGGGAAGCACCAGCGTGAGCGGACCAGGCCAGAACGCCGTTGCGAGCGCCGTTGCAACGGCGGGCCACGTCGCGGTTAGTGCGCGAGCCTCATCCACCGAGTTGACGTGCGCAATTACCGGATTCCACGCTGGCCTTGCCTTGGCTTCGAATATCCGTGCAACTGCATTGGCGTCGAGCGCGTTGGCGCCAAGCCCGTACACCGTTTCGGTTGGAAACGCCACCAAACCACCCGCGCGCAGGATGTCGGCTGCGCGCTGGATGACCGAAGGTTCAGGATGTATGGGATCTACATTGAAAAGCGCCATAAACACAATCTAGGCGCGCTGGTAGGTCGGTGTGACTACTGCGGCACGTCGCCGGAAGGTTCGGTTTGGTTGTCGGCGTTGTCGGCGTCGTCGGTGCCAGAATCGAGTACTTCGAGCGCCAGATCGGCGTCGCCCGGGCGAACGGCAAGGCGCACGGGATACAACATCTGCAACACCGGCAACATACCGCCCGCGTTGTCCCGGATGACCGCGGACGGGATGTTGTTGGCCTCGAGCACAGATTGGGCCAGGATGGCCTCCATCTCGGTCGCGTATTCGCGTATGATCCTCATGTTATCGCTCATGCTGCGAAGATACACGCCGGGGATCACTCCTGCGAAGGCATACCAAGGTGTTCTTCGCCGGATGTGTTCTCGCGTCACGCTTTCCTCTCCAGTCAACCAATCTGTGGCCGCTGCCATTGGCATTTATATCATCGTAGAGTTGCCGGGCGAAGCGGGAGAACTTGTGCGTGTCATTCAGGAGAAATACGATCCGAAATTGGCGAGGCTCAATCCACCGCATCTGACCTTGGCCGGATCGTCGGGTGTTGGATCGATTCCAGCGGAAACGCCCCTCAAGGATTTGCGCGCGGCGCTTGAGCCGATTGCGCACGCCACGGCACCGATGTCGTTGCCGCTCGGCCTGCCGTTGCGCTTCATGCAAACGAACATCGTGGTGCTGCCGATGGATCCAAACGGTCCACTGCGTACGTTGTACGAACGCATTGCGAAAAGTGGACTCAAATTCAAGCCAGCGCGTTTTTCGTTCACGCCGCATGTGACGATGTCGTTTTTCCCGACATTAACGTCGGCGACTGAACGCGAATTGCTTGCACTGCGTGTGGACGCGCCCGCGGTCATTGACCGCTTCCAGGTGTACTTGACGCGCGATCCGCAGCCGTCCAGGAAGCTGTTGGAGTTGCGACTGACTGGCAATTAGGAAACTTGGTCGGACTTCTTTTGTGCCTGGTGGCGCGGGCTTGTGTGTGCGGCGAAATCGCTAACGGATTAACTGCCTTTTGGACTTTGCGGACTTATGCTGGACTTTTCGGATGGCATCGTTGCATAGACAAACCTCCGCTCCGGAAAATGGATTTCAATATTTGGATTTCAACTAAACGTTGAACCACATTCGCTCGTGGCGCGCGCACTATTGCAGTAAATTAGAAAAAGAACGGTCGCCATCTGCAGCCTTCGCGCGAACCCATTCAGAGACCTTCCGTAGAGTCCGTTTTTGTCCATAAAGTCCAAAGGCAGTTAGTCAGTTGCAGTTTTAGCCAGAGCCGCATACTGCGTTCGTGCAGTCGTTTACCTGGCCTCTGGCCGCAACGTTTGAAACGCGCCGGTTGCGTGTTTCAGCGACAGCAGCGCCGATGCCAGCAACTCGTATTCCATCTGCAGGTCTGAGAACTTCTCAACGTCATGTTGCTTGAGCTGCGCGGTTGCTTTCTCGGCCATTGAATGCCGGCGCAGATAGTCGCGTGCCGCGAGCCACAAAGCATTGGCTTTTGAGTGCACACCGGCGTCGTCGCTGACCGCTGTTTTGCCGCAGCGCTTCTCGTACGTTGACACACACTCGGCGAGTGCGAGATCGCACGTATCCACTAACGCGTGTGCGGCCTCGAGTTCGGCATGCAACACACCCAACCCGTTCAGGCGCGACAGGCGCTCGTGCTGGCGACAGGTTTCGTGGGCAGTCCGTGCCAGTGCGTCGGCAGCGGCAACAGGACTTTGTGGTTCGGCGCCTTCATCCATGAGAGCAGACGACGAAGCCTTGGCGGTTCGGGTTCCAACCATAAAAAAGCGGAGTGCGGAGGACCTTCGAGGCGATACCATCTACGACAGCATCGCGTACTGTGGGAGCCATAATGAAACAGGCGCCAGGAGGGACACGGTGTGATCTAGTGGGGCAACCCGCAACAACGGTAGTGGGGGGTAGCCAATCGCCAGAAATTCAACGTGAATTCAACCAGAACCGAACGCGTTTCTTGCGATCATCTCACAAGTTGGCTTGCAATCACGCATCTACCGGAGCAAACAACACCAGTGTCCAGTCAGCCAACGAACCATCAGTGTCTCCTGGTCGATACAACTGCGGAGGGTGTTCGTACGATCACGATTAATCGTCCGGATCGCCTGAATGCCGTCAACGACGTGCTCGCAAAGGAACTGCCGGATGCGGTGAACGCTGCTGCCATTGACGACGCAGTGCGTGTTTTGGTCATCACGGGCGCAGGGCGCGGCTTTTGTGTGGGGCTCGATTTGAGCGGACCACCAGTACTCGACACCAGCACGCGAACGGCGCGCCTCGATCCGGAGTTATGGGTCGGGAAGTGGGTGCACGCCATCAACGCGTGCGAGAAACCGGTGATCGCGGCGGTGAACGGACCGGCGGCCGGTGCGGGATTTGGTCTCGCGTTGTGTTGCGATTTCCGATTGGTGACCGCGAGTGCGAAACTGACGGCCGGCTACATTCGTCGCGGCCTGTCGCCGGATGCGGGTGTGTCGTGGTGGCTGCCGCGACTGGTGGGACACACGCGTGCGATGGACATCATCATGACGGGGCGCGATGTGAGCGCCGCGGAGGCACTGCAGATTGGATTGGCCACGCAGGTGATTCCCGATGAGTCGTTTGCCGCCGCGGTGCAGATGATGGCGGCGCAACTCGCGGCCGGGCCACCGCTCGCGATGGCGCTCACCAAACGTTTGTTGATGGAGAGTTCGACAACATCGCTCGATGCACAACTGCGAAACGAGGTGGTGCACATCAAGACCTGTTTTCAGACGGCCGATGTGCAGGATGCCATCGTTGCGTTTCGCGAGAAACGGACGCCGCGGTTTACGGGGGCGTGACCCGTTTGTTATCGCGGGAGCGCGGTGTGGAGGCGAGACCGCTCTCACAACCTTCACGCGGAGTTGAAGGATTTAGCGGATCAAACGGATACTGCGCGATGGGGCTGATGGCGAACGACGTCACATGAGACAGTTCCAATTTTCGCAAATCATCCGTTTGATCCGAAAAACCCGAATGTTCGGTGTCATGCAGTAAGCAGTTACCGACCTCCGCTTTCCTGGCAGCCGCAGCGCGCCCGTCCGCGCCCAGCCCCTACGCCTGCTCCCTCGGCGAATGCCGAAAATTGCTCGGCAGCTGATTCAACAGTGTTTGCATCTCCGCCGCACGATCCAACGGTGTTACGAAGGTGAGCCCGTCAATCGACACCACCAACATTCCCGACACCCCATACAACACAACGCACCCCGATTCGTTGTGCACGATGTTGCCCGATGAATCAACACAATACGCGGCGCCCTTGATGCCGTTGCCCGTGTCATCGAGATCGCGCACGCGCCGCAGCGACGCCCAGGTGCCGACATCGTCCCATCCGAATTCCGCGGGCAGCACCACCACGTTCCGGCTGCGCTCCAACAATCCGCGATCAATGGAAATGGACGTTACCATCTCCGAAAATTTCACCATGTCACCCGCAGCCAGTGCAGCAAACCCGAGCGCGAGTTCTGCGGTATGTAGTTGCAATTCGTTCAACACTGCGCGTGCCTGCCACACAAAAATGCCGGTGTTCCACAGGGCGCCTTCCGCAATCAATGTATCGGCCAGCGGTGCCGCGGGTTTCTCGACAAAATGTTTCACCTTGCACGCGCCACCATCCTTGAGACTCACCGACACGTCGAGACGTTCGCCGGCGTGCAGATATCCAAACTGCGGTTCGCAACGCGTTGGTGTGGCACCAATCGCAACGAGATGTTCATCGCGCGACGCAATACCCGCAGCGTCGCGCAACGTGTCACGAAAACGATCGGGAAACGCAACGGCGAGATCGGCATGCAACGCTGTGAATACACTTTTCGGGCCCGCGCGTTTTTCGATTTCAGTCGCCGCCCACGCCAACGCGGCTGCGGTTCCCAACGGACGCGGCTCGACCAGCATGTTGCCAATCGGTACTTCGGGAATGGCCTTATGCAACGCATCAACAATATCCGCACTGGTGACGACCAACACGCGTTCGGGCGGAATGAGCGGCTGCAATCGCAGAATCGTGTCCGCGATGAGCGGGCGTTCATCCACCAGCGCGAGCAGCTGTTTGGGGCGCGCTGGCGTTGAGAGTGGCCAGAAGCGCGTACCAATGCCGCCCGCAAAAATTACTCCCCACAACGCGACCGAGACGTCCTTGGCCGTCACCGCCTCAGGCAAAGTCTCCGGCAGCACGTCCATCACCGCAGTCTCGACAGACTCGGCGTTTACGGTGGTCGGCATCGCCGTTCCCGCCGCTGCGTGCGGTGTTGGCATGAGTTGTGGTGAAGGGTGTTTGGAGGGAAAGAAGCGGTCGGCTTGTGACGCGGAACGAATCCGCACCTGCCCAACAAGTGACAATCGACACGGAACCGTTCTTGTCGCCGGCCGAAGCCTGTTTCGCCAACCGGCACCCGCAACATACTTATGGCATGACAACTTTGCATGTTACCAACGGCGATTCAGTGGGTGGAACACTCCTCCGGATTGTGCCGAGCGATGAGTCGGTGCTTCCCTGGCGCGATGTATTGCATGATGGCCCTGTGCCTGGCGACGTCGACGCCGATACGCTGCGGCAAATGCGCGCGCAGTTTCTGGCCGGTCAGGATTGGGCGAAATACGAAGTCGCGCTGGCCGACTTCGCTGGGCGCGACGCGCAACTGGCCGCCATGCGCGCGGGCGACCACGTGACGTTGTGGTTCGAACCCGATCTCTACGATCAGCTGCAGCTGTTGGAGATTCTCGCGCGTTTCTACGTACGCACGGCCGCCGAGCGACCATCGATCTCGATTGTGGCGGCCGATGAGTTGTTGGGGCCATTGTCCGAAGTGCAACTGGCGCAGTACATCAAAATGCAGCGTGTTGTGCGCGAAGCCGATCTCGAACTTGCGGCAGAAGGGTGGGAAGCGTTCACGTCGCGCAACAACAGGCTATTGAAAACATTTGCACAAACGGAGTCGGCGTTGTTCGAGGCCGACAGCTATCAAAGCGATAACAGCGTTGTGTTGCCGCACGTGCACCCTGCGCTTCGTCGATTGGTACAGGAATATCCGTCGGAGCAGAACGGGTTGTCGCGCACCGAACAGCAGATTGTCAACGCGCTGTTGAAAGGCGCGAAAACCGTTGGCGCAACGTATGTCGAGGCTCACGCGCCCAACGAAGACATCGTGTGGCTGGGCGATACGAGTTACGTGTGGTATGTCGAACGCCTGATGACGGGACCCGTTCCGCTCATTGAGTTTGTGTCGCCAACCACCGACAACGCGACACGCGCCATCGATGCCAGCGGCACATCAAACTCGGCCGACGTGGAATTCTGGAAGCGTCAGGTGCGTTTGACCGGGGCGGGGCGCGCGGTCGCGGAAGGGATGGCCAACGCAGTGTTGCTGAACGGCATCGACCGTTGGATTGGCGGGGTCCATCTCCAGCAGGATGCGACCGTTGGCGCGCCGAATTAACGAGGAGTTTACGCGGCCGGTATTCCGCCTGTTACATGCGCAGCGTTTCATCAAGAGTTGCGTTACGTGTGACGTGTCCCCACACTCTGGGCAGCACGAAAAAGAATTCCTCACGTCGCTGCTTTCCCTTGTGGCTGCGATGGTTCATTCCCCCGTTTCAACCCGCCTCTCCCCCTGCCCATGGCTGATAGACCGGATTCCAATCGTAGTGGCGCCGCGCGCCGCGGAACTGCCACGCATATCGCAGGCGCGACTGCCGAAAAGAAGGCGCCCTGGGCTGTCATCGGCATTGCCGCGGTCGCCGTCATCGCAATCGTCGCGTTCTTGTTCAACGATCCCAACAAGGCCGAGCGCAATTTCGGCAAGGCCGTTGAGGGCAGTGATGCACGAAGCAACGCCAGCTCACGCGGGCAGCGCGGCGGCTTCAAGCTCGCTGACTCCACAGCGGTCAAGATGGGCTCCGAAACGACCGTCCGCATTCCGCCCAACTTCCTCAAGGAAAACCGCGGTGTTGGAGTGGTTGGCACCGCGCAATTCACCGCCGGTCCGGCCTCAGGTGCAGGCGGACTGCCGTTTCGCGTGCGCGCGCGGAACGTCGGCGTTATGTCCAACGGCGGCACGTTTATCGTAACGGCGTTCGCCGAAGACAAGGACGTGTACGTCAAGGCAGTCGACAACGCGCTCACGGTTCACCCAAAGGCGGATGAGAAGGACACCGTCGCGGTACCGGCGGGTCCGGGTATGGCGATTAGCGCCGACGGTAAAACGCGTGCGCTGTCGCAGGCGGAAAGTGATGGGGCGTTCAGTTGGGTCGATGGCAGCTACACCGCGAACGCTATGCCGTTGTCACAGACTATTCCGCTGGTCCTCCAGCGCTGGTACAACACCAACGCACAGGTGGGCGACAAGTCGCTCGAAAGCCGTCCCGTGACGGCGAAGATGACGCTTGAGAGCAGCAAGCAAGCGCTCGAGATGATCAATGCGGCCACCAACACGCACATCGAGTTCCGTGGCGATACGTTGACGCTCGTCGACGGTGTGGGCAAAGCTGCGGGCGCGAAGCCGGCGGCAAAACCGGCGGCCAAGAAGAGCAAGTAGCGAAGAGGGCGCGGACGACTGAATTCCGCGCGCTAGTTGAGCGCCTTTTTGATCGCCGCGTCGAGGTCCTGCTTTCCGCCAAGTCCCGTGTAGACGACTTTCCCGGCCTTGTTCACGACCACCACGTAACTCGTGCCGGGAACCTCGTAAGCATCGGTGCTTGTGCCTTTGGCATCGTACAACATTTCGGAGGCAATCGGGTTCGCCTTATGCCACGCGGCCACGCGGGCGGGCGACTGGTTCACCGATACGGCCACCGTAACGAACGAAACGGCCGGGCTGTATTTCTTGATGGCAGCGTCGATGGTGGGCTGGAGCTCTTTGCAGATCCCGCACCATGTGGCCCAGAATTCGAGCAGCACTGGTTTCTTGCCGAGGAATTCTTTGAGATCAATTGGTTTGCCGTCGAGCGTTTGGAGAAGCGCGGCCGGGGCAGTTGCGCCCACTTCGATGCCCGACTCCTGAGCATGCAACGCGCCACCATGCAACAACGGACGCGCCACGATAGCGGCACTAGCCAAAACCGAGAAGATCGCGATGCGACGCACCACTTTTGCGGTGCGAGTGCCCAGTATTCCGTCGAGGTTCGTCTGACACATCAGAAGTAAACCTGCCCCATTTTGATGAGATAATACTCGGCCATTCCGATCATGACCGTGGCGAAGATACGTTTTACCCACAACATCCAACTTCCTGCCC
>JBDUBA010000160.1:0-6781 GCA_040004335.1 Gemmatimonas sp.
GGCGACCTACTGATTACAAATCAGTTGCTCTGCCAGCTGAGCTACGTCAGCACCGACTCGTCCAGAACAGGTACAGACTCCGGGCAAGAGGCGGAGAATAGGCCAGCCAACGACCAAAATCAAGGCAAATACCTCACCGCGACCAGATCAGTGACCCCACTGCGACCAGAATCGGTGACGCCCACAGTCTCCGATTCCATGACACCCTCCAACCCGATCGTTTTCCGGTCAGGCGTCAGCGTCCGCCGTAGCTATCGTTTCGTCCAGCGCGTTCCCTGCGCCGTATCCTCAATAATGATGCCCTGCGCATCCAGCTCATCTCGGATGGCGTCGGACGTCTTGAAATCGCGAGCGTTCCTTGCCGCCTTGCGCGCCGCCAACCGTTCCGCAACCCAGGCCGCCAACGCATCGTCCACGTCTTCTTCAGGCACCAGATCAAGCACGCCGTTCATCAGCTTGAACGCAGCGCGAGCACGTTCGAGCGGCTCGGGGCCAACGCCGTTGGGCGAACCACCCGCCAGCGCACCACCCGCGTCCCCCTCATCCAAAGCGCGGTTCGCATCGGTGATGAACACAAACATGGCCGCCATGGCCTCCGGCGCATTCAGATCATCGAACAACGCCTCCACAAACGCCTGCTCGGCTTTTACAGCCACGTCGGCCAGGAATTGAGGCGCCACCTTGGCTTCGCTTATTCGCCGCGCAAAGGCGCCAATGCGACGCACCGCCGCGCGCGAGTGATCGAGCCAGTCCTCACCCATGTTGAGCTGCTTGCGGTAATGCGTGCCGAACACAAAATGGCGATAAACGGTGCCGCTGATGCCGGCATCCCGCAGGCCGACCACGTTGGACACGTTACCAACACGTTTGGCCATCTTCGTGCCATCAGTAAGCAGGAACTCACCATGGCACCAGCAGCGCGCAAAAATTTTTCCGGTGGCCGCTTCGGATTGCGCAATCTCGTCTTCGTGGTGCGGGAAAATGAGATCGATTCCGCCTGCGTGCAGGTCGAACGTTTCGCCCAGGTATTTCATGGCCATCGCGGAGCACTCCAGATGCCAACCCGGACGACCGCGCCCCCACGGTGAATCCCACGCGGCGCCCGTTGCTTCGTCTTCCCCTTTCGCACTTTTCCAAAGCGCGAAGTCTTGCGCGTTTTCTTTCGTGTATTCGTCCTGCGCGACGCGCGCTCCTGCACGAATTTCGCGTTTGTCGAGCTGCGATAGTTGACCGTAGGTCGGAAATTTGTCGATGGCGAAATACACCGAACCATCGTCGGACACGTACGCCACGCCGTTCGTCACCAGGCGTTCCACCAGCGCAATCATTTCCGGAATGTGGTCCGTGGCCTTCGGATATCCCTCGGCATCTTCAATGCGCAGATATCGACGGTCCTGATGAAACAACTCCGTAAACGGTTCGGTGACTTCCGTTATGCTCTGACCATTCTTCGCCGCTTTCGTGATGATCTTGTCATCGACGTCGGTGAGATTCATGATCTGTTGCACGCGCCAGCCCGCGAGCCGCAGTACCCGTCGCAGAAGATCTTCAAACAAGAACGTGCGAAAGTTGCCCAGGTGCGCCGGATTGTAGACGGTGGGTCCGCACGTGTACATGCGAACGGTTTCACCATCAGTTGGCGCAAACGGCTCGGTCGTTCGCGTTAGTGTGTTGAAGAGACGGAACTCGGGCATACGGTCCTGTTGGGGTTTCGATTGGTTAGCGCAATGTAGCCTGCCATAAGCGGCGATGGAGAGGCCTCGACTCGCGCTGGCACCGGCGCGCGCGTTATCGCCATCCCCACGCGCCCGCGGTACAACGGAACCGGCTGCATGCCCCAGAATTCATGATGCGAGATCGTTTGGCCGAAGTCTGACCGACGCCGCTAGACGTCCGGCGTGCATCGGCACCACCCGCACCGTTGACGCGTCCAGGAGCACCTCGCGAACGGATGTCGGAACGCGCAACCCCTTGGACATATCGCGCCGCACATGGCTCAGCGCCAAATCGAAGATTTCGCGTCCGACCGCATCCCCGGCCGCCATCACGATTGCCCCACCTCGTGCTCGGCAAACGTTGGCCCACGCCAGCAGCGCACTGCGGTTTTTTTCATCCCACGGACGCACCGCTCCCGCTCGGGAATTTCGCACGGATGCGCCTACGCCTTCACGCACTTCAGAAACGGAAACACTCCGCAGTGCTGGCACAACGTCCAGCAGAATCAAGTCGGGCGGCGAATCGCTTTTCAGCTCGGGCAGTGATGCAAGCAACTCGAGGTACTGCCGTGTTTCGTCGTCAAGCGGTTCGTCGGCGTCATCATGCACGGTCGAGGCAGACGCGAAGTATGCGATGGTTTCCGCGCGTTGCCATTCCTGAGTAAGCGCGAGTGCGGCCTCCGCACCAATGCGGAGGAGCCGAATACGCGTTCGCGGACAAATCTCGCAATTTCCAATCACACCACGCCGATCACCCGCAATGACGGCCAGCACGGCGCGTTCACCTGCCCCGCGACTGCCCGATAACACTACCAGTTCGCGCTCACGAACTTCGAGCGAGATATCAGTGAGTGTACGCACGCTCGCGTTGGCGCCGCCAATACCAACGGTCAGTTCCTGCGTTACGTCACTGAGTTTGACGAGCACTCGCCCTGGTGGGTAAGCCGCCATGACCATGCGCGCATCCTCGCGATGCAGTGTGGAGTGCGACGCTGATCTGTTCCGGCGTCAGTTCACATCACAATGCTCAGTCTCGGTGCGTTCTGCGTTACCATTTCTACTCCGCGCGTATCAATGCGGCGCGGCGGCACGCGGGAAGCTTTATCTCGCGTCCCGACTCTGACCCCAGTATCAAATCCTTGCACCACTCTGACAGCTCTGTCCCCAGTATCAAATCCGTGCACCAGTTCCCGACTCTGACGCCAGTACCACGAATACTGCACAGACGCAGGGTGCAGCAATTTATTCACGCGGAGGCGCGGAGAACTAAACGTTTGGACCCAAATGCGCAGAATGATTCGTACCACATTTTTCATGGATCCTGCACCGGTTTCCGAACGGATCTCGGTCGTTTCAAAAAAGAGCACACTAATCGCCCTTGCATTCTTTGCACGCCCGCACGCAGTTCTCCGCGCCTCCGCGTCCCCGCGTGAAAATGCTTCACTTCGCGAACGCGCCAGACTAATTCCGAACACCGTGCCCCAGGCGCAAGCGTCAATTCCCGCACGCAATCGGATCCTTCCACGGCCTACGGCGTTGAAAGCCGGGCTTTGTGAAACGTGTCAATGGCCTGCGCAATCGGTTCCGCACTGTATCGCACCGGATCAGTCGCAGGTAGTCCAGTCTCTTTCTCGACGGCCGAGATAGCCGCACGCGCATCTGCGTCCGACAAATCGAACGTGTTCATTGCCACCGCAATGGTTGGTGATTCTCGGAGCGGCGCTGCATTCATCTCATACAACTTGATCATGTCCTTCACCGAAGGAAGGCTCGTCCACTCCAGCTCTGCGCCGTTTATACGCGTACGCGTAGGCTGCGTGCACATGATCATCGCATGCGGCATCGATCCGTGCAGCAAACCGAGCGTCACCCCCGAATACGACGGATGCACAATGCTGCCCTGCCCTTCCACCAACACAATGTCCGCATCCTGCGCCGCTTCCAACGTCAGACGCTCGGCCGCACCGCCAATGAAATCGGCAATCACCGCATCCACACCAATGCCGCGTCCCTCAATGAGAATGCCGGTTTGCCCCGTGGCCGCAAAATTTACGCGATGACCTTTTGCACGCACGGCCGCAATCACCTGCAGTTGCGTTGTCATCTTGCCCATGTTGCAATCCATGCCAACCGTAAGCACGATTGTCTGCGGAACGTTGCGCAGGCGCCCCTTCGACACGGTGAGATCGGCCGGGGCGCGACGTAAATCGCGAATCGTTGCGTTGTGTGCACGCGCAACCGCCGCGAACTCTGCATCATCACCCAGCATGGTGTGCAAACCACTCCACACATCCAGACCGAGCTGCAGCGCACTCAACACAATCGGGCGCCACGCGACCGGGAACTGACCGCCCGACGGCGCAATGCCGATCAGCAACGCGTTCGGTTTGTGCTGCATCCCTTCGTCAAACGATGCCACAATTGGAATGCTGGTTCCACCAAACCCGAGCACCTCCTGCACACTCCGCGATACCGACGTCGAATCGAGAACCGCGGCAACTTCATTCGGGATATACCGAATGGCCGCGTTGGCGGTTTTCGATGTGAGCGGGCCAAAGTTGCCTTCGGCGAGAATCAGAAATCGACGGTTCCCGGACATGACCAGTTTGCGAAACAGGTGATGAAAAAGTCACGCGCGGCGACCCAGCACTGTGGGCCGCCGCGCGGCTGGTACAAGCAAACTTACACGGAGGTTCAGCTGCGCGGCTTGGGCTCGGACAGACTCTCAATTTCCGCGATCAAATCCAACTCGGCCGTCGTTTTCGCCTTGGCGTCACCGGCAGAGATCTGCTGAACGGGCGCAGGAGCCGCGGCCGTTTCCTGCCCGGCCACCAACTGCCGTGGAGTCGCGGTCGTACCCGAAGGCAGTTTGCCCATGCGCTGTTTGAGTTGCAGCAAGCGATCTTCGGCGCCAACTGCACCCGCCGAACGTTCCAGCTGCTTGAACTCACCTTGCAAACGATCGCCGCTGAACTCCTCGTCAATTTCACGAGCCGCCGAAAGCTGACGTTCGGTGGTGTTGATCTTTTCTTCCATGCGATTAAACGCCTCGAACGCCGAGTTGTCCGACATGCCGGACATCGTCTCCGAAATGCGTTTCTGTGCTTCTGCTCGACGCTGACGTGCAAGCAGCAAATTCTTTTTGCGCTTGGCTTCTTCGATCTTGTCGTTGAGCTCACGCAAATCCTGCTTGAGCTTTTCGGTTTCTGCGCGGTGCATCTGCCACGTGCTGGCCAGCGCCATCGCGTGTTCCTTGTGTTCTTCGCTCCGCAACAAGGCCTGCTTCGCGAGATCATCGCGCTCTTGCTGCACGGCCAGCATGGCTCGCTCGTCCCAATCGTTTGCGAGTTTGGCTTCAGCATCCGCCTGGTCTTTCAGACGCTTCTCATCGGCAATGGCCGCCGCAACCAATTGTTTGGCGCGGGCGAGCTGATTGCGCATATCCACGATGATCTGATTGAGCATCTTCTCGGGATTTTCCGCCGAGGAAATGAGATCGTTGAGGTTGGATTTGATGAGGGTGGAGAAACGATCAAAAATGCCCATGGTTCAACGAACCTCGCGGAAGGCGGCCAACTCGCGCATATGCGATGTCAGCGCAAGGGTCATGCTTTCGTACGATGCCAGGAATTCTTCGTAATCGAGATGCGCCAACTCCAGCGCTTCTGTCAACACAATGTTGTCGCCGTCGATGCCATAGGAACCGTGCAACAGATCCTGAGCGTTGAGTTCGAGCAGACGACGGCTGAGCGACGCAAGTTCAGCGCCGTCAACCGGCAGCAGCATAACCTTCACGCGCAGCAACAGCACTGGCGGATTGAACGTGATCACTACGTCAAAATCGAGTGCGCCTCCTGGGCGAACGAGCCACAGCCCCTTTTCTACTTCGCGATGGCTCGCGCCGTCAACGCTCAATCGATCAAGAAATGCTTCGATGTCTTCCAGCGTTACCATGGTTCCTTCCTCGGTTCATCGGATGGTTTCCAGACAACTTTTCTGAACTCGTGTGCGCGGTCCGTACGTCCCTGATCGGCGTCGCGTTTCGTTTCGACACAAACCCAACATGCGTGCTGGGAGAACTGCCTCGCTGTCCGGCTTTCTGATCTTAACCCGGCGACCGCTTCAGTTCGTAGAGGCGTTCCTTGGCCAATCGGCGCCCGGTTGGAGTTGCGGCCAAACCACCCCCGGCGGTCTCCCGATACCGAACGTCCATGTTACGGCCAATCTCGCCCATGGTATCAATGACCTCGTCGACCGGGATCGCAAACGTGACGCCGGCCATGGCCATCTCAATTGCCGCCATCGCGATGGCCGCTCCGGTTGCGTTACGGAATACGCAGGGCAGCTCCACCAGCCCGCCCAGCGGATCACACACGAGGCCAAGTGTTCCCTGCTGCGCCAGCGCGGTCGCGTGCCCCACCTGCGTGGGCGAGCCGCCTAGCATTTCCACCGCGGCCCCTGCCGCCATTCCCGCCGCTGCGCCCGTCTCGGCCTGACACCCACCCTCGGCGCCCGAGAGTGACGCGCGTTCTGCAACCACGGCACCAATCAATCCGGCGCACGCCAAGGCGTCGATCACACGCTCGTCGTCAATTCCGCGCGATGCCGCGATGCCTGTGATCACCGCTGGTAACACGCCCGCACCACCGGCAGTTGGTGCTGCCACGATCACGCCCATCGCAGCATTGACTTCCTGCACGGCCAAGGCGCGCGCGAGTACATCACGAAACATCGTACCGGCCAACGGACCGGGCGGGCCATTTTGCATTTTCGCAGCGTCGCCGCCAACCAAGCCGGATGACGAATACAAATCGCCAACCAATCCACGCGCGACGGACTCGCGCATGATCACCAGCGCGCGTCGCAGCGCATCGCGAATACTCTCCACGGTACGGCCTTGATCTTTCGCTTCGAGTTCAAGCGCAACAGTGGAGAGTGGAACACCGCGTGCTTCCGCGTCGCGAATTGCTTCCGCCAGGTTCCGATACATTATGCACTCACCTTGTCGAGTCGAAACGCCCAGCGCACCCATTTCAGACTGCGAATGGCGTCGCGCACGTTTTCGC
>JBDUBA010000434.1:0-6780 GCA_040004335.1 Gemmatimonas sp.
TGCTGGTCTCTCAAGCTTGTCCTGGAATTCGGATTGAAAGTCCTCACACAATCTGATTGGAACAATTCCTTGTAGCCCGAGCCGGACCCGCAATTCTGAGAGAATCCCGCGATGCAATCAAGCGCGAACGAAGTTTTGGATCATCCCATCCCTGACTCCGAATTCCGATTTGCACTTTCGACGTATACTTCTGCGTGACCGCCGACCAGATATTTTCGACGTGGCACTCTCCCAAAAAAGAACCGCCAACACCTCCCCAGCAAAAACCATCCGTGACCCCACTGCGCTTTCTCACCGCCGACGTTTTCACACCAGCACCATTCTGCGGCAACCAACTCGCCGTCGTCTTCGGCGCCGAGGCGCTACCAACCGAAACGCTGCAGAACATCGCCATCGAGTTCAATTTTTCCGAAACGGTCTTCGTGTTTCCCGCTCGCAGCTCCGCCGAAACACGTCACGTTCGCATCTTCACCCCAGGTCGTGAGCTCCCATTCGCCGGACACCCGACCATCGGCACGGCGCACGCATTGGTTGCAACCGGCGAAGTGATGGCCGCCGGCGACGAGATCATGGTCATTCTGGGCGAAGGGGTTGGCCCTGTTCCCGTGCGAGTCACGCTCAAGAACGGCGTTCCCATCTCGGCACAACTGACCACTGCACTGTTGCCGGAAGAACGCGCCAGCACGGTCTCAATCGAAACACTCGCAGAAATTCTGTCGCTGTCCCCGGAAGACTTTATTGGAGGCGACTATTCACCCATGGCCGTCAGCGTTGGATTGCCGTTTCTGCTTGCGCCACTTCGCACCATTGATGCGGTGAAACGAGCGCGTGTCGCCAACGACCTGTGGGAAAAAGAACTGAAAGGAACATGGGCCGCCGAACTCATGGTGTTCGCAGTTGCGCGCGACGCCGATGAATCAGCATTGATGGAACACGTACGAGGCTGCGACGTACGTGCGCGCGTCTTTGTGCCGGGATTATCAATTTCCGAAGATCCAGCTACCGGTTCGGCAAATGCATGCCTGGCCGGTTATCTGGCGAAACGCACTCCGCGCGAAGGCACGTTACGCTGGGAAGTCGCACAAGGAGTTGAAATGCGTCGTGCAAGCCGCTTGTCGATCGAAGCGGACAAGCGCGACGGCGCGCTCACGGCAATTCGAGTAGGTGGATCGACCGTGCTGATGACCGAGGGTACAATGAAGTTGCCGTAGCAGGTCACAACTCGCCGGTTATGATGCCGCTGCCAAAATACGGCACAGCGCGCCCGTTACGATGCCGCCGAGGCGCGCCGGTCTACCGGTGCATGCAAGCGCAGCGATTCCAATCCGTGCGACCACAACACCACGCGATTCCGCCCCGTGCGCTTCGCCGCGTACAACGCTTCATCCGCGCGCGCCTGCAAATCCTCGGCAATGTTTTCATCGGGAACGGAGTCCGACACCACGCCAATGCTCACTGTTACAACAATTCGTTCTGACGGTCCACCAAACGACGTCCGACGGAATGCCTCGAGCACGCGAACGGCCAGATGCTGCGCGCCAGCGACACCCGTGCCAGGCGCCAAAATAACAAACTCCTCTCCACCCGTGCGCGCCACAACATCACCGGATCGTGCGTTGGCGCGCAGCAACTCGCCGGTTTCGGTGATGACCTGATCGCCCATCAGGTGACCATACGTGTCGTTCACCTGCTTGAAGTGATCGAGATCGAGTGCAACAATCGCGACATCCGTGTGTGTGCGCGCCGCCCGCGCCAGTTCGCGGCGATACTGCTGATGAAATCCGCGTCGATTGAGACATTGACTGAGCGGGTCCGTGAGTACGATGCTGGCCAACTGTGTTCGCATGCGATTGTACGCACGTCCAACGGCGGTAATCGCGTCCGGACGCGGATCGGCCGCGACATCGTACTCCAACGCGAAATCACCCTCTTCCGCCCGCTCAAACACAGTGACGAGTGTTGCAAGCCGCACATGAAGGTTGCTCAAGACAACAATTACGAGTGACGCGCCCACTCCGAAAAGCAGAAGCGTGATCGCCACACCACTCCAGCTGATACCAATTGCACCGTGTCGAATGGCGATGTCATTGATCAACAGATAACCCGCCGCAATTGCGCCCAGGGTGAGCAGCGCAGGGCCACGACCGAAATACACGTGAGTGAGTTGCAGGGAAAACAGCGCAACCAGCAACGCGCGTTCGTAGTCCTCTGGCTGAGCCAACAGAAACACCAGCCAGAATACCATGAGGAGATCGGCCATCACCATCAAGGTGGCCGTCGCAACACCGGCACGACGATTCATCTGCATAAGGCGACGAATGCCCAGCACCAGTACGACGTACGTCGCGCTCACGAGCCCCACCATCCAGTCGGCTACATCGGCTCCGATCGTCGCTTCGGCAACCGCGGACAGTTTGAATGCGCCGAATGTCTTGAGCGCAACAGCCAGCCCCGCCGCGAGTAGGGCCAACGCAATGCGATAGCCGCTCTGCCACTCCAACACATCTGCGTTTGCTTGCTCGTAACGCGTGCTCTCGGTTGCCATTCAGCCAACTTATCAGCCAGTCACGTGCGCCGGACAGTGCGCACGTTACCGGGTGATGTTGGTCACTCAGATAGGCGCTTCGAGGTAAAGATCAGTCCGCCAACGCTTTTGCGGGAAAAGCCCGCGCGAGATATCCATGCGGATGAGACCGTCCAACAAACTGAAGCCAACCCCGGCGCCACGTTGCGTAAAAGCGTCGCCAAATTTCTTTCGCGAGCCGGAAGTACCAGCATCAAAAAACGCAATCGGCCGGAAGAAACCGTTACGCCGTCCAATTTCGCTGCGGATCAACCAGAATGCATCGCCTTCTTGTGTGCCGAGTGATTGACCGCGCACCGATTTCAATCCACCCATGTACCACAAACGTTGTGCGGGGACTTCACCAGCGGAAAATCCTGCGCTTGTCGTCAACGACACAATGGCTTTCTTGACGGGACGCGTCACGGCGCCCTCAAGCGACAGACGTGCGTATTGACGCGTACCCGTTGCCATCTCGCCTCGTGCCGTTGTCAGCAAGCGAAAACCGGTCGGATTGTTTCCATACGCTTGTTGCCAGCTGCCCGCCAACCCAACAAGGGACGATTTCTCCGATTGGATATTTGGACGGAATTTGCGATCACTGACCAGGCCACCAAACGAAAATGTGTTCACGACATCGCTATCACCCGCCGTGTATTGACGCTCAACAAACAACCGCCATTCAAGTGCGCCGCGGCGTTGTTCTGTGCGTTCACCGAATTCGAAACCGAAGTTTCGGTAGTAATATCCTTCGTCGCGGGTGTACAGAAATGCGGGTAATGACGGGCCAAGGCTCAGTGCGCCGCCCCACTCGGGATTCACGGCCGACAGTCGGTGAAATACACCAGCAAATGCTGTGCGCCGACCATTTGAACGCTCAGCGGTCAACTCCGCATTTGCATGCAGGTCCGCGTGTCCAATACGTCCCAGGGCGCGCAGCGTATATCCAGCACCAAGCGTTTGGGTGGCCTCAACTCCAACAGACAGTCCTTCAACGCGATTGTAGCGAAAGAGATCAAGACCCGAACGAATTTTCGGAAATTGCGGCGCCCACGCTGGCTGCAGTGACATGTCGAGCGACGCAAGCAAATCGTCGCGCGACTTGATGTCGAACAGTTCCTCGTCGCTGGCATACGCGGCCGGAAGTTCCTTGGCGGTCGACAGTTTTTTCTCGTCGCATGGCATCTGATACGCCATGCGCAACGCGCCGTCGTACCGCGTTTCCGTCCGCATCCACGTGCTGTCCTTTTGACATTGTACGTCGCGGCGCGAATTGTACACGGCAAACGCGCGCACGCTATCGGTGTAGGTCTTGGCGCGCTGCAGCGAGCTGTCGCGACGCACCAGGGCGCGCGCACGCATCGCGGCATCGATACTGTCCTTGTTTGCCGGTGAAGCCGTTTTGCAGCCACCCACGCACACTTCAGCGTTCGATTGATTCGTGCCATACATTGCATGCGCCGCCGCCGAATCGCGCTGCGCCTTGGGCAAAAGACTGTCGCGCTTGATCTCCTGCGCAAGCGTTAGCGGAATCGTTGGCAACGACAGGTCACCATCAACAGACTCATACTCGAATTTTTCGTCGATGGTCACGGGCATACGCATGAAGCCCACCTGCGCCGACATCATCGCACTGTTCGCTTTCGGCAGCCAGAATTTTCCCTGATACAAACCGTATTCGACCGTGATGCCATCCAGTTTTGCTTTCGCAGGCTGAAACGTCGCTTTGACCAGGAGTGGAACATCGTCGTCGTTTTTGTTCCCGCGACGTCGCGCTTCTTCTGCCCGTCGCGTTGAGTCGCGTTTGTACAACACCGTGTCGCCACCGGTGCGCAGCAACGAATCAAGAATTTCCATTCTCCGCTGGTTCTGTTCTTCGCCAGAAGCGTTGTCCTCGGTCGCGGCTGCCCAAATGTCGATGTCAACCGCCAGGCGATACGCTGCGCGCACGAGCTGTCCGCCGTCCACATCAAACCAGAACGAACCCACAAACAAATGCCAATCGGGTTTGCGCGCTGTCACCTTGAGTTCGCGAATGCGAATCACTTTGCCATCGGCAAGCTTGATTGATAGCGAATCCCCCGTCGCATAGCGATAATAGGCCTCCGCACCGCGCGCGATTGGATGGATGATGTCCTTCTCATTGATGTCGGTTTTGGCAACGCCGCCATCTGGCAACCACAATGTTTCCTTCCCCGGGAAATACGGGATTGTGATGGCCGATGTAAATCCATCACCTTCAACCTTGTCCGCCATCGGCACAACCATGCGCGAACCCACGGGAGCGACCCACACGCCAGTTCCCCGCTTCCATGAAATGCGCGCGACGTTGTCGCCCCGGAACATCAACTTTTCGAGACCAATTTTTCGAACACCCATATGCGCCGAAATGCGCTGCGTTGCAATCGCAACATAAGAACGGAGCGCCGAGTCTTGCGCTTCACGGGCGAAACGGGCGCGTTCGAGCAACAGCTTCGCACCACTGTCGGCAAACGCGGTCGGCTCGGCCGCACGTGCGAGTGCTCGACGCCCACTCGTGTCCGCTCGTTCACGTTCGCGAGAGAGTTCCCGCGCCTCGCGAGCCACCCGATTCAACTCCTGGCGTTGCGCTGGAGTCAACGAATCCCGCGCGTTGGCAGCTCGAACGGCAGCGCTGACCGCTTCTTGGGTTCGACCCGCCGCAGATGTGTCGCGAACAGGCGGTTTAACCGGTGGTTTCGTTTGTGCGAATGCAATTGCCGGCATTAGAAGCGATGCGGTGCCGGAGAGAATTGCGCGAGTAAGAAAGCGAAAGCTGCAGTGCATCGGATAGGTCACGAGTCCAGGAAGTATGCGCACGTACGCCAGACGGTTGGGAACGGTTTCCATCCCCCTGAGGGCCACCCGGGCATCCTGGATTGAGGCACCACGGGTTGAGGCACCACGGGTTGAAGCACTACGGGTTGAGGCACCATGGGTTGTGGCACCGCGGGTTGAGGCACATCGGGTTGAGGCACCACAGTTTGAGGCACATCGGGTTGAGGCACCACGGGTTGAGGCACCACGGGTTGGACTCAGCGCCCCAGTGTCTGGTTTACTGTTTGGCAAGAAGTCTGCCCGGAATCACGGCGCCCGTCTATTCGATGCCGCGAATGCACCCATCGATGGAAGCCGGACCGAACACCCACGGGCAACGGCCCGCGCCACCAAACGCGCGGTGCCGGTGACCACGTCGGAGGACGGCCCGCTGACCATTGTGTCGAAGTGCCACGGCGGTAAACAGCGCCGCAAGGTTGGACGAAGCCACCCCATTCGATAACTTCGCAAGATCCGCCGTCACCCGGTTTCGATCGTGTCCTGCATTCAGGTGCATCGCTCATGAGACGTCACACCGCTCCGTTCATTGCAGCGCTCGTCGTTGCCACGCTGGCCTTGGGCTCAGGCTCGCAGGCAACCGCGCAAATCCCGACGACGCCCCCGCCCGCTGTAGTCGCAGCCCCGGCCGGCCCAATCGACCCGCGGCTTGCCAAACTCAAAACCGAGGCCCTGACTCTAGTCGAGGCGCGCGCAAAGCAGGTGCAGGAAATCGTGGACATGCTGTTCTCCTTTCAGGAACTGGGCTTTCAGGAATTCGAGAGCACGAAATACCTGACAGGCATCCTCGAGAAAGAAGGCTTCAAGATTGAGCGAGGCGTCGCCGGCATCCCAACCGCATGGGTTGCGCGTTGGGGAACCGGCAAGCCGGAAGTTGCACTCGGCTCGGACGTTGACGGCATCCCGCAAGCAGGTCAGAAGCCTGGCGTTGGATACAAGGATCCAATGATTGAAGGTGCGCCCGGACATGGCGAAGGCCACAACTCGGGACAAGCGGTCAATATCGTCGCGGCCATCGTCGTCAAGAATCTGATGACGCGCGACAAGATTCCCGGCAGCATCATGTTATTCCCCGGAATCGCCGAAGAACAAATGGCCGGCAAAGCATTTCTCGTACGCGCGGGAATTTTCAAGAACACCGACGTCACGTTGTTCACACACGTTGGACAAGACCTTGGTGTGTCGTGGGGCGCGAGCGGACAAAGCGCATTGATTTCCGCCGAGTTTCGTTTCAAGGGATCGAGTGCGCATGCGGCGGCCGCACCGTGGCGCGGACAGAGTGCACTCGACGCCGCAATGTTGATGGGAACGGGCTGGGAATACAAACGCGAACATCTGCGACTGCAACAACGTTCGCATTACGT
>JBDUBA010000384.1:0-6756 GCA_040004335.1 Gemmatimonas sp.
ATTCCGCGCTCGATGACGCGGTAATCACCGAGAAGCTGGAAAAACTGCAGGGGCTTTTAAGCCTTGCCGCACCAGCCGAACTCGAAATGTGGGGCCGCCGCGCGCTGGCCTACAAGATTGGCCGCCATGAAAACGGCTACTACATCATCTCCAAGTTTCATGCCGAGCCAAAGGTCCTTCCCGAGTATGAGCGTGCGCTCAAGCTCGAAGATGGCGTGATTCGGTACCTCGTGTCGCTGCTGGAGCACGAGCTTGGTGCCCCGATTCTCTCCGACGAAGAGCTCGCCGCCCGGCGCGCCCGTCAGGAAGACGATGACGACGACGACGAGGATTAACTAATGCGCCGACAGAAAAAGCCCTGCCCCATCACCGAAGCTGGCATTCGCTTCGTTGACTACAAAGACGACCGCCTGCTGGCACGTTTCATTACCGATTACGGCAAGATTCTGCCCAGCCGTTTGAGCGGTGTTGATGCCCGTCACCAGCGTCAGCTGTCCAAAGCCATCAAGAAAGCGCGATACCTGGCCTTGTTGCCGTACGTGAAGGGTCTTCAGGGATAAAACATGACCGGAGTAGTCGCGACGCAATCTGCCGCGACTGCTCCGCGCGAGCGCGGCTGGCGGTGGTTTGTGCTGGCGTTGCTCGCTGTTGCAGTGGTGACAGCGGCTCCAGTCTGGCCACCCGCGCTTGCATTGCTCGCGGCCATCGTTCGGCTGGCGTTGCCGTTTGAACCGCTCGCCCTGTTGGTGCTGGTTGCGTTTGCATCCTGCGCGGTGCTGGGATGGTGGTCGGGTGGTCGAACATTGATTGCGCTCGTCACCGTCGCAGCAATTGGCTGGGTGCTGTTTCAAGTTCCGCTACCAGCTACGTCGTTTGGTGTGTTTGTCCGAGGGTGGTCGATGTCGTTGGGTGCGGCGTTTGGACTGGCAAGTTTGGCCAGCGGCAATCGCGCCTTTCTTGGCCGAGCGTTTTCGGCGGTTGCACTGGCTGGTGTGGTTGCGGGTGCTGGGGTTGGCGCCCAAAACGGCGACGAGGGCCCGTTGTCCGGAACGGTCCGAGTATTTGAAGGAGACTATCAACGGCGGATCGATGAGTCGTTGGCGGACTGGCAAGATCGACGGCATTCAGGGATGTGGCAGACGTTTTCGGCGCGTGTTCCGCTCGTAGCGGCGCGTGGCGAAAAGTTGGCCACACAGCTGGAAGATCTGCAGCGCAACGCCGAAACGCGTTCGGGATCGTTGCTGGTGCTCTTATCACCGGCGTTGCTGGCGCTGGAATCGATGTTTGCGCTGGCGTTGGGTTGGGTTGGGTATCATCGCCTGGCCCGTACAAGAATTGGTCCGCCTCTGGGAACGCTTCGCGAACTCAGGTTCAACGACCAGTTGATTTGGGGATTAGTGGTGGGTGCCGTGTTGGTGATGCAGCCGACGTTGGTCGAGCTTCGCGTTGCCGGACTCAACCTGCTGTGCTTTTTTGGCGCGTTGTATGCGCTGCGAGGTGTTGGCGTGTGCAGCTGGTGGATTCCGGATCGTCTGGCGTTGCCGCTGCTGGTGGTGTTTGTAGTGCTGGTGTCACTGCTGGGACCGACGTTGATGTTGATGACCATTGCGGCCATTTGCTTCGGTGTTGGACTAAGCGATACATGGCGCGATTTCCGGGCAATGGCGCGTGCGCGATAAACGCGTGCGAGCTGACCGGGTTCGCTCCTCTCACTGATTTCGTCCGGAGTTCCCATGGAAGTCATTCTGCGTAACGCCATCGACAAGCTTGGACACCCGGGAGACATCGTCGACGTGTCCTCGGGCTACGCGCGCAACTACCTGCTGCCGCGCGGTTTTGCCTTCCTGGCAACCGATGGCAACAAGAAGCGTATCTCGCTGGAAAAAGGCCGTCTCGAAGCGGCAGAAAACGATCGTCGTACGGCGGCGTCCTCAATTGCCGAAAAACTCGCCGAAGTGTCCGTGACGTTTTCGGCGCGCGTTGGCGAAGAAGGCAAGCTGTTTGGTTCCGTCACGAGCGCGGACATCGCACATCAGCTCGAAGTGCAGGGCTTCCACATCGAAAAGCGCCAGATCGAACTCAACGAGCCGATCAAGACCCTCGGCGTATATCGCGTTGGCATTCGGTTGCACGCGGATGTGAAGCCGGAAATCAAGGTGTGGATCATCAAGCAGTAGGGGTGGTTGCAGCACAACGATCTGCGCACGAACAAATGTGATCGTTACTGGAGTGTCAGACAGGAAGCCATCACGAGAGACGGACCCGAAACGTTTCGGGTCCGTTTATTTTTTGCGGCCGAGCACTGTTGTCATTGCTTCAGGGTAATTCGGGAGTGTCGCCAGGTTCACAGTTGCATCGAATCTCGCGCCGGTGGTCGTAAGACAAAGCCCACATGACCATGCGCGCTGGAAGAACGCTGCCAGATACTTTGACGGTCAAAAGAACGCCTGCCCGCCTTCAATCAACAACCAGAAACACCTCGACCCCCGCTCGGCGTGTAAGCGCCAGCGGGGGTTCGTCGCGGGTAGGGTGCCCGTTCCGTGGCGTGTTCCTCAGTCGAACAACCTCCCGGCAGCATTGTGTTCGGCTGGTCAGCAGACGTACTGTGCCTGGATGGGTGATTGGTGCCGGATTCTTCCGGCACCTGTGTTTCCCCATCGGGTACGAAATAGAGTCTCCCTGTCCAGTCACCCCGCACCACATTCATGATCCAGCATCGATTGAGTCCCGGTGAACCCATCGCCCGTCGCGCCGCTGCATTGGCGAGCGAACTCAAAGCCACCAATCTGGTCGTGCTGGATTTACGAGGTGTGACAGACATGACGGACTTCTTTGTTATTGCCAGCGGGACGTCTGACACGCACGTGCGTGCAGTGGCGTCACATGTGCTTGAAGGCTTACGGCAAGACGGCGTCAGCACAGAGTTTACTGAAGGGTTCGATCAAGGTCGCTGGGCGCTGCTCGACTATCTCGATTGTGTTGTTCACGTATTTCATCCCGCGCAACGCCAGTATTTTCAACTGGAGCGGTTGTGGGGCGATGCACGTTCCGTTGACCTCGACGAAGAAGGAAAAGGGGGTACACAGTAATGCGCACGAGGGCTCGGTTGGCCATGGTTGCCGCACTGGGAGTGAGCGCGATGTCCGCGCCGCTCAGTGCGCAAAGCGGCTACTTCGGACAAAATCAGGTGCAGTACGATCGCCTCAAATGGCGCGTGCTTGAGACTGATCACTTTCAAATTCACTATTATCCCGCGATCGGTGAGCTCACTCCCGATATCGCGAAAATGGCGGAGCGTTCATACGCGCGCCTCTCCGTGTTGATGGGGCATCAGTTCCGGGAAAAGAAACCGGTGCTGGTGTTTGGCTCATCCGGCGATTTTGCGCAAAGCAATGTGTTCGGTGACTTGGGCGAAGGCACGGGTGGTGTGACCGATCCGTTACGCCAGCGCATGGCCGAATTCATGACAGGCGATTACGCGAGCTTCGAACACGTGTTGCAGCACGAAATGGTGCACGTGTTTCAGTTCGACATATTTTCGCGTGGCCGTTCAGGCGCCGGATTGGGGAATCTCGCGCAGGTGAATCCGCCCGTGTGGTTCATGGAAGGTTTGGCCGAATATTTCTCAATTGGTCAGAAACATCCGTGGACGGATGCCTGGATTCGCGATGCCGTTGTCAACAACACGTTGCCGTCGATTGCAATGATGACCGAACGCCCGGAGAAATATTTTCCGTATCGGTATGGGTTTTCGGTGTGGCAATACATCGGACAACGTTGGGGTGATGAAGTCATTGCGGAAATCATGAACTCGGTGCCAAGCATTGGCATTGAACGTTCGTTCCGTCGTGAGTTGGGAATGGGCACGGTTGAACTCAGCGCCGAATACAAACAAGCGATGCAGGCGAAGTATCTGCCGATGGTCGCGCAGCTTGAACGCCCGCGCAACTTTGCCGAACCGTTGCTCACACAACATCGGAGCGGTGGCAATCTCGTGAATCTGTTTGTGGCACCGGCGTTGTCGGATGATGCCACGAAGATCATGTACGTCGCGTACGGATCCCTGTGGAAGGGTGAAGTGTTCCCCGATCTGTATCTGGCCGATGCACGCACCGGCAAACGCGAAGCGCGCCTGGTCAAGTCCACCACGAACCCAGACTTTGAACAGCTGCGTTACATCTACTCGCAGCCGTCGTTCTCACCCGATGGGAAGTCGATGGCGTTTACCAGCCAACGCGGTGGGCGTGACATTATCAACCTGATGGATGCGAAGTCGCAGAAGGTGTACAAACGCATCGACTTCGACATCGATCAGGTGTTGAATCCGTCATGGAGTCCTGATGGGCAGATGCTGGTGTTCTCGGGGCTCAAACATGGTGTGAGCGATCTCTACACCGTGAAGAGCGACGGCACCGATCTCAAGCAACTCACGGACGATCGCTACGGCGACATGCAGCCAACATGGTCACCCGACGGCAAAACCATTGCCTTCGCCAGTGATCGCGGTCCCGACACGGATTTTGACATTCTGAAGATTGGCAAGTGGAAGATTTCACTGTTTGACCTTGCGTCAGGCGAAATCACGCTGCTGCCAAATCAGGGTGGACTGAACATTAATCCGCAATGGGCGCCAGACGGCAAGTCCATCGCGTTTGTTTCCGATCGTACCGGCATCTCCAATCTGTTTTTGTACGATCTCACGAACAAAGAGCACTACCAGCTCACGAATGTTGCGGGCGCGATCAACGCGATTTCCGAATATTCTCCGGCCATTTCGTGGGCGCGCGGTGCCGACGTGATGGCGTTCGTGTACTACGAAAAAGGTGATCACACGGTGTGGCGTTTGGCCAATCCGCGTTCGCTCAAGAAGGAGCCATTTCGCGACGGCCGGGTTATTGTGGCCAGTGCTGGTAACGGATCGGGTGTTGCGGGAAGCAGTGGCGTGGCTGATCCGAACGCGATCAACGCCTCGGGTAATTCCACCACGGGTTCTTCGGGCACAGGGTCGGCCGGTGCGGCGCAACCCGCCACCCCATTGCCGACTGGAGCGCCGCTGCCCATCGCCAGTGTGGGAGACACCTCGGCTACGCGCCGCTCGGTGTATCGGGCACCACTTACTGGTGCGCGTCTCTCGAACGACTTGCCGGCCAGTGAGCTTCCGCGCTTTGGCAGTACGGTCAGCATCACCGCCATGATGGACAGTTTCGACTTCAAACTTCCTGATTCGACGCGTTATAAAGATGGCCGGTACAAGGTGCGTCTCACGCCCGAATACATCTCGCAGCCAAGTATCGGTTATCAGGCGGGCGGTGGATACGGGTCTGGTGCGTATGGCGGAACGACGCTCGTGTTGGGCGACATGCTGGGTGATCATCGGCTCGCCATTTCCGCATCGCTGAACGGAGCGATTGCCGATGCCTTCCTCTTTGTCGGCTTTACCAATCTGTCTCGACGTCTGCAGTACGAGACTGGATTCGTGAATGCGCCGTTCACGTATTTCTCCAATCAGCAGTACACGCCGATTCCAGGCACCAACGAATCGCAGTATCAGGAAGTGCTCACACAGACGCGTCTCGTCACGCGCGAACTGTACGGCACCACGCTATACCCGCTCAACCGATTCACGCGATTGGAATTCGGCCTCAAGTTTGACAACATCGAACAGCAGGTCACGGACTTCACACGCACGCTTGACGTGGTGTACGGCGCCAGTACGCAGTATCAGCGCTTGCCGTCGGCGAACGTCGCAACCGCGAACAATCTGATTCCGGTCGCTGCCTGGGTCACCGACAACACGCTCAGCGGGATGATGTATTCCCCAATTTCCGGCCGTCGTATTCGGGCGCAGTTCTCGCCCAGTTTCGGCTCGTGGAAATATCTGGACTACCTGGTTGATGCGCGCAACTATACGCCCATCATCTTCAATTACGTGACGTTCGCCACGCGTTTCACCACCAGCGTTGCGTCGGGCCGCGACGAAACGCGTTTCCCGAAGTGGATCGGGCGTACGGATTTCATCCGTGGTTACAGCCGGGATCAGCTCGTGGGAAGCTGCACCGGTCTTCCATCAGACACCGGGGCCGGGTGCAGCGAGAGTGAAACGATCGGCAGCCGAGTGGCATTTGGTAACGCCGAATTGCGGTTCCCCGTGTTGCGCCTGTTGAACACCGGCTTGCCAATTCCACCAATTGAGGGATTGGTGTTCTACGACGCGGGCGTTGCCTGGACCAAAGGGCAGAGTGTGAGCTGGAACACGCCGAATAACTACGACGTGCTGACCCAGCGGGCTGTGCTCAAGAGTTACGGATTCGGATTGCGCATGAACATCTTCAACCTTGCGATTCTGCGATACGACTGGGCCGTACCGGCCAGCCGTCCAGGAGCTAAAGGATTCGGTACCTTCTCACTGGGTGTGAGTTACTGATCGGAGCTGCGCAAGGCGTAGTTCCAACGAAATAGTGGGGTGTCTTCGCAAGCAGACATCCCACTTTTTCTTTCGCGAAATGCCACTCCCCCAGCACTGAACGGACGGATAGCTTAGTCCGGTGCGCACGCCCATCGCGTTGGCGCTTTTGCTCCTTGCCTGTGGTTGTTCTGACAGCAGTCCCCGCACCGCCGGAGCAGGCGCCCCACCAGTCATTCCAGGCGGACCAGATCCGATCGTTCTGCGTGCATCACGCGCAGGCGGTCTGTTATCGGCCTACCGCTATCCCGGGCTCGACTCGGTTCTCTGGCGTTCAAGCCAGCGGGTGCCGT
>JBDUBA010000469.1:0-22529 GCA_040004335.1 Gemmatimonas sp.
CGGATCGCGCACGCTCACGCCAAACAGCATGCTCTCCAGCAAGCGCGAAAGCGCCCACGCGCCCAACAGTCCGATGGCGACACCAATGAGTCCAAGCGCCACGCCTTCCCGCATCACCATACGCAGCACACTGCCAACCCCCGCGCCGAGCGCAAGCCGAATACCAATCTCTCGTGTTCGCCGCGCGACGCCGTACGCAATCACCGCGTAAACTCCGACTGCCGAAAGCGTCACCGCCAGCAGGCCAAACAGTACAATCAGCATCGTGTTGAGACGTCGAGGTGCGATCGTTCTCGATACTGCCTGCTCGAGCATTTGCAGATTGGACATCGCCTGATCAGGATCTGTGGTACGCACGGCGGAACTTAGTGCGGCCAGAAGTGCATGTGTGTCACCGCTTCCACGCACAACGATGCCCGCAATGTTCGTGGGCGATTGAATGAATGGAAAGAACATTTGCGGTTTGGCTTCGGCCTCAATCGTCAGTGCCCGCACATTGGAAGTTACACCAATCACTGTTGTGAAGACCGGGGGTTCGCCGGGCAGCGTGCCAAAGGCGAATCGCATGCCGACGGCGTTCTTGCCGGGCCATAACACATTCGCCATCGCCTGGTTGATAACCGCGACCGATTCGCGTCCATCATCACGTTCATTGAGCACGCGCCCCGCGATCACACGAATACCCATTGTGCGAAAATAGTCGGGAGTAATGCGCAAGTACTGCGGATACAATTCTTTCACATTCGGATCGGGCACTGCTCCTTCGGCCTGCGCACTGATGCCGATGCCCGCTTCGCCTCGCAACGGTATTTCGTTGATACTCGCCGCCGCCTCAACCCCCGGCATGCGACGAACGCGCTCGAGTACGGCGGTGTGAAACGCCAGCACGGAGGCCTTGTCTGGATAACGCGACTTGGGAAGGTTGAGTTCTACCACTGCAATGCGATCAACATCGACACCAGTATTGGTACGCAACAAATGGCTGAAACTCCGAAGCATGAGTCCAGCACCAATCAGCAGCATCAGCGCGAACGCCACCTCGCTCACTACGAAAATGCGCCGCACTACACGCCCGTCACGCGCTGTTGCTGCGTAACTTGCCGCCTTGCGATTTGAATTCGTGGCAGCCGTTGACGAACGTGCGGCACCAAGCGCAGGCCACAGTCCAAACACCAAACCGGTAAGAGTTGCCAGCACCAAGGAAAAGCCCAGCACACGCGCATCGATTGTTGGGGCGGTGACATCGACGAGTTCGGGCGGCATGAGCAATGTCAGCAGTTGCAGGCCGCCGTACGCGAACCCGATTCCCAACAGTCCGCCGGCAAGCGACAATAACACACTCTCCGTCAACAGTTGCTGGATGATTCGTGAACGTGACGCACCCAATGCCGCCCGAATTTCCAGTTCACGCTGGCGCGTCGCAGAACGCGAGAGCAGCAGATTCGTCACGTTGGCGCACGCAGTCAGCAGCACCAACGCGGCCGCTCCCATCAACACCAGCAAGGCAGTTTTCCGTCCACTCACAAGCGTCTGTTGCAACGGCACGACCAGTTTTTCAGCGGTCTCCACAATCGGACGCGCAGCGGTGGCGTAAGGTTCGAACAACGCGCGCACGCGTTTCCCGGCTACGGCGCTGGACACACCCGGCGCAAGCTTGGCAATGGCCTTGAGTTCCATGAACGAACGGAATGCTTCGGCGCGCGCACCTTTGAAGAGGAACGGCACCGTCAGTGGCACCCAGATTTCAGTGCCCGAGGGGAATCTGAATTTTTCGGGCATGATTCCAACGACCGTGTGCGCCACACCATTCAGCAACACTGTTTTACCAACAATCGACGAGTCACCGGCGTATTGCCGTTTCCACAATCCGTGTGACAACATTACAACATCGGCTCCCCCTTCTCGGCCTTCTTCATCGAGAAATGTTCGGCCCAGTTCCGGAACCACAGAGAGAGTCGTGAGCAAACTCGTGGTGGTCAACGCCACTTTGACGCGCACCGGATCACCACGTCCACTCAAGTTCAACGCGCCCGTTGCATAGGCGCCCACGCCCTGCACCACGTCCGTGAGTCCGGCAACATCCGTAATGTCGGGCCTACGTTTGACCGGCGGCGCGCCGTTGATTCGCATAGTTGGCGGCAGGCGCATGTTGTCAATCAGGACCAACCGTTCTGCATCACGAAACGGTAGCGGTCGTAACAACGCCGCATCAACGGCGCTGAAGATTGCACTGTTGATTCCGATTCCGAGTGCAAGAACAAGCACCACGGCAACGGTAAATCCTGGAGCTTGCAATAATTTTCGCACACCGTAGCGCACATCCTGCACTACGGTCTCGAATCGCTCGGCACGCTGTCGCGCGCGCTCCCTGTTCAGATCATGCGATCGCAAATTTTGTGCAACATCATCAACGCTGCCAAAGCGCGCGAGTGTCGCGTCTCGTGCGTCCGGTTCGGACAGTCCCGACGCGACAAAATCTTGTTCCCGCATATCGAGATGAAACTGCAACTCATCGTCGATGTCACGCTGCACATCACGTCCCCAAAAACGCAAATACTTTCGCCAATCGGCGATTGCTTTCGGACGTTCCGGTTTCGGGATTGGCATCATCGCGTTGGCGTAACGCCAACCAACTGCGGCTCGGCACGCATCACTACCATGACGGCCTCCGCAAATCGCATCCACATCGACGCGTCGGCCACCAGGTGTTCTCGGCCCTGCACCGTGAGCGCGTAGAAACGCGCGCGTCGGTTGTTTTCGGAAATGCCCCAACGCGCCTCGACGTACCCCTTGTCCTCCAATCGGCGGAGCGCCGGATACAGCGAACCTTCTTCAATGAAGAGAACATCTCCCGTTGTGTCCTGAATCCAGCGCGCCACTGCGTACCCGTGCATTTCACGGAAGGCAAGCGCCTTGAGAATCAGGATGCCGAGGGTGCCTTGCAGGAGGTCGCCGTTTCCGGGGGGCATGGAGTACTCCGGTGCGTGAACGAGGTGCCAACCATCTTGTGGTTTATACCTAGTCTTGAACAGTGAGTCTCGCAAGGGGAAGAATAGCGCCCCAGGCCCGCCGGTCGTCCAGAGCGATCGCAGGGCCCGCTCGGTTCCTCAGTAGATCGGTGGGTCCAATCGATGGCAGCCGCTATTTGCGAGGCCCGACGAACAACGCCTTCGGAATCATCACGTGCGCGCCCATGGTGCCGTCAACCAACTGTGTAATACGCACGTCGCAAGCGGTGCTGACGAGCTGATATGCATCCTCACGCGTCATTCCCTTGACGTCACCGAGCAACACGATCGCCTGTCGCACCGCCGTTTTGGTTGCGATGGTGAGATTGCTGTCGGTACCCATCGCAATCCAGTGCGTGCGTGTTTCTCCGCGCGGCCACGTCAGTTTCATGTCCTTCCGTACAATGAACTGCAACCGCCCGCGCAACGCCGTTTCCAGCGCCGTGATGTCCACTTCGCCATCACCCTGCGCCGCATGGCCATCACCAACTTCGAACAAGGCACCGCGCGACTTGATGGGGATGTAAAGAATTGTGCCCGCTACCAATTCCTTGTTATCCAAATTTCCGGCATGTGTGCTGGGCGGCGCGCTGTTGATGCGTCCTGAAGCGGGCGCCAGACCCATGCTTCCAAAAAACGGCCGCAACGGGATTTCAATTCCGGTGGAATCGAAGTGCCCAACCATGCGCTGACGATCAAGCGGAACAATTTTCGATTGCGTTTTGGTGAAATCTTCCGGAATAAAGCCACTGCCCCGACCAAAAGAATTACACGCAAACGGAATGTCCAATTCCACCGATTTAATTCGAACCTCCAGCACGTCACCCGGCTCGGCACCTTCCACATAAATCGGACCGGTCAGAATGTGTCCGCCAGGTCCGCGGCGCAACGTGGTATCGCGATTGGGCCCGGCGATGCCACGATATGCCGGCTCGACGGTGCCGGTGTCCTTGCCTGGTTGCAACAGTCGCGCACCGCACGTCGACACGGTGCCAACATTCACTTCATCGCCCGACGCAATTCGAAGCGCTGGTTTCGCATCGGCGTCGTAGCCGCCATACACTACCGTTTTCGAGGTTGGCATCAGCGTATGCGTGGCACCAACGCGTTGTTCCGTCCAGAAGTACCCGCTTCCACCCGACTGCTTCGGCGTTGCCGATTGTGTTGGTGCCGATGCCATGCAGGCGCCGAGGCAAGCTACGGGAATGAGGGCAACACGAAGGCGGGTCATGATCCTTGGTTCTCGCTTGGGCGTTGGCTGGGGCGGGCACCGCTGTTTGAGCGTCGCTTACACGTTAACGCGAGTGTCACCATTGCGCTGCGGGTTCGTCCGGCACGAATGCCGCAACCGCAAGCTCGTGGGTTCGCCGGGCCGACTGTAATCGTCGCGGTCAACCACTACGAATTCGCAGGCCTCCATATCCAACACGCCGCAGCACGACATCGCCTATCCGACGTTCGGCATTCACAAGCGCGCGAGAGAGCGGTCATCCAGAAACTTACGACTGTCTACTTCTGGCGCGCGTGTGCTGCGCGGGATATTTCTGGCCATCCGCTCCGGCCGATCGCGCGGCCAGTGCGAACCGTACCTTTGCGATTTTTTCATCCCACGGCATCACCCTTGATTGCACTCAACCGGAATCTGTTGATAGTGCTGGCCGCGCTCTCGGGGGCGGGCCTGATCGCATTTGCGACGTCGCGATTCGCGCGCCGCCTCGGGCGACGTACGGTGCTGCACGGTCGTGCACGTATTGATCGCTTCAAACTCACGCGGAAACAGTTTGTCATTGATCAAGTACTCGTACTGCCCGCGGTTGCGGAAGCGGTGCGGCAACACGTGGCCGACCACGCCGGCGAACCGCGCGCAACCGAAATTGAAACGTGGCAACGCGTACGCGCTTACCTGAACGAAATTGTGCCGTTTTTCAACATTCTCGCCTATTATCGGCTGGGATACTGGGTCAGCCGCATGTTGTTGGGGCTGTTTTACAAAGTGTCCGTGGAATACGAACGGCCCGATCCCTTTCGCGGGTTGCCGCGCGATTCCATTGTCATCTACCTCATGAATCACCGCTCCAACGCGGACTATGTGTTGGTGGCGTATGTGATGATGGGCGAGGTATCCATCTCATACGCTGTTGGCGAATGGGCGCGCGCATTTCCGCTGGAATACCTGTTCAAGACATTCGGCTCGTATTTCATTCGTCGGCGCTTCCGGGAGCCCCTCTATCACGCGGTACTCGAAGCTTACGTGCAGTTGATCACTCGCAACAGCGTGACGCAGGGCGTTTTTCCGGAAGGCGGACTGTCGCGGGACGGGGCACTGCGCCCCGGAAAGATTGGTTTGTTGGACTACGCGTTGGGCGTCGCGCGCGATCCGGACTGCCGTGCGCGCATGTACGTCGTGCCCGTTGGCATCAACTACGACCGTGTCCTTGAAGATCGTACGCTGCTGCGCGAACTGGAAACTCGTGCCGAGCGTCCCGTGTCATCGCGCGGGACGCAAATTCGCGAGGTGGCCAGTTACCTGGTGTCCAACATTGGGAGACTGTTAACGGGTCGGTGGAAACGTTACGGACGTGCGGCCGTTACCATCGGTGCTCCGGTGTCGATTGACGGTTGGTTGACCACCCTCGAATCGAACCGCATCACGTTTGCCACACTTCCACGCGCCGAACGCTTGCCGCACGTACAAGCCTTCTGCGATCAAATGTTGCAACGTATTGGCACCGTCATTCCCGTGACCTCAGTGCCGCTGGCCTGTGCCGCCATCCAGAGCTTCGATGCCGAGTTTTTGCCGCGGGACAAGTTGCTGGAGCGAATGGCGGCCATGCGCGACGTGCTGGTCGAACTGAATGGACGCGTGGTCAGAGCCGATCGCGACATCGCCGAGACCTTTGACCGTGCGTATCGCATGTTACGCCTTCGTCGAATTATCGCCCGCGCTGGCGACGGCTACGTTGTGCTGCCGCGAGGCAGGCCGTTGGTCAACTACTACGCCAACAGCATTGTGCATTTGCTCGGCCCGTTCGCGGCCGGCGTTCGCGCCCGCGACCATTTGCCAATGCACGACCTTCACATGTGAGCTGAAAGTTAAGGCAGCAAGTCGGCGCGCGGCGGCGTCCAGCCGGGCAACCAGCGCGGACACTGCGCCGGATGAAGTGTGGCCGTCACCGATGCAAATCCCCGAGCACCAATCCCAAATCGCGCATCCCCAATTTCCACGGCGCCGTTCGGGAGTTCGTTCCACATCGGCACTCGAATGAACTGCATGGCGGCGCGAGCCTCGCAGTACGTGTTCACAATACGCTGCAACGTGGCCAACGACGCACTCCATTGGTTTGACCATCGAATCTGTTTGCCCGACTCGTGCGCCGACGAGGCCAGTCCGAACGCCGACCCGCCGTTGAAGTTGTTTTCAGCGTCCGTTGCGCAAGCGTTTGCATTTCGTACGCCGCTAAATGGCGCAACGACCGCGTTGGTCACGCGATACGCTGGGCCATCAACTTCCATGACCAGTGCATGGTAACAGAGCGGATTACCGATAAACGGAGTCAGCGAGACGTCTCGGAGCGTTCTGAAGCCAACACTGGCCGCGATGGTGTTCCGAGATCTGGCCGACGCAACACCAAAGAGCAGCTCGACCGCAACCCAAGCTGCAATCCCAAGCGCAATCCGTTGGCCGGCGCGCGCCCCTCGAAGGCCCACAATCCAAATGACCGTCGCCCCCGTAAGCGCAACCGCCACGCCACCGCCAACCATTCCCAACAGCCACGATGCGGAGAGAATGCTCACGAGCAGCAGACCAAGCACGGAATGAGCAACGCGTCCGCGATAAAACTGAAACAACGGCGGAATTGCGATCACCCACAACCACGGCTCGACAATAAAAACAGCATCACCATAAAACCAGCGATTCTCCACCGGCCAGAACGGGTGCACCCCGTAGTTGTTGGTGTAGTCAAGCGCGAGGTGCGAAGCCGCGCCGAGCAGCGCCAACACCAAAAGCGCTTTGCTGACTGGCGCTTCGCGCAACTCTCTTCGGAAAGCCAGCACCAGCAGCCACACCAGGAGCGCAGCCGCGCCCGCAAATAAGACGGTGTGCGTGTAACCGCGATGGTGTAGCAGGTAGCCGAGTTTTCCCATGCCCAGCGCGGATCCCGCGTACACCAAATCCGCATCCGGCAACTCGGCCGTAATAATACCAATCGAGGACGCAACCACGCGAAAGCTGCGCGGCAGTGGTACACTGCGCCTCTCAATAACTGTGACCGTTGCCGCCGCGAGCAAACAGCCGGCCAGCGCGTGCGTAACGTTATCCAAGGCGGGCATGCTTCATGGCGACAAACTAATCGCGAACTCTCCGGTCGTGTGCATCATGCCGCCGCGCGGCGATATCAACGCGCAATTACTCTCTCAATGCGGCCTCGAATGATTCAACATCAGTCCAATCGCCGTCAAATCGCACTCCGTTGATAAAAAACGTTGGCGTGCCATTTACGCCACTTCGCACACCGCTCATGAAGTCGGCGTGAACTCGCGCCTGATGCACGTCACCCGCCAGATCGGCCGATACCTTTGTTGCGTCCGCACCCGCGGCTGTGGCATAACGCGCCAGATGTGCGTCATCGAGCGCCCGTTCCGAATCCTGTTGATGTGAAAAGATGGCATCATGCATTTTCCAGAATGCATCTGCGCCGGAATGCACACCTACACTCTCGGCGGCTTCGGCCGCGTGCATCGCTTCCGGATGCGCCTCGGTCAGCGGGAAGTTGCGGAAGACAAATCGCAGTTCGTTGCCCAGTCGCTGTTGCAGTTCCTGCACCACCGGAAATGCCCGAAAGCAGTGCGGGCACTGATAGTCACCGTACTCGACGAGCGTTACGCGTGCGTTGGATGGACCTTTTACATGGTCGTGCGCAGCGACCACTGGTTGTAACGTGCCGGCGTGTGAGCTCATGTTTCGTCTCGAGTAAGGGATTCCAGTGCGAGCAGGATGCCATCAGCGCCCGGGTTCACACCAACGGGCGACACAAATGACCAACGAATCACACCAGCGCGATCGATGACAAACAGTGCCCGTTCGGTGGTGCCTTCGGATTCGCGATACACGCCATAAGCACGGGCAACGGCTCCCTTCGGCTCAAAATCCGCCAGCAGCGGGAAGTGCAAATGCCGCGACTCAACAAACGCGCGGTGACACCACACTCCGTCTACGGAAATGCCGAGCAGTTGTGCACCAAAGCGGGCAAATTCCGCGTGCAGTTCGTTGTAGAGTGCGAGTTGATCTCCGCACACAGGACTCCAGTCGGCAGGGTAAAAGACCAGCACGATTGGACGGCCATGAAATTCACTCAGCGCCACTCTTTGGTCCGGGGTTGCACGGAGTTCAAACTCGGGTGCAACGGTGCCGGCAGCGAGTGCAGTTGTTGTATGGGGCATGAACGTCGGCGTTCAGGGGAAGAACATTTGGTTCGAACCACCGCTACCGGAAAATGTTATGCTGGAACCAAAAAATCTGTTATCCGGCTTTGGTATCATTTCATCATCCGTTCCGGGTAGGTCACGAAATGCCCAGAATGTGGATCAGAAGTACGCTGAGCGTGACCAACACCAGCAGCGACCCCACGACCGTCGCGACAATACCCGCCCCAGCGCGCGCAATGGCCCGTAGATCGCACCCAAGCCCCAGCGCCGCCATTGCCACGACCGTCAGGATCGTTGCTGCCTGATGCGCGAAGCGTACGGTCGCGTCCGGCGCCCATCCCATTGCGCGAACGCCGGCCAGAGCGAGAAATCCGACAATAAACCATGGCACGAACTGACCGATGCTGGACCAGTTCAGTGGCGCCGAAGTTCCGTTTGGCTGGCGGGCGGAATCATTCGCCGCCACAGTTACGCGTGGCTGTCGGAGCGCAAAGAACAGCACCACCGGTCCAAGCATCAACACGCGCACCAGCTTGACCAGCGTTCCGACCTGGCCTGACAAGACACTGACCGGAAAGGCCGCAGCCAGTACTTGAGGAACCGCGTAGACCGTGAGGCCCGCCAGCACGCCATATTGATAGAACGAGAGGCCAAGCGGCGTGATCAGCAGCGGCAAACCGAGTACCACCGCCACTCCCAGAATTGCGGTGAACGCGATGGCCGAACCTACTTGTTCGGCGTCGGCGCCAATGACCGGCGCGACCGCCGCAATTGCCGAGTTGCCGCAAATCGCATTTCCGCAGGCGACCAGCACCGCCAGTTTGTGCGGCAGTCCGAACGCGCGTCCCAGCGAGTAGCTGAGAGCGAGACCGATGACCACCAGTAGTACCACCCCAATGGCGAGGGCCGGCCCGGCAGAAACAAGCATGGGAAGATCGACGGAGAGCCCCATCAGACAGACGGCCAGCTCGAGCAGCCCTTTGCCAGCGAGGCGCACCCCGGGTTCCGCCCGTGCCGGGGGCGTCCAGGCAGTTCTCACAACCATCCCGAGGATGATCGCGACAACGAGGGCCTCAACGACCGGATGCCCGAATCGCGCCGTCTCGAGTTCAGCTACGGTCCAGGCCGCCAGACCGACAGCTCCCGCGAGTGCCAAACCGGGTAATGGCTGCAGGCTCGCAGGCGTGCGTGAACGATTTAGATTCCGGCTGGGGGCTGAGACTTTCAAAAGCGGTGGCGATTAGTGGCTGCGACGCCGCTGCTGGACAAACCGTCACTTCCCGGGCCCAAGGTCGCACTGACGTTTTCATTCGAAACGCCTCGATCGCAAACTTAGTTGGCGAACCACAGTGGGAAGGTTGTGCTGCGTTTACCAATGAGATACCTACTTGTTGCACACATGCAACAGTGCCCGTAACGTGATGCTTGACGCGCGGCCGCAACAGCCCCATAGTTCACGGCGTAGGTCAAGGAATGCCTGGACTGCGATTCAACACGCAGCGGTGCCCGCCCGTGCCACCCTGGAATTCCATCGCGTTGTTTCGTCGTACTCTTTGCTTGGAGGAAAAACAGTGTCAGTCGCAACAGTAGTTCGTCGCATGGCGAGTTCCGCCATCATCACCGGTGCACTTCTGGCTTCGTCAGCAGTTGCGGCACACGCGCAGCCGACTAGCCTCGGTTTCTTCAGCGCCGGTGGAAACGTGTCCGTGAAGTATGTCTTCACGAGCGCGGCAGATAACGACCAGTTGTATTACAAGATCGGCAACGTGTTCGACAGTAACCTGTCCAACTACACGTTGTTGTTCACGAACAACTCACCGGCGTCGCCGTTGAACACCATCGTCAACATCGGAAATGTTGCAGCCGGAACCGAAGTCGTTTTCGCGCTTCGTAACATGACGCAGAGCTACACGTTCTTCACGGGCCCGACGGCTCGTAACGCTGGCGATCCGGCAGCGATGCACGTGTCGATCATCCCCGGCGCGTCGAATACGATCGCACCAGGTGGTGGCACCTTCAACATCAAGTTTGGTTTTGAAGATCGTCAACCGTTGGTTGGTGGTTCTGATGCCGATTACAACGACATCCAGTTCGAAATCGCGAACGCAGTGCAGACGGTTGCTCCAGAACCGTCCAGCTACGTCCTGATGGCGTCTGGCTTGTTGGCCCTTGGTGTCGCCGCTCGTCGTCGTCGCAAGGTCTGAACAACAGTTTCCTGGTAACAAACAAGGCCGCCAGTAATGGCGGCCTTGTTTGCGTTCTGGATCCCGTGAACATCAATGTCGTGCTTGAACAGAAACGCGCACTTTCGTTCCCCACGGATCACTGGTCACAAGCGAATCGTTTTCCAATGTGGTCTCGATTCCGCTGTGCTGGAGTGAATGTGCAACATCCGCCACGTCACTGGTCAGCGGAACATGAATGTTCCACTCAAGCAATCGCGCGTCGTTCTCACCGGCCGTCGGACTTCCCGCGGCCCAGATGTTTGTGCCCAGGTGATGATGATATCCGCCCGCTGACATGAACAAGGCGCCGCGAAATTGCAACGTGACTTTGTCGAATCCGATGCCCTTGTGAAAAAATTCCGCCGCCTGGTCGAGATTGCTCACGTACAAATGCACATGGCCCATGCGCGTGCCAACAGGCGCGCCATTCCAGGGCGTGTCACCACCTGCGGCGAGTAATCCCGCGACGTCGATGGGATCCGTAGCCATCGCAATAGCAGTTCCGTCGATTTTCCAGCTTTCGCGCGGCCGGTCCGCATAAACCTCGATGCCCAGCCCGTCTGGGTCGTTTACGTAGATCGCTTCACTGACAAGATGGTCGGACATTCCCATGTGCACACCCAGCACTCGCAGATGCGCGAGCAACTGCCCGAGCGCTGCTCGCGTTGGCAGCAGAATTGCAAAATGGTAGAGACCCAGCATCCCCATTTTCGGCACGGGTCGAACACCCGCCTTTTCGGTAAGCTCCACCAGCGTTGCGTTGCTTCCGTGCGCACCAAGCTTCGCCGATGTGTTGTCACGCTGCAGCACACGCAACCCAATTACGCGCTCGTAGAAAGCGATGGACTTCTCAATGTTGGACACTTGCAACTTGACCGCGCCGAGCTCGAGCCTGGCGGGCAACTGGTAGCGCGGCGGCGCGACGGTGAATGGCGCGTTGGCAACAGTCATGACGCATTTCTCCTCGTGGAATCAACGACCGAGTCGACGGAAAAAGAACCTGCGCCGGTGATGGTGAGCGCGAGAAAGTTCACCATCAGCAAGAGTGTGAATTCGGCGCCGGTTGGTGCGAAGAATCCATTTTTCAGGTGCACGAACGTTGAGGCCACGAACATGTCAAACGCCAGCAGCACGGCGAGTGGACGCGTCAGAAAACCAACGGCGATCAATATCCCGCCAAGGAGTTCGAGGTACGATACGAGTGGTGCCGCAATGGACGACATCGGAATTCCCATGCCGGCAAAACCGCCGGAAATTTTTTCCACGCCGAACGTGAACACCTTCTGATATCCGTGCGCCGCCATCGTCAGTCCGGTCGACACGCGGAGCGCCAGCAACGCGAGATTGATCTGGCGCGAGTTTGGTGCTTTCAAGAAGAACATCTAAGGCCTCACAATACGGTGAATGGTATGCTCAAAGGTTTTCGCGCGCGCGCGACAGCAACTCGATCAGTGAATTGAGTTCTGTTTTGTTCAGGTGACCGAGCGTACGCTGGTGTTCCGCTAATACGACGTCATCAAGGTCGTCTACGAGACGCCGCCCCTGTTTGGTGAGGCGCGTGCTGACTTGCCGACGGTCGGTCGTGACCCGTTCGCGCGCAATCAGCCCAACTTCCTCCATGCGATCGAGCAGTCGCGTGACATCGGGCATTCGAGTCAACAGCCGCTCACGCAACTCATTGCGGCACAACCCGCCCGACTCGGCGCCACGTAAAATGCGAAGGACATTGTATTGGGTGTTGCTGATCCCATACGGTTTGAAGAGTTGTTCGAACGCGTCCTGCAGCAGCGCAAACGTGCGGACGAGATTGAGATGTGCATCCTGCTGGAGGCTGTCAAATGGCTTTCGCTGGCGGAGTTCGGATCGGAGGTCGGGCGTCATGGCTGAATACTGTGTGTTATAACACCTAATGTCAAGACACTCATTGCACGCCCCGCTTTGTCCTTGACGCCACGAGGTTCAAGATGGTTGTTAGGCGAGTCACTGTTCCCGCACCGAGGATTGTCGCGGTGGCAAGGCGCCCCCAAGGGGCAGCAGTTCGTCAACCGGAGTCGAACCGGCGCAATCCGTCACTCACTTCAACCGCAGCTTCCAAATGCAGCACCGCAAACGCACTCAGAACCGTCAGGAACAGCTCCTGAGCATCGCGCCGAACGGTGCCGGCGGAGGGTACAGTCGCTGTTTAGGCTTCCTGGGGTTTGCTCGCAAGACCACGGCTCTGGTGATGGTTGCGCTCCTCGTGGTGAGCTGCAGCAAGGATGGCTCGCACCAGGACGATGCCGGCAGCGCACCTTCTGCATTGGACACTACGGCCTTGGCAGAACACCGCCTGGTGGCAAACCCGAACACCGGGCGCGCTGGACACCTGCACCGGGATACTCTGGTGGTCGCACTCGAGGTGCAGGCCGGCGGTTGGTATCCGGAAGAAGAGAATGGCCGACATGAAACTGTGCTTGCCTTTGCCGAAGCCGGGAAAGCCGGGCGCGTGCCTGGTCCACTGCTGCGCGTGCGCTTAGGCGTGCCCATCAGCGCAACGATTCACAATACGCGTACCGCGGACACGCTGACCGTGCACGGACTTGGTACGTCCGAACGACGCATTCCGCCCGGCAAAACTGACACGGTCGTATTTCTCAGCGCCACGCCAGGAACGTTTTATTACTGGGCATCCACCAATAACAGCACACTGATTGAGCGCCGGGCGCTCGATTCGCAATTGAACGGAGCCATTGTTGTCGACAGCGCCAACACTCTGACGGCCAAAACCGATCGTGTATTTGTCCTGTCAATATGGAGCGTACCCGCCGACAGCACGGGGCCCAAACCGTGGGTTGAGCGAACCGTTATGGCGATCAACGGAAAAACATGGCCATACACCGAACGTTTCGAATACGCTGTTGGCGACACTGCCCATTGGCGCTGGATCAATCCAACGATTGATTCACATCCGATGCATTTGCACGGATTTTATTTCAATGTGCTCAGTCGGGGTGACGAACACGTTGACACGGTCTACCAGGCACCGGATCGGCGAGCCGCGGTGACTGAACTGATGTCGTCGGGGAGTACGATGTCGTTGCAATTCACGCCTACAGAACCTGGGCATTGGTTGTTTCATTGCCACTTCACGTTTCATGTTTCCCATTTCCTTTCGTTCGATCTTGTGCCAGACGATGTCGATGCGGGCGGCCCCGAACCAACGGGCCATCTACATTCAATGCGAGGACTGGTGCTTGGCATCAATGTGCACGATACGTCAGCTGCAGCGACGGTAGCCCAAGCGAACGTTGTCGCGCCGGTGCGGCAGCTGCGACTCGTTGCTTCGCACGCCGCGAAGCGATTCGGCAACGAGGACGGGTATGCCTACACGCTTGGTGCCAGTTCACCAACGCCATTGCCGCTGCTCAGCGAAACCATTGAGCTGAAGCGCGGGCAACCAGTTGCCATTACTGTCGTCAACAAGTTGCGTCAAGCGACCGCCGTACACTGGCATGGAATCGAGCTGAAAGACAGTTACGTTGACGGCGTGCCGTCATGGAGTGGTGCCGTTGGAAAATTGGCTCCAGCCATTGCACCCAACGATTCGTTCGTGGCCCAGTTCACGCCACCGCGTGCTGGCACTTTTATCTATCACTCGCACAGCAACGAAGAACATCAGATTGGTTATGGATTGTATGGCGCGCTCATTGTACGCGATACCACGGCGGCAAGTAGTGCACTTGCGGAGGAAACATTCGTCCTGGGCAGTGATGGACCGAACTTCAATGGTGGGCGAGTGAACGGAATGCTTAAACCCGGACCCGTTTCATTGAAGCCGGGAACAACGTACCGATTCAGAATTGTTCAAATGAATCCGGAGATGCAACTGCGCATCTCGCTCAAACAAGGGAAGTCGGTTTTGCAATGGAAACTGTTGGCGAAAGACGGTGCGGAATTGCCAATGCATCAACAGGTATCACGTGACGCCACGGTCGTGATGGGACCCGGCGAAACGCTTGATGTTGCCGTAACGGCTGCGGCAATGAACGACTTGAAGCTGGAGGTAGCAAGCCTCGCTGCATCCTGGCTCACCACTGTGCCCCTGGTAGTGAGAGACAGGTAAAGGAGCGGTGCAAAAATCACAGATGTATTGTGGGTATTGTTGAACCTGGTGCTCGAACCCGGGGTACACTTCTTCGCACGACAAAACCGCATTCACTGAGAGGCGAGCCATGGACGACATGCATGACAAAGGCACCAAGAATCGCGCCAAAGGAATTGCAGAAGAGGCAAAAGGCCGCGTACGCGCTGCGGCTGGCGATTTGACCGATGATACCACCCAGCAAATAAAGGGCAAGGCGGAACAGATCAAAGGCAAAGCGCAGCAGACCTTGGGAAAGGTGCAACAGAAGATGTCTAATCGAAATGATGATGACTCATCTGATAGCCGACCCTAGATAGTGTGGTCGCGCACGAGATATCGCATACATCGTAAGCGACCCGGTTTGAAATGTGACTTGCGCAGCGGGCCCGGCCAAATGCCGGGCTCTTCTGCGTTCTGTACCCGAGCAAGACTGGCCAACGTGATGGTGCGCGCGTAACGTGCAACCATGACACCGGCGAGCGACACGACCCCCGTTCGATGGGGAATTCTGGGCGCAGCAAACATCGCTGTGCGACAAGTAATTCCGGCTATGCAACAAAGCGCGCTTTGTTCAGTGGTGGCCATCGCTTCCCGTAATGCTGCGAAGGCACGCGATGCTGCCACATCGTTGGGGATTCCGCGTGCGTATGGATCGTACCAGGAACTCCTGGACGATCCGGATGTGGAAGCGATCTACAATCCACTTCCCAACCATTTACACGTTCCGTGGACGATTCGCGCGGCGGAGTGTGGCAAACATGTGTTATGTGAGAAACCCATCGCCCTGAACGCGAGGGAGGCCGAACAACTATTGGACGTACAACAACGAACTGGCGTGCAAATTGGTGAAGCGTTTATGGTGCGTACTCATCCTCAGTGGGTAGCGGCGCGCGCGCTGATTGCCAGTGGGCGCATTGGCGAGTTGCGCTTGATTAATGGACACTTCACCTACTACCGTCGCGATCCGGCGGACGTGCGCAGCAATCCGGAATGGGGCGGCGGGGCGTTGCTGGATATCGGATGTTACCCGATCACAATGTCGCGCTGGTTGTTTGGTGAGGAACCGCTGCACGTCGTGGGTCAGCTGGAGTTTGATCCGGACATGCACGTGGACCGAGTCGGATCTGTGTTGATGCGGTTTCCATCCGGACAAGCTGCCTTCACCTTTGGTGGTCAGGTTGCACTGCATCAACAGATGAAAATTTTTGGCACGCGCGGCCACATCGCCATTGATATCCCATTCAATCCGCCGCCAGGGATTTCGAGCGGGCTTGTTGTTGACGACGGACGGGATTTGACGGGGTCTGGCGCCGAGCGGATAACATTCCCGCCCGTGAATCAGTACACGTTACAGGCCACACGTTTTGCCGAGGCCGTGCGTGGGTTGAACACGGTTGCTGTGTCCATTCACGACGCCATCAACAACATGCGCGTAATTGATGCCGTGTTTCGCTCAGCCAAGTCGCATCGTTGGGAATCGCCGGCGCTTACAGAGACCGGCGAGGGATGGTGAGTGATTTGGCAGGAAGTCTGTCCGTTGCGGGACGCAGCGGTGAACCAACGACCAGCCAGGGCGCGTGAGAGGGCGGACAGGTATCGCTCCGAGTGACCGCCCGCGCGTACCCTCGCACGTTCACTTGCGCATGCCCTCGCGCATTCACTTGCACGTTCACTTGGGCATGCCCTTGCGCATTCCCTTGCGCGCACAACGAACTTCATCGACTGTTGGTTGGCTGAAGATCGTGTTGCGCGCAGTTGCCGTTTGCGCCATGGCAGCGTGCAGTGCCAGCGAAACCGCACACCGCGCCGTGCAGGCGCTTTCCGCGACGGTGAACGCCGACTCCATGGGCGTAACACCTGCAAGTGTTCACAGTGTCCGCATGAACGAACCCAGCGATTTGCAAGAGAGTTCCGCCGCTGTCATGTCTTCAACGCAACCGGGTGTCTTCTTCACAATCAATGATTCCGGCAACGACCCAGCGCTGTTTGCCTTGGACACCACGGGCAAGACCCGCGGTCGCTGGAGAGTAACTGGCGCATCGAACAATGATTGGGAGGCGGCCTCGCGCGGTACCTGTTTGCGCGCCACCGCCGCAACAACGGCAGGCGCTGCGTGTCTGTTCCTGGGTGATGTTGGCGATAACGGTGCGGTAAGACCCGATGTCAAACTTTATCAAGTCACAGAACCGACTGTCACGCGTGATATGACCGAAGGGGAATTGCGCGCGGAAACGTTGGTCGTGCGTTATCCGGATGGCCCGCATGACGTTGAGGCCATGTATGTCGGCCCAACAGGCAACACGTATTTGCTGACCAAGCGACCACTCAAGAATACTGCAGGCACATTGCGCCAGGCGCTTGTGTTTGAAGTACCGGTTGCAGCATGGGCGTCGCACGACACTGTAACTGCAACGCTTCTGGACAGCCTGCCAATAGTACCGGGCTCGTCAAGCCTGCGGCGTCTCACCGACGCATCGTTGTCAGACGATTCGCGATTTTTGGCGATTCGCACTTACGGGCAGATTTACATTTTCGCAACCGACACGACGAGCGGGCGCGTGATCAACGCGATCGCACCGGCAACGTGTAATATCGAGAACATCGAAGCGCTCCCCGGCGAAGGCATCACCTGGCTCGGTTCGACATCGCAACTTCTGTTAACTCGCGAAGGGCAAAACGCTCCCATACAAATTGTCACTTGCCCGCTCCCGCAACGCTGACACCATGAAAACTGTGCGCACTGTTCAAACGACGCCCTTTGCCGATCAACGCCCTGGTACGTCCGGGCTGAGGAAACGCACCAGGGTTTTTCAGACGCCACATTATCTCGAAAACTTTGTGCAGGCGCTTCTCGATGTCGCGGCACTCAAACCCGATGACACGCTCGTTCTTGGTGGCGATGGTCGCTACTTCAACAGCGAAGCGATTCAGATCATTCTTCGGATGGCCGCGGCCAACAATGTGAAGCGCGTAATTGTGGGCAGAGATGGACTCTTGTCGACACCCGCCGCATCCAACTTGATTCGGAAACGTGCCTCTGGTGGAATCATCTTGTCGGCCAGTCACAATCCTGGCGGACCCGATGGCGACTTCGGTATCAAATACAATACGGCCAATGGTGGTCCCGCGCCCGAGCAATTCACGAACGCCGTCGCCGCCCGCGCAGCCGCATTAACGAGTTATCGCATTGATGATTTCGATGACATCTGGCTGCGCGAAACCGGCACAGCAATTGGTCCGATGACGATTGAAATTGTCGATCCGGTTTCAGACTACGCGGCGCTCATGAAATCACTATTCGACTTCGAGGCCATCAAGGCTCTTTTTGCGAGTGGATTTCGAATGCGCTTTGACGCAATGCATGCAATCACCGGCCCGTACGCACACGAAATTCTGGAGACGCAACTCGGTGCACCCGTTGGCACCGTCATCAATGGAACGCCGCTCCCCGATTTTGGAGGCGGACATCCCGATCCGAATCTGACGTACGCGCACGATCTTGTCGCCGAGTTGTTTGGTAGTGATGCGCCCGACTTTGGCGCGGCGTCGGATGGCGACGGTGATCGCAACATGATTCTCGGCCGCAACTTCTTTGTGACGCCTTCCGATAGTCTCGCGGTGATGGCGGCCAATGCCATGCTGATCCCCGGTTATGCGGGCGGAATTGTCGGCGTGGCGCGCTCCATGCCAACAAGTGCGGCGGTGGATCGCGTTGCGACCGCATTGAACATTCCATGTTTTGAAACACCGACCGGGTGGAAGTTCTTCGGCAATCTGCTGGACGCCGACCGCATCACGTTATGCGGTGAGGAAAGTTTTGGCACCGGCTCCAATCACGTTCGAGAGAAGGATGGACTCTGGGCTGTGTTGTTCTGGTTGAACGTAGTTGCGGTGCGCAAACAGTCGGTCGAAACTATCGTGCGCGAGCATTGGGCAAAGTTTGGCCGCAATTATTACACACGATATGACTACGAGGAAATTCCAACGGCGGCGGCTAACAGCGTAATGGATCGCGTGCGGTCGCGGTTGTCACAGTTACCGGGCACGCAAATAGCTGGACACACCGTCGTGGCGGCTGATGACTTTTCGTACACCGATCCGGTGGATGGAAGCGTGAGCGCGAAGCAGGGCCTGCGGGTGCTGATGGGCGACGGCGCGCGCATAGTGTTTCGCCTGTCGGGAACCGGAACGGAGGGCGCCACCATTCGCGTGTACATCGAATCGTACGAAGCGAACGCTGCGAAGCACGCACTGGCCACGCAGGATGCGCTGGCGCCGCTCATTGCGGGTGCGTTGGAGTTATCACAGTTGCCGCAACTTACCGGACGAGACAAACCAACGGTTATCACTTGAGTAGCGCGCAGCCATAGTCTCCAGCGGACCTATTTCGCCTGGAAAATCAGACGCGCAACCAGTTCTGTATCTGTTCCTGTTTCCGCGGGCGCGTGGGGGGGTGGAGGCACGAATAACGCGAGGCCAGGCTCCTTGATGCGCGCCGTTTTTATCGTGAACCAGCCAGAGCAATCGCGATAGCGATGGACGGAACGACGCTTGGCCTCAATCGTAGCCGTAACGGAGAGGAGCCGCTGCTCGTCCTCCAAGACTGTGCATCACTTTTCGGCCTCCTCTCGCGCCACTCAGCGCAACATCGCGTGAAATACGTCGAAGTCACGCTTTCGGGCTGTGTGCTGGCGTTAGCCGCGTTCGTCGGGCTGCAAGCGCGCCAACTGCGCGGCGCGCCCGCTTCCGGAGTGAGCGCGGCAGTTGGCGCGTCGGGGATGATCGATTCGACCATTGATGCGGCCGATCCGGGGGTCCCGTTCGAACGGCCGGCAATTGTCATGCGCGAAGTGATGGGTTCCGAACCAGCGCTTGCGCCCAACGAGCTGCGCAGGCGGCTTCTGCAAGGCGCGTCCGGTACGTACATCGACGAACTCTTGGCATCGCGCGACTCGTCGCTGGCGCGCTGGCCCGTGCGCGTGACGAATCCTGTTCGCGTCTGGATCGATGAAACGGTCGAACTTGACGGGTGGGATGAACACTTCCCGGTGTCGGTGCGCGACGGCTTCGACGGATGGGTGGAAGCGGGCATTCCAATGCGCTTCACATTTGTGCGCGACTCGGCCAGTGCCGATGTGCACGTTCGGTTCATTCCAAAATTTCCGACGGGCATCAGCGGCAAGACCACGTGGACGCGAACGAGCGAATGGTGGCTCGTGTCGGCGGACATCGTGTTGTCGTTGACACATCCGGCGGGTGGCCCGGTCAGTCCGCTACAAATGCGCGCGATTGCGTTGCACGAAGTGGGACACTTGCTCGGCCTCGACCACACCGCGGATCTCGCCAACATCATGTCACCGCGAGTGCGTGTGCGGGATTTGTCGGATGCCGATCGCGCGACCATTCGATTGTTGTATTCGGTGCCGGCAGGTTCGACGAAAGACGGAGCCGGCTCCGGCAACAACCACCATTAAACAAACTGTTGTCGCGCGCAGGCGTGCGCGCGACGCACCTGTCAGTTTACCATTGAATGACGACCGTGCGGGCACCGGCTGTTTTGCTGCTCACCAGCAGTGTAACCGCGCGATCACTGAACTTGCTGTCATATGCTTTCTTGAAACCGGCGACGTCCCGCGCCTCAGTTCCGTTCACCGAAACAACCCAGTCACCACTGCGCAGTCCTTGCTGATACGCCTGTGTGTTTTCCGGCGATACGAAGACGAACAGCCCTGCCTCCGTACCTATGTTTTTTGCAGTCTGTTCATCGAACGTGATAATCGATGCGCCGGCGAGTCTGATTCCGCCCATGCCATCAAACGCCGCTGCGCCACGCACAAGCATTCCTGACGGCATGGCCGCAGGACTCGGCGCACTGCTGCGCAGGCGGTTATAAGCGGAGCCACCAGTGGCGACGCCTCCGGCGCGCACGACAACGCGGTCACTGATACACCCACTGGCGGCTTCGGCTTCCGTGCACGCACCCATTGAAGTCAGGCGCGACTGACGGTCCTGATCGCGCGCCGCCACAATCATGCTTTTGTTGAATGTTTGTCCATCACGACGAAACTTGATTAACAAGTTCTTTCCCGGAATCAACAAATCCGGATAGTTCACGTTGGTTTGCCGCAAGTCGCGATTGTTGTACGCGATCAGCGTATCTCCGGCAATCAATCCGGCACGATCGGCTGGTGAACCCACCTCAACCGATTCGACACGCGGATAATCGCAGTAGGCGAACGGCAGCATGGGATCGACGGTCATTGGGAACGTACCCGCCGTTGCCGTGAGTCCCACGTAGCCGAGCGTGTTGAGACGAATGTTCAACGTACCGACAACCGTTGGTGCACCAGCGCGCGAAAGTTCAGCAACTTGTGGTAGCAGTTCGCGCAACTTCGCGCTCACCATCATGCGCATTGGATCGGACGGGTCCATGCGCTGCGAATCAGCTGGTACCGCCGATCCTTGACGCATTTCGAAGAAAAAGCGATTTGCTCTCGGGTCGCCGGTGCCTCCGAGCAGCTGACCAAGCGAATCGAGCCGACCTTGCACGATAATGATCTGCCGATGCTGCGAAGAGTCCGCACGTCTGGCCCGTTCCACCGCATCCACTTCGGCTTTCATGCGAATGAACGTGAGTCCTTCGGGCGAACTCGAGAGGCGAGATGGCCCGGTTTCCAACTGCAAACACATGTTGCCCCCGGCGGCGTTACTCGTTCGCGGCGTTGCGCGAATTGAGCCCCCGCCGCCTTGCGCAACGACGGCGAATGGCGCGAACAACAACACTCCGGCGGCACCTGTTACGGACACCCTGCTCTTCATTGTGAACACCTGTTAAAACCGTTCAAGCGAACGACCCACCGGCAGGGCGCCGCCCAATTGCTTGAGCGTGAGTTCGCGCGCGGCGTAGGCCGAGTTGTAGTGATGTTCCAACACACGATCTTGCGGTGCGTTAATCCATTCCGCATGCGTCGCCGCGATCACGCGATCGAGCGCTGCGAGGCGCTTGCGCAAGATGTCGGTCTTGGTGGCGGACGGGTCGTTCGCGGTGATATACGTTGAAGCGCGATCGAACTCGCGCTCAATGTTCACCAGCGCCTTCGTGGCCTGGTCGACCGAAGTAAAGCCGGTGTTGCTGAAATCCGGGATACCGATGGAGGCGGAGGTGATACTGGTCGGTTCACCTGCGCTGCCGGAGCGATTGTTCCGAATCTGATTCAGCCCAGCGCCGGAAATCGCGAAAAACAACACAGCGGCGACCGCGCGGAAAAACTCGCTGTTGCTGCGCGGTTTCGCGCGTTGCCACCACGAATCCATCGCGACTGCCTGCAATTCGTTTTCGTTGCGATCAACGAACGTTGGCTTGTTCAGCGCGCGCATCACGTTTTCGAAACGCACTTCGTTGGATGCGACTTCCGCGTCGGAGAACCGCGTGACTTCCGGCGGAGCATCACCGGCAATCAGTCCTTCCGCGCGCAAGCGCGTGGATAAACTCTCCCAGTTTGTCAAACGTGGCGCCGCAGAAAAGGCGGGTGCATCGGCTGCCATCTGCATTGAGCGTTGGTTCAACGCACTGAAGGCGTTGCGTTCGGTGCGACAAACGGTGCATGCGGCAAGATGCGCCAGTTCTTCAGCTGACGGCTCGTCGTGATCAAACGCGGCAATCCGCTCGGTCTCAAGGTGCTGCATAGCTACGTTCCGTCAGGCCGGCTTCAGTCATGTCCATAAGCGGCGCGAGGAGCCGGCGAA
>JBDUBA010000497.1:0-2035 GCA_040004335.1 Gemmatimonas sp.
ACCGCGAACCGCGAACCGCGAACCGCGAACCGCGAACCGCGAACCGCGAACCGCGAACCGCGTCGAAGCGGATTAAGCGGATTAAGCGGATTGGGCGGATCAATCGGATAGCGCGCATTCGCGTCGTTGCAATCCCATGGCTCAATTGGAACTTTCAAAACATTTTGATTCATCGGTGAAATCGGGGCGACGCTGAAGGTGACGTGGTTTCATGCGGACGCGTGGAGTTGCGTGGCCACATGCGATTCTTCCCGAACACGTTGCAGGCCTCCGCGCTCTGTTTTTCAGCTCCGCGTCTTCGCGTGGAATAACATTCTGCTTCGCGACAAACCCTTGCCCGAGCGCGTTTAGTTCCTCCCCGAAATTCCCTGAAGCGCCAATATTTTTGAGAGTTGCCCGCGGGAATATTGAACCGCCCAATCCGCTTCAACGCTGTTGCTTTTCAATTTGTCCGCAATTTTCCGCAGCCCGTATTAATGCGCTCACGATTGCATTTGGGTCCGATGTTCAACTATATGCAGTCCCTTGGCCGTCTGCCGCCTCAGCTCTTCGACCAGTCGGTTCCCGAGGGCGTACTCGATCCACAACCGCAGTCCGTTGCGCAGCCCGCCTTCGCGTTACGCGCCGATCGGACTGCTGCAAAAATTTTTCGTGCAACAAACGCGGCCGCCACGAGCACCACGAGTGCGACCACCAGACTATCCATCGGAATTCCACCCATCGTCATCCTCCCAGCCCGAGTGCGATGCCGCCGCGATACACGATCCACGCGGCCCCGTACGCCAACGCCAGCATGTACGCGAACTGCAAACCGGCCCACACCCAACCGATTTTCCCCCCGCCTGCTTCACGAACAGTAACCGCAATGGTGCTCATGCACATGAGAGCGAACACGTAGAACACCATCAGCCCCACGGCTACTAACGGTGTATACACCAGTTTGCCCGTTTCGGGCGCACGCTCTTCGCGAAGACGGCGGCCCAGTGCGACCGCATCGTCATCCGTATTGCCGACACCGTAAATAGTGCTCATGGTCGAGACAAACACTTCGCGCGCAGCAAAACTTGCGGCGATTGAGACACCAATCTTCCAGTCGTATCCCAGCGGACGCACCAACGGTTCAATGCCGTGCCCAACGCGCCCAAGCAACGAATGCGCCAACTGTGCCTCCTGTTGCAACGGTACGGACAACGTTGGGTCCGGTGTTTGCTTCGGATAGGTGGCGAGCGCCCACAACACAATCGACAGTGCGAGAATGACCGTGCCGGCGCGTTGCAGAAATAAGCGGCAACGTTGTGTCACCGAAACCGCCAGCGAACGCACGCTTGGCCAACGATACGGCGGCAACTCAAGAATCATCGGCCGCACCGGACCTTTGAGTAACGTGCGCTTGAAAATTGCGGCCGCTGCCAACGCTGCTACGGTTCCCAGGAGATACATTGACAGCATCGTTAGCCCTTGCAGGCCAATAAATCCGAAGTAATGAATGGCCGGCACAAACGCGCCAATCAGCAACGTGTATACGGGCAGTCGCGCCGAACAACTCATGAGCGGCACAACCATTATCGTGGCGAGACGGTCCTTGGGATCTTCGATGGTGCGCGTGGCCATGATGCCCGGCACCGCGCAAGCGTAGCCGGACAACATCGGAATGAAACTCTTGCCGTGTAAACCCACGCGACGCATGACGCGATCCATCAAGAATGCCGCGCGCGCCATGTACCCCGATTGCTCGAGCACGCCAATAAACGCAAACAGAATCGCGATCTGCGGCAAGAACACGAGCACCGACCCAACGCCACCAATCACTCCGTCCACAATCAGGCTGCGCAAGTCGCCATCTGGAAGCACACCGCCAACGTTGGTGCCGAGGAATGCGAGTCCAGTCTCGATACCATCAATGAGCGGATTCGCCCAGGCAAACACCGACTCGAACACGATGGCCATCAACAGCAGAAAAATGATCGGCCCCCACACGCGGTGCAGCACCACCGCATCAATGCGATGGCTGACTTGACTGGATTGCTCCTTCGCA
>JBDUBA010000050.1:0-22517 GCA_040004335.1 Gemmatimonas sp.
ACAAACGCTGGCGAACTCCGAATGACTGGAGGCGCCAGCGTCCGTTTTTTTTATAGCGCCAGGCGCCAAAATGCCGCGAAGACCACGGGGCTACATCCAATACTCCCACCGCTTGGTGACCAGCACAAACGTGGAGAGCGCCGCATTGGTCACCGCGTGCACCAGAATGAGGTCGCCCAAGGAACGCGTCTTCTGCATCCACCAGTTGTAGATCAAGCCGCAGAGCAGCCCAACCTCCCAGTATGGTCCGTGTTCCATCGCAAACAACACGGCCGTGATCAGAAACGCCGCCCGCGTGTAGGTGCCCAGTGGCACCTTCTCCCAATCGTTGTTCACGATCCAGCGCGGCAGCCAGCCCCGCCAGAACAGCTCCTCCAGAATTGGCACGAGCAACGCCGCTCGGCTAAACCGAAGCACGAGTACGAGCGGGTCGGCGAGCTCCGCCGGAGCGATACTGTTTTTGAGCGTGCCGGTCAAACTGTTCTGAAAGAGCCAATGGCCGCGCCAGCCGGGAACGAGCATGTCGGGGGCCACCCACAGCGCACACACGGCCACGCCCAGCAGGACGCTCCCGACCCAGTGTTCGATTCGCAGGGTTCGCAGTACGCCTGCCGAACACGTCCCGATGATTACGATCAGGATTCCCACCCACCCAAGTGATACCCAGGGCTGAGGAATCGTGAACGTTTGTGTGACCATCAGCAACAGCATGAACACACCGAATGGTGCGATCCACTGAAGCGACGGGTACTGCTTGAGAAGCAATTGCACGCTGAATGTGTTTGGGGCGGGAGATGGCTTCGGCAAGTTGGCCGATCGTGACAGGCGACACGTAACGGAGTTGTCCGGACAACGTCTACCAAGGACGCACCACCGGCTCGATCCGTCTTGCAGCACTCGCACGAGATAAGCTACGAAAAGTACTCGCTTCTTTCGAGCGGATACTGTATGCTGGATCGAGACAGGCTGCGGGACCGAGAGTGTGGCGTTCCACAATTTCTCGACGGGCGTGTGACTATGCATCTCCTGAATCGTTGGAAGAAATATTCAAGGGGTCCGACCATTCCCGGGCTTCTGTCAATGATGTTGCCGTCTGTGGTAATCGCCGCGGGCTGTTATCACCCAACGAAAATTCCAGCCGCAACGCCAGAAATCGCGGCCAAGCGCGCAACCGACGACTCAATTGCGAAGGCCGAGCGCAACACCCCGCCGCGATGCCGCAGTTACGTGCTCCTCGTAGAAAATGGGTCGCCACGAGAAGTTGAGATTTATGAAGTTGGACACAATACCGATCGACTTGTGGCGCTGGCGCAAATCGGTTTTACCGAAGTTCCGATGACGGAAAGCTCGCAGCAGTTCGTGGCAATGTCGCGTGGTGAGGTGATGGCGGCGGCAACGAATTCAGACAACCGATCGGGCGATCGCGTGGCGTTGCAGCGGAGTTGCCGACCGTTCTGAAGAACTCAGCACAACGTACGGGTAGCCGGGGCGGCCGGTCTAGTGGCGGGTGCAATGTCGATGGCGGCCGGCGAATGCGAATGATGAGCGAACCGAGAGCGGTCACCCACTAGTTCGCGCCGCGCTCAGTCGTTACAAGCACCCGCGCTTCCGCCGTCTTCCCGTTCGCCGTGCGCACCGCAATCGTGTGTTCACCCGCCACCAACTTCCAGCGCGTGCCTACAAACGCTTTTCCATCAATTGACCACATGAGTCTTGATGACGATTCCGCGCCCGCGGCGCGCAGTGAAATTGTTGCGACCGATGCTTCAACACCGAGCGGAACTTCGTAGCGATCTCCATTACGCGGCGAGTCGATCGTCAGGGCTTGTGGTGCGCGATCGGCGCGACTGACGTTGTCGCTGTTTGCACCGGACGTCGCCACACGTTCGCCATCCCCTACCTGTCCAGTACTGCGTTTCCGCCAAGCGGCATAACGCGCGGGCAATACTAACGCACCCTCCCGATACCAATTCTCACCGGCTGGAGCGTGCGTGCCGGGCAAAAACCACTCATCAATTGCCGGACAGTCGGGAATGGCACGTTGGCCTGATACCCGACATACCCGTTCACGCGTTGCTCCAACATCTGTTGGTGTTGGCAAAACTCCTGGCGGCATGCGCGCTGCGGTGCGTAACACAACACGTCGCAACAACGGTCCGGCTCCTGTCACACCTGAAACCGCGGCCATTGGATGTCCGTCGAAGTTTCCGACCCACACCCCGACCGTAAAATTGCCCGCGACGGCGACCGCCCAGTTATCCGTGAAATGCCGCGACGTGCCCGTCTTCGCCGCAACAGGAAATGCAAAATCGAACGGTGTGGTTTCGCCGAAACCCGGTAGCCGCGCCGCCGGATCTGACAACACATCCAGCACCAACGTAGCCGCGCCCTGACTCACCACGCGCACCGCTCTGCCCGTTGCCGGTGCATTTGCATCAACACGAATGGGATGCCACACGCCACCATTTCGGAGCGCGCGGTATGCGTTGGTGAGTTCAATCAGCGAAACATCACCATCGCCAAGTGCGAGCCCCAGGCCGTAGTGTTCGGCGGAGCGTGTGAGTGAGGCAAACCCTGCATCACGCAACGTGTGGAGCACCGCCGGAACACCGAGTTGATCGGCCAGCTGCACGACGGGGATGTTGTACGAACTGGCGAGCGCTTCCCGTGCGCGCACGGGACCATGTTCGCGCCGATCGTAATTGCGGGGGCGATAGGGACCCGAGGGTGTTTGCCAACTGCGCGAGATGTCGTCAAGCACCGTCGCGGCAGTCACACCGTGATCGAACGCCAGCGCGTATATAAATGGCTTGAGTGCGGAACCTGGCTGGCGGTGCGAAACCACCATGTCAACCTGACCGCTGGGAGCGTTGAAGTCGGGACTGCCCACCCACGCCAGCACATCACCAGTGGTGTTATCGAGCACGACTGCTGCAGCATGTTGCACCTGCTGACTTGCGAGCTGACTGACAACCTCTCGTACTTCGCCTTCAACTTCTGTCTGCAACGCAAGATCGAGTGTTGTGCGAATAGAGGTTGGTCTATTGATGCTGTTGTTGTCCAGCACCAGCGGACTGCTATTCGCATCCCGCATGTCATCGTCGCGCGCGAGTAACCAACTCGTGAAGTGCGGGGCAGGGAACGGCGCGTTTGATGCAACGACACTCCGTGCAGCCACCGGCGAACGTACGCGTACCGGTTCTTCATTGGCGCGTTCAATTTCTTCCGTGGTGGTGAGATGGCGCGCTTGCAACCGCTTGAGAGAAAGCGATCGACGTGCACGGGCCCGTGCTTCGCTCACAATGGGATTGTCGCGCGACGGTGCACGCGCGAGACCTGCCAGCAGCGCCGATTGACCGATCGACAGGTTGGAGGCGGATGCGCCGAAGTAGAGTTGCGCGGCCGACTCAACACCAATGGCGCCTTGACCCAACGGAACGCGATTCAGGTATTGCTCAAGAATTTCATCCTTTGTGAGATGTGCCTCGAGACGGAGTGCCCACAGTAGCTGTCGTGGTTTGCCACTGATGCCGCGAGGTAATCCGGCGACGAGACGCGCTGCCTGCATTGTGATCGTACTCGCGCCCGACACAATGCGACCGGCCAACAAATTGTCGCGCGCAGCGCGTGCCAATGCCATCGGTTCGATGCCGTGGTGCGAATAGAATCCACGATCTTCGGTGGCAACAAACGCTGCCAGCAGTGCCGGGTCCATGTCGCGGAGCGGAATCCAGCGAAGACGCGAGCCATCACTGGCGCGGGCTGTGCGCAGAATTGCGCCCGCGCGATCGGTGACCGTTACCCCCGACTGCGCGGGCGACATCAAATCACGCGCGTGAATTGGCCACGCGACAAATGCAACCGCCGCACCAAGCAGCAGTGACGCCGCCGCGGTGCCGGCAATCAGAACCTTGCCCGTGGTCGAATCACGCAAGCGGGCTGACGACGAGCGTTTGTGCGACGTAAGCAGACGCGACACAAATGGCATCATCAGCGCGGCGGTGTTACCACGAACACGCCACCGTCACCACGACCGTACACCGCGCGATCATACATCTCCTCCACGTGCGTGGGCGGACGCACAAATGTGCCGGGTGTTGCCGCGCGTGCGAGATACGACAACGTGTATCTGCCGGGCCACAACACGGTCGCCGACCACACTACGCGATCATCGCGTAGTTCCTGGTGATCGAACGGCGACCACCAGCCACTATCCCAACGGCCGTAACCCCAGCTACCGATTGCGTTGTCGTCGCGTTCACGCTCGAACGGTTCCATTGACGACGGTGTGTTGAGCGCGCGCGGCGTGTTACTGGCCAACGGTGAAGTGCGAAGCGAGAGATCAACGGCTTCGAGGCCCGCGGGTAACGGATCATCAACCACAACAAACCGTCGCTCGGTGTTGACCGCGATGCGTACGAACACGCGCACCAATGCGCCCGCCGCAACTGTTGTCACGGGTTTGCGATCGTCCACACCTTCAATCCAGTGTTCGAGCGTGAAGCCACGATCAACCGGCGTGACGGGACGCGTCTTTGCTATCGCCGACAGCGACGCCACAGCGTACAACGGATTGCCGGCCGCCAGCGGCGTGATTTCAACGCGCAACGAATCGCCCGATGCTGCATTCGCCCCAACTGACGCCAATGAGAGCGTGGTGTCCTTCGCAAGCCGGCCCGTCGGAATCTCGAGGAGCGTACGACCATTGACGACAACACGAACTCCGCGTTTGGCTGCGCCACGCTGACGGCGCTCAACATCGGCCAACGCTTGCACCGACGAACTCAAGTCCTGTGTTTCGCCAAACATGTCGCTGCGGCGCCGTCCCGCGCTGATCAGCGTTTCGACCAGCGGCCCTACGAGTTCGTGGTCGGGCGCTACCGCCACCGTGGCGGACAACAGCAGCGCCGCCGGACGTGCCTGCGATGAGAAATACGTGGCACCAAGTGCCGAGTCGGGCAGTACTGCGTGACGGCCGTCGACTCGTACGCTGGCCCACAGCGGGGCCAGCAAGGCGCGAGCAGGTGCCATGGCGTTGCGGCGCGCGAGTACGCGAGCGAGCCGCGCACGATCTTCCCACGCCAACTGCGGTGCGCGACGAATCAATTCGTTTTCAACCGCGATATTGGGTTTCCCCAAGCGACTCAATCCATCGACCGCCGCGACATACTCGGCCAAAATTGCACCACGCTTGTCGTAGAATTGTGCGACCGGAGTGAAGCCAGTAGTGGGCGATTGTGCAGTGATTGGTTTGCCCGCTGCCTCTTGCAGATATCCAACCAGTCGCGCAACCACCGAATCGTTCACAGCTATTCCCGCATCCTTTGCCTCGGCGAAGATCAGTGCGGCTTGTGCGCTGAGCCACGGAGTCGTCCAGTCGCTCGCGCCCCAATACCCAATGCCGCCGTCGGTGCGTTGTCGACGCGCGAGCGAGCTGATGGATCCCGTGACGTCGCCAACTGCGGTGCCTGGAGCCAGTCGTTGACTGGTGTTCGCCTCAATCGCAGCGGCGTTTGCACGATCGGAGTTCAACAACATCAACAGTGGCAACGCCGTACTGCTGATTTGCTCGGTGCACGCGTACGGATAACTGCGCGCGCGTTCGGCCGCCGCGCGTACGACTGCGAGCGGCGAACTGCCAATGTTGAGCGTGAGTTCCGAACGCGAATAATCGAGCGGACCATCAAGCGGAGCGCCCATTGCCAGCGCCAACGTTCCTGCCGTCGCAAACGTGCCGCCCGCGGTGGTGATTGTTGGACGCAAATCTTCGCGAATTGGAATGACGGTTTGCAGCGCGTCTTTTTCCTTGCCCGATTTCACTTCAAACCGGAACGTCGCTTGCTTGCCGGGAATTGCGCGAATGGGAAAACGCACCTCCTTTCCACGTCCGGCGTCGAGCGTGACGGTTTGCGAAGTTTTGCCGGAGATGGCAGCGCCTTGCACGCTGACGTCCACTGTGGCTGATGCTTTCTGTCCGCTGCGCAGGTTTACGGCAGTACCGGCATCGGCCGCGTCTCCCGGGCGCAAGAATCTCGGCAGCGCCGCACGCGCAACCAACGGTCGCGTAACCAGTAGCTTGGCAGTCCCACTGCCAAACCGGTCGGCGCGTGTTACGGCCACCGCCATCACGCGGAAGGTGGTGAGATTGTCCGGCAACTTCGCGAGCGCGACCCCGTGGCCCGCATCATCTGTGACAACAGATCCCAGAAAGAATGCAGTGGTGCGGAACTGCGAACGCAGAACATCTGCGCCGTCACGTCCGCCGCTGCCGCCGGATTCACGGAAGCCTTTGTCGCCCTCGGGAATTTGTGGTGCAACCGACACGAGCGTGCTTGCAAGCGTCATTCCGACGCCACGCGGTTCGTACAACAGTCCAAGTGGGTCGGGTGTTTTGTAACCTGTCAACGACAACACACCCTCGTCAACGGCCCACAGCGTGACTTCGCTCTTCACACCCTGTTTGCTGGCGTTCTTGACATCCAGCGTGATGCGCGTGGTGTCACCGGGACGATATTCGTTCTTGTTTGGCACAACGGTTACGGACAACCGTTTCACTTCGGGCGTAACGCGCAACTCGGCGTAACCAACGCGCACGGTTGGCCGGCCGGGATCGCCGAGTGTGCCCGGCGCTGCGCTGCGCCCACGGGCAACCAGCATCGATACGTACACGTTTGGCGCATGTGCTTCGGTGATAGCCAGCTTGAATGTGGTGGTGCCCGACGTCAGACGCATGCGGTGCTGTTCCAACACACCTTCGCGCTCGACGGTGATCCAGGCTTCGGCGTCGGTGAACGGTGACGCAAACACCAACGTGGCGGTGTCGCCTGGTGCGTAGTTCTTTTTGTCGGCAATAACATCGAGCTTGAACTCGCCTTCGTCGTTGTACGGCACCCAACCCGGACCCGTTACCCAACGAGTGAACGACGTAACGGTGTTCCGGCCCGCGGTGTCGCGCGCACGGAAGATCACTGAGTGAACGCCCGCCGCCGTTGGTGTAAGCGCACACGGCTTGGACGCTTCCGACGTGACTACGGTGCAGCGTGCGACGGTGTCGGCCACCCATTCGCCAACGGATTCGGTGATACCGTCGCGAGTGCGGCGTACCCGATGCCATTCGCGGCGAATCAACACGCCATCAACACGCGTGCCGGTGACATGCTCGCCCGTTGGTTTGACCGACAGAATTTGCAACGTGCGCGGTGCATTTACTGCCCAGAACCACGAGTCCCCATCAGGTTTGGCAGCCACGTACACATTGGCGGGATGCACGACCGAGGATGTCGTTGCACCAACGGTGCGACGATTCACGTCGGTAATTGTTGCAACCAGCGTCAGCCGTGCGGGACGCCCGTTTTCCGCAAGTTTCGCAACGGTGGCGATAGTTTTTGCACCAGTCTTATCAAGGGAATCGGTACCGCTGGCCAACAAGTCCGTGTGTGACTCGTGCGACTCGGTGCGATCCCATCCGTTGTCGTTGTCACCAATCTGCCAACCTTCGGTGTTTGGTATCGCGAGTTCGTCGGGAGATAGCGTAGTGCGCCGCACCTCCCACGTGAGTGACGCTCCCGCCATCGGTGCGCCAAACAAATATTTTGCCTGCACCCGCGCGCGCACGGTATCGTTCGGAAATTTCGCGGCCGCAAGCGACGTGACATCCACCAGGAATTCGGGCGGACGGAATTCGGCCACCTTGTAATTTGCGTTCGCGACAGTGGTCCACGTGCCGCGATGACGCCACTGCAGGTCGACCTGGTAGTTGCCCAGCGGCGCATCGGCCGGGAGCGTGAACACGCGATCGGAGGTTCCAAAATCCGACAGTGCAACATCAGCCGTCACCTGCGGCGCGTCTTCGCGATCGCGCATAATCCACCGTACGGAATCGCGGGGACCCGGAGCATTGAGCGAACCGAGCGGCCCCTGGCGCATGATGGCCTTGGCGTACACCTGGTCACCCGGTCGGTAGATGCCGCGTTCGGTAAACAAGGCACCAGCTAATGGTGCGCGCGTCGTTCCCCACGCACTATTCAAATCAAAACGCCATGGCGCGAGATCGGGATCGGCATCTCGCACCGCCAAAATCGCGCGGTCATCACCTAAAGTGACGGCAACATACCCTTCGCCATTGTCATCGTCCGCGCTGCCCGGACGGCGCCACGTGAAATTTGAAAGTGCTACGAGACCCTGCGCATCAGTCGTGCCGCGCGCAATGACACTGCCCGCCATGTCATGCAACGTGACCTGCGCGCCACCGCGCGGTTTGCCGTCGTTCGCACCAGTTACCCAAACACTCCCACTGGCGTCACCGATCTTGGCGTGCACACCAAGGTTGGTCACTTGCACCAACGAAATGGCCGCCGATCCATGTTCTTCTCCGCTGGTATCGGGTTTCACGGCGGCGTCACGCACCTGCACCAGCAACATTGTCGGGCTGTTGCGTTGCTGTGCGTCACTCACCGGCATTGGAATGGCAACAATGCGCCCTTGATCAAGCGCACGTTTGACCGGAATACGTCGCACGGTGTGCAACGCGGGAAGTGAATCCCACACTTCTTTCCACTCCCACGAATTCTTGTTGATGACGGTTGCCTCGAGTGCTGCCGGCACCGCCAGTGTTTCGACAAGCAGCGTGTCGATGTTCATTGTGCGCACCGCGAGCGTGCGAAACGCGCCGCGTTCGATCATCAAACGGCCGTAGGGCGCCTGCACATCGGGTTCGTAACCTGTGGTACGGAACGCCGCTGCCGGGTTTCCCGTGAGCGTCTGGCCAAATACGTCGCGCAGCGCACTGGCCATGAACACGGCGTAGGCCACGCGGGGCTTGAGTGTTGCATCAAGGTCCCAATCAGTGCGCGTTGCCGAGGTATCAAAACTGAAAGCAACGGTTGGTGATACGCGAAGTACTTTCGCGAGGTCAGCACCGTTCACGGGCGTAGTGAAGTGCAGCGAAATTCCTCCCGTGGGACAATATTCCTCCTGCGCACACTCGGCCGATACGTACTTGAATACGCCGTGCACGCGGAACGGCCAGCGAACGGTGGAGTGAGCGGTGGGAGCCGTGGCACCTTCTTCCAGTTCGCGCGGTGTTACCAATTGCGCGAAACACTCGAGCGGCAACGCCTGTGATGCCTTGAGTGTAATTTCACGCGCGGGCGCTGCCGTATTTCCGGTTGGCGTGAGGGAAACGTTTCCAACTTTCGTTGTACCGCGCACGCAACGTGCGCCGGGCTCGAGGTGCGATAACGCCGCGATATCGGCGGCGCGAACGGCCACGTCGTACCGCAGCGTGAACGTTGGCGATACATCGAGATTGTCAACGGTATCGCGTCCGGTGGCGGGCGTTCCACCAATCAGCGTCGGCCCGCGTACGCGAAATTCCGTGCGAAATGCGGTGGCCAGTTGATTGCCGTCCATCGCCCGAAATGTTGGCGACACGGTCACTGTATAGCGAATCCCGCGTTTCAACGCCGGTCGCGGAATAATCCGTAACGTGACGGGATCGCGCCAATCGATGATTGCCTGGGGCACGGCGGGCTCGATCCGGACAATGGTCGTTGGGTCGACTGCATTGTCCAGCGAACCGGCAATAGGCCGATCAAAGGTGATTGTGATGGTATCCGACGCCGACGCCTCCGCACCCGGAGACGCCCGCAACACACGAAGTGGTTCCGCTGCCGCCGAGAACATGTATCCGGCCGCGGCCAGCGCCAGCGGGAGGCGCAAGCTCTTTACCATGACATCCTCTGTAACAAGGGAAGGTCTTCTGTTTGTTCAGTCCACTTCACTTCATCACCCACGTTGATCTCACCATCATCCAACACAATCGCGAACGCGCCGCCGCCCCAGGCGTCGCGCATTACGCCTTGTAATCCCGGTAACGCTTCATCCATGCGTTCGCAGGGTTTTGTTTCGCCCGCAATCCGAAAACGCACACTGCCAATCTGCAAAACTTGATTCCGTGTGTCGCGAAGTGCGCAGCCGCTCACGAGGATGTTCGCACGCCTGCTGGAGGGATCGAGTGTCGCGTTGAGCGCCTTGAGATGTTCCTCCCACCGCTCCCGCTCAAGAATGGTCACCTGACGTCGGCCACCTTGATTCGCGTTTCCACAAATGCCGCGGTTCGTGCGCAATGCCGCGCGGGGCACAGGGTCCATCACGCCACGCTTGGCCCGCTTGATCCAGATCTGCTCTACACGTCCCGGCATCACTGCTCCAGCGGCATACGCCGCGATGACCACGTTGGTTCTTTGATGCGGCGCCCTTACGCCATTTCACTGTATTCGCGCATCAGCCAGGCAAACGCACCACCAAAATCGAGCGCCAGCACATCTTCACCTTCGCGCGCAAACAGCACGCTCATCGTGTGTGACTCGACCAGATTCTCCGTGTGCAGCGTATCCCCATCGACACGATACAACAGATCCACCACCTGATCCGTTCCCCCAACATCAATGTGATAGCGCAATACACCGGCGTCGGCGAACTCCATGCGCACCCCGGGTGCAAAATCGAGCGCCGCGTCGGCGCGATACAGCCGCCATGTTCCAAGCAGCCAATCGTTGCTCACGTCTGTTGCTCCGAAACCACTCTCTGGATAGGTCGTACGCTCAATCGTATCATTCTGCACGATCTTTGTCTCTCGTCCCAGCCACAAGGGGCGCCCACTTTTTCGCTCGTACGGCGGAGGTCTTCTTGCGCAGGCACCTGGTCGCGTCGGTTGTTACGGTTCTTGGTCTTTGGGCGGCGCCGGTTTTGTGTGCCCAAACGACTGCGCCCAAGCGGGTGACGCCTCCAACCGACGTGGCCGAACCAGTAGCGCCCAGCTTCGATCACAGCGTCTTTGACGGGCTGTTGCGTGCGCATGTGAAAGATGGAATGGTCGACTACTCGGCCTTTCGAAATAACGCCGACTTTGCGCGCTACCTCGCGTCGCTAAAAGTTGCCAACCTGAACGGATTTGAAGAACCGGAGCAAATCGCGTTCTGGCTGAACGCCTACAACGCATACACCATTCAGTTGGTGGCGAGCCGAGGCGAAACCGAGTCTATCCGGAATATCAATAAATCGTTTGGCGTGTTTCGGCTGAAAGGGCCGTGGACCGAAGACTTCGTACAGGCCGCCGGCAAAACATTGACCCTCGACGACGTCGAACATCGCATTCTGCGCCACGATTTCAGCGAACCGCGCATTCACTTTGCGATGTCATTTGCAGCGAAGGGCGGTCCAAAGCTGCGGAGCGAAGCCTACACGGGTCAGAAACTCGACGACCAGCTGGAAGAACAGACCCGATCTTTCCTCAACGAAACCACCAAGAATCGACTCGATACCAACATTCGGACGGCGTACGTGAGTCCGGTGATTGGGCGCAACCGCGAGGATTTCGGACAATCCACCAACGCCCTGGGCAAGTTCCTGGCCGAGTACTACACGGGTCCGGAACGCATGATGCTGCTGCCGCGCCGGGAGCCCGATCCGCAGCTGGACCGCCTCCGTGCGGACACCCTGAATGGGAAGAAAGCGGACACGGCTCGCATCAACGCACAGGTTCGCCGCCGCCAGTTCGTCTTTTTCCGAGTGGTGGAAACCACGTTTGACTGGTCGCTCAACTCCCAAACGCCTCCGTAGCGCCCGGTTTTTGCTGTGTTTGTGGAAAACTCGATTTGTGACAGTTGACGTTGTGACGAAGATCATACATCCTGCGTTTATCTCGCAGACCTGTCATCCGGAGCTCCAAATGGAACGCCCCACCTCGCGCCCAAAGTTGTTGGCGCACGCACTTCGGCTCGATTTCGCGTCGCTCGCCCAAAGCGGAGTGGCACTGGTATTGGCATGCACCGTGGCGTACCTCATCCAGCGGTAGCCGCGCGCGCGAGCACGATGACGCGCGGTACGCGAACGCACGGGCGGCGGGCTCCAGCGGCCGTCGTCGCAGTCATGTGATGCAGGATACGGCCGAGTTGGCCGCCGCAGGCCAATGATGAAAAGTGACCAATCTTTACGTAGACGAGCGCCGATTGCTCGATGTCTGGCACGAGGTGTCCATGCTCTCGCGCCCCGAAAAAGAAGTGGCGTTGCTGGCCGCCGTGACCGAGCAAACCGCCGAACAGTGTGCTCGCCTGCATGTTGGTGAACGGGATCGCCGGCTGATGCTGCTGCACGAACGCACGTTTGGCGGCCGCTACGACTGCGAAACCCGCTGCGCTTCGTGCGGGTTGCGGATGGCCTTTTCATTTGTGGCCGGCGAGCTCGGTTTAGAGCCAGCCGCGGTCGACGCGGAAGCACTCACGCTGACCGAGGGGCGTATTGTCGTAAAACTGCGCCTGCCAACCAGTGTTGATGTTGCCGCGAGTCTGACGGCCGCCCACCCAGCGGCGGCGTTGTTGGCGCGTTGCGTCAAAGTGCAAAGTTCGCCCGCGCACAAGGTGGGGCAGATGCGCACCAATGATTTGCCTATCAGTTTGCGTCAATCGGCCATTGAACGATTGGCTGCACTCGATCCGCACGCCGACCTGATGTTCGAATTGGAATGTCCATCGTGTTCACACGACAACAAGGTGATGTTCGATCCGGTCGCCGCGTTGTTCACACAGGCGGAGCAGTTTCTGCCCGCGCCGCCGCGCCGGACTCCGCGCACTGCATCCAAAGCCACCGTGCAAAAGCAGAATGGCCCTGGTCCTTCAATCGCGGATTTTCTGGAGCGCATCGTGCGGCGACACCTGGTGGACGCGACCGTGCACCCGTTGATCGGTAGCGCTTGAGTTTATTCGCGCTTACGGAATTGCTTTGGCACCACCAATGACGTAGTCCTTTGGTGGAATTGCACCCATGAGATTCGTGACGAAATAATCCCAGCGACGGCGCATCATGTAGCTCGAAGCGGGACCGTATCCATGCGGTAGGTTTGGCAACATCAACAAGTCAAAATCCTTCTTGGCTTTGATGAGTGCATCAACGACCAGCAACGTGTTGTCGGGTGGCACGTTGTCGTCCATCGTTCCGTGCGCGAGCAGCAGTTTGCCTTTCAGGTTTTTCGCGAGTGTCTGATTGGCTTCGGCATCGTAATTGTCATGCCCATTGGCGTCGCGCACCAGCAGTCCGTGATAGCGTTCACCCCAATCATCTTCGTACACGCGATTATCGTGATTGCCCGATTCGGCAATTCCCACCTTGAAGAAGTCGGGATACCGGAACATGGCATCGGCCGTGGCAAAGCCGCCGCCGGAATGTCCCCACATGCCTGCATGCTCGATATCGATGAACTTGTAACGCGCGGCCAGCTCTTTCATGCCCGCGACCTGATCGGGCAGCGTATTGTCGCCCATCCGACCGTAGTAGGCATCGTGAAACGATTTCGAACGTCCCGGTGTGCCCATGCCGTCAATCATCACAACAACGAAACCAAGTTCAGCGAGTGCCTGGTGATCGCCGCGTGCAGGACTAAAGGAACGACTGCCAACGCTGCCGGTTTGCGGTCCCGGATAGATGTAGTTGATGATCGGATACTTTTGGGTTGAGTCGAGAGTGGAGGGCGTGAACATCAGACCGTACAGCTCTGTCTTGCCGTCGCGTGCTTTGACCGTGATGCGTGTTGGTGGTTTCCATCCCGTGGCCAGTAAACGCGACATGTCGCCGGTTTCGAGTATGAGAATCAGTTTTCCGGAAACGCCGTCGCGCAGCCCTGCGGTTGGTGGAAGATCGGGGCGCGACCAACTGTCCACGAAATATTTCTTCGAGGGTGACCACGTCACGTTATGATCACCGTCTTCGGGGGTCAGCAGCGTCAACCCTTTGCCGTCCAATCCAATGCGGTACACCTGTCGGAAATACGGATCACGATTGGCCTCTTTTCCCACTCCCACGAAAAACAGCTGACGTGTCTTTTCGTCGACGTGCAGCAGCAGTGATACGTTGCCGTTGCCCGTCGTAACTTTGTTCTTGAGTGCGCCGGTGGTGAGATCGTACAGATACAGTTGCCCCCAGTCGTCGCGTTCCGAGAACCACAGTAGTTCGTTGGATGCGGGGAGAATGCGCCAGTTCGGCACGTTGTCGCCCGATTCGAATTGTGTTTTCACTTCTTCGCGCATCAACTCTTTCACAGCGCCCGTGGCCGCATCGGCTACGCGAAACGTTGCAATCTTGTGATCGCGCGATGATGACACGAAGGCGAGCTTACGGCCGTCGGGATACCACTGCACGTCGGCAAACTCGCCGCCCACGCAACTGATGTGATCACACACCGTTGAGCGGTGCTGGTCGGGCGGCATCTGCAGGCGAACAACTTTCGGTTGCGGCGCCGAGAGGTCGATGATGACACGCTGGATCGTGGAGATGACCGTGTCACCGACTAACGGATACTTCCACGCTTCGAGTGTTGGATGTCCGGCCACCGTGCTGACGAGATACATCTCACGCACGCCGCGCTGGTCCTGTTGAAACGTCGCGATTTTTTTTGAGTCGGGCGACCACGTGAGGATTGCATTGTCGGAGTGAATCCAACCTGCGTTATCAGTGGCGTACCCGAAATCTTTCACGCCGTCCGTGGTGACCTGCATTTCTTTTTTTGTAGCGGCATCGGTGACGAAGAGATTCCAGTTGCGAATAAATGCGTATTTCGAACGATCCGGTGACCAGTTGGCATTGGAAGGACCACCGAGGGGCGGCTTCACCAACTGGCCGGTGAACTTGTTGCACTCGAAAGACTCGTGCAGGCCAGCGGCGCAATTGAGCTTTGTGCCTTTGGCAGGATCCACGAGGAACATTGCGCGCGTGCGATCGGGCTGCAGCACGCTGTACGTGAATACATCGCCAGCGCGCCACGTGGGCGATACGCCCGTACCAGAAACCAGTGGTACGGTGCTAACGGGTAATGCACGTTCCGCGCGACCGTAGTCGGCGGCGGTCAGCTGGCGTTGCTGCGCGGTGAGTGCCGCCGTCACGAAGGGAGCGAGTGCCAAGGGCACGACGACGGCGCGAAGGGGAATGATGCGGAGTGTGCGGTGCATAGCGCGAGTTGGGAGTGAGTGCCCGAAAGATGGCGGCCGCCCGCACCGGAACACACCCCGCCACGCGGCGGAGCTACACCACGGCGACCTCACCGTCCGAAACGCGCTACGCGGGGTCGTGGTTGAGGCAATTGCCCCGCGACAGTGTCAGGCCGCAAATTGCTGGGATGATCAGAATTCGTACCGCGCTACCCGCTCTCGCCTTGAGTGTCGGACTGTCCACCGTGGCGGGCGGTGCGGCGGCTCAGGCCAAACCCGATACGCTGATGGGACCTGGCGTGGCGATACAGCTGGCGCAGCTTCGGGCGCGCACCGTGGCCGATGTTCGTTACGCGCTCACGCTTGATGTAACCGCACCGGATTCCGCGGTTGGCATCGTGCGCGTGAACTGGACCCGAAGTGATGTGAACGATGCGTTTCTCGATTTCCGCGGGCGGCGCCTGACGAAAATTTCCGCAAACGATCAAGACGTTGCGTTGAGCGCATTCAACGGCGCGCACATTCGGATTCCAGCGGCGCAGTTGAAAGCCGGCGAAAACAGTGTCACGTTGAACTTCGTGAGCGAGATTGCAGCCAGTGCCGCCAGCATCATCAAATCGCATGATCCCGACGGCAGCGATTACCTGTACACGTTGCTTGTTCCGGCTGATGCCAATCAGCTGTTTCCATCGTTCGATCAGCCCGATCTCAAAGCGCGCGTCACGTTTAAACTGACCGCACCGGTTGGCTGGAGCACGCTGGCGAATGGCGCCGAGTCGCGCGCGGATACGAGCGGCGGCAGCGTCACGCACACGTTCAACGAGACCCGCCCAATCAGCACGTATCTGATTGCATTCGCTGCAGGTCCGTGGACAAAGGCCACATCCACCGTTGGTTCACGCACCGTCAATGTGTATGTGCGGAAATCGCGCGCAAAAGAAGCGGACCTTGATACGTTGCTTGCGCTCAATCAAAAGGCCATCAGCTGGATGGAAGGTTATTTCGCCCGTCCATATCCATTCGAAAAACTCGATTTCCTGTTAGCGCCGGCGTTTCCGTTTGGGGGTATGGAACATCCGGGCGCCATTTTTTACAATGAGAACACGTTCATCTTTCGCGAACGGCCAACATTGACGCGACGCATTGGACGGTTCTCCACCATTCTGCATGAAGTTGCGCATCAATGGTTTGGCGATCTGGTCACCATGCGCTGGTTTGACGATTTGTGGTTGAAGGAAGGGTTCGCGACGTACATGGCGGCCAAGGCGCAGTTCTCGCTCGACAGCACGACGGGCGCGTGGAAAACGTTTTATCAGGGCAACAAGCCCAGTGCGTACGGTGTTGATCAAACCACCGGAACGAATTCCTTGTGGCAGCAACTGGCCAATCTCGATCAGGCCAAAAGCAATTACGGCGCAATTGTGTACAACAAGGCGCCCAGTGTACTCAAGCAGCTCAACTATCTCGTGGGTGAACCTGCGTTTCAGAAGGGCGTCCGCCAATTCCTTGAGCAACACGCGTACGCCAATGCAACGTGGCAGGATTTGTTAGCATCGATCAGCAGCGCGTACGGAGAGCCCCTGGATGATTTTGGAAGAAATTTCATGCTCCGTCCCGGTATGCCAATTGTTGAACAACGGGTTACGGTGCGCGACGGAAAAATTGCCGGGTTGGAGCTCATTCAACATCCCGCCCAAACATTGAGCGGAGCGTCGCCGTGGCCAATGCGCACACAGTTGTTGTTGTCCTATCCGAATCAATCCTCCATGACGTTGCCGGTCGAACTCAAGGCGCGTTCAACCAATGTGGCCGAGGCGATCGGAAAACCAGCACCTCAATTTGTTTTCGCGAATTTTGACGACTACGGATATTTCCTGACGTTGCTGGATTCCGCGAGTATCCGCTCGCTGGAGAGCGGGGCACTTGGTACGGTTACCGACCCGTTGCTGCGCACAATGTTGTGGGGCGCATTGTGGGATCAAGTTCGCGAAGCCCAGTTCGACCCGATTCGCTTTGCGCGACTGGCATTGAACGAACTCCCGCGCGAAAAGGACGAACAGATTTTTCCGAACATTCTGGGGCGCCTCACACGCGTACTCAGCACGTACGCGTCGCCCGTGCAGCACGCAACGTTGTTGCCCGGTGTGGAACGTGCACTCTGGGCCGGCGCCAACGACGCTTCGCGTCCCTATGGCATTCGGAAAGCCTATGCCGATGCGTACATTGGTATTGCAGAGTCGCCGGTGGCCATCAAGAACCTGATTGGAGTGCTCTCCGCCGACTCGTTGGCCGGTGAACCTGTGAAAGATCCAACACGTTGGGAAGTTGTGAATCGTTTAACGGTGATGAACACGCCGGGCGCGCTGGAACGTGTGGCGACGCAGGCGGCGCGTGATACCACTCCGGATGGCAAACGGCGCGCATTCTCGGTTGGCGCGGCGCGGAAAGATGCGACCGTCAAGCGCGACTACTTCACGAAATATTTTGCGGACAAAACGCTCAACGAAGATTGGGCCAGCGGCTCGCTGGGCGCGTTCAACGCGCCTGAGCATGCGGCGCTGACATTGCCGTATCTCCGCCAGGCGCTTGATTCCTTACCGTACATTCAGAAAAACAGGCGCATCTTTTTTCTGGGGAGTTGGTTGGGCGCGTTCATTGGGGGACAACGGAGCGAAGCGGCACAAGCAATTGTACGAAAGTATCTGGCGGACAATCCAACGTTGCCACTGGACTTGAAGCAGAAGGTGTTACAAACCGCTGACGAACTCGATCGCACGGTCAAGATTCGGAAGCGCTGGAACTGATTTGCGGTTTGCTGCGGACGACGCATCTTCTACACAGATCTTCCAAACAGTTTTTCCCAACGATTCCTTCGTACGGTCTTCCGAACGCACCATTGCCAGACGCACGCAACCCACCGCAGTTTTCGTTCCCGATCATCATCACTACTGGAGCACTACATGAATCGCAAGGCAACGGCCATTTGGCACGGCACAGGGAAGGACGGCACAGGAAATGTTTCGGCGCAGAGCGGCGCCATCAAGAGCCTACCGTATTCGTGGAAGACGCGCTTCGGCGACGAAAGCGGTATGTCTGGCACGAATCCGGAAGAGATGATCGCCGCTGCGCATGCAAGTTGCTTCACGATGGCAACGGCGTTTCAACTGCAAGGGGCAGGCTTGACTCCTGATGAGCTGACGACCGAAGCCAACCTGACCATGCAGAACATGAATCCTGGTTGGAAGATCGCGAGCATTCACTTGACGTTGACCGCAAAAGCCGCCGGTTTAACGGATGAGAAACTTCAGGAGCTTGCAAAGACGGCGAAAGAGAATTGCCCCGTGTCGCAGGCACTGAAAGTTGAGATCACGATGGAAGCGAAGTTGGTTTCATAAGTACGTCGGTGGACCGAGGGGGCGACCAGCGTTATTCGCTCGCCCCTTCGCCCAACAATTGCATGGCCATGTCGGGCGTTAATCGTTGCTTGAATGTCAACATGTCTTTCCACGGATCGGTTGTGCCTTTTGCAACCATCTTCATGACAACGGGAATGGTGAACTGATCGGGTTTTTTGATGTCCGCCAGCTCATCCCACGTGATTGGTACTGAAACGGGAGCTCCCGGGCGCGCACGAGCGCACCACGGTGCGGCATACGTAGCGCCTCGCGAGTTGCGCAGCCAGTCAACAAAGATGTGATTGTCACGGATCGCCTTTGAGGCCTTTGCGACATAACGTTTGGGATTGTCGCGCATCAATCGTTCCGCCGCTGCTTTTGCAAATCCGTTCACCACGTTCCAGTCGGCGCGTCGCTCAATTGGCACGACCACGTGAATGCCCTTGCCGCCGGTGAGTTTCACCCAACTTTCGAGTTCGAGACTGGCAAACAATTCGCGCACATCAAGCGCTGCCGACTTGATGGTGCGCCACGTGATGCCCGGACCCGGATCGAGATCGAGCACCAAACGATCGGGTTTGTCCAAGGAATCGAAGCGCGAACCCCAGATGTGTGTTTCGACGGTGCCGTGCTGAACGAGCGCCACAAGATCGCGCGCATTGGACGCGAAAGCGTACGGTTCCGGTTCGCCACTGCCTTCAGCAACCGGCTTCGTTGTGATCTTGGCGCCACCTTTGGGCGGCCAGTGTTTCTGAAAGAAGCATTGCCCAGCAATTCCATCGGGACACCGCACCGATGAAATGGGACGGTTCTTGATGTGCGGCAACATGAGCGGAGCAACGGCTTCATAAAACTCGGCCAGCTGCAACTTGGTGAGATGCGAATCCGGATACACTTCGCGTTCCGGATGCGTAATGGTGACACCAGCAACGGTCATTTGTCTTCCCGTTTCACAGCGGTGGGTTTTTTATCGTCGCGCAATCCTTGAAATACCGGATGTCGCAGCCGCCCTTCGGGCGTCCATTCCGTGAACGAAACTTCCGCGACCAATTTTGGATGCACCCAGTGTACGCGTCCTGCTTCTTTCACTGTCTTCAGGTCGATCGATTCATGTAACGGTGTTGCTTTTGCCGTGATTTTTTCCAACTGTGCCCGCATCGTTGCGAGATCGCTGTCGGAGAAACCCGTCCCAACGCGTCCGGAGTAGCGCAATCGCTTTCCACCCTCGTACACGCCGAGGAGCAGCGCACCGACGCCGCTGCGTGCCCCTTTCGGATCGCTGAAACCAATCACGACAAACTCCTGACGTTTGCCACACTTCACCTTGACCCAATTGTTGCCCCGGCCAGTCGTGTAAGCGGCGTCGCGTCGCTTGCAGATAATTCCTTCGCCACCCACCGAACAAACTTTTTGAAGAACAGCTGCGGCATCGCCTCGAAGAATTTTACTGATCTGCACCCGCGACTTCGCGGAAGTTTTTCCGATCAAGTGTTCAAGCGCTGCTCGGCGTTCGGTAAGCGGCAGGGGGCGCAAATCGAGTCCGTCATAGTGCAGGACATCAAAAACCATATACCGGGCGTTGGAAGTGTTTACATCACTCAGCGCCGATTGCAAGGCGTGAAATGACGACGTGCCCTTCGTTCCAACAACGATCTCTCCGTCGAGCACCGCCTGCCGGTTTTTGAACGCATCGCTGAGCGCGTCCCGGATATCCGGAAATTTGTGTGTCCAATCCAGCGCGTTGCGCGAAAAAAGAACAGTGGTTCCTTTGGTGCAATGCGCCTGCATGCGGTATCCATCGTACTTTGTTTCATTCAACCACAACGTGCCCGCAGGTGCCGTGTCTACGAGTTTGGCGAGCTGCGGCGAAACGAAATCGATCGTTGGCGCCGTGGCTCGTAGGCGTGCAACTTTTGTAGGAGTGGATTTCCGCTTCGCGCCTGTGTTCGGCATCAGGCACTCTTGCGTTTCTTGGCAGCCGTCTTGTGAACCGCTTTTGTTGCCTTCCTGGCGGTTTTGGTTGCGCCGCTGGACGATCTACCACCCTTCTTGAGACTGTTCTGTAACGCTGCGACCAAGTCGAGCACTTTTGTTTCAGTTGGTGCAACCGATTTGCTGGCGGGGCTCGCGTGTGTGCTTTTCTTTGCTCGCGCTTTAATCATCTTCATGACGTCGTCATGATACGTGTCTTTGTACTGCTCCGGCTTCCAGTCGGTCACCATGCTTTCGATAAGTTGTTGGGCCATCGTGAACTCGGGTGCGCGCGATCCCTTCGCTGTGTGCGCCACATGTTTGACGCCAGCCGTGCCTGGCTTTTTCAGTTCGTGTGCATAACGCAACAATTGCACCACAATTCCCTCTTCATATGGGTACACGACGGCGACGTGTTGCCGAGTGTGGATGACAATTTGTGCAACGCCTACGTGTTTTGATGCAGTGAGCGCGTCACGCAGCAACCCATACGCCTTGTCGCTGCCTTTCAGTGGAGAGACGTAATACGGTTTCGCGTAGTAGATGAGCGGAATATCGTCCTGCGAAACGAACGCAACGATGTCAACCGATTGAGTCGCTTTCGGATTTGCCGATTTGAGATCTTCCGGAGTGAGCACGACAAATTTGCCGTCCGTCACTTCGAATCCTTTTACAATGTCAGATTGAGCTACGACCTCACCAGTTGACTTGTTGATCTTCTGATAGCCGATGTGCGCATGGTCACGTCGGTCGAGCATGTTGAGATCGAGATCTTCCGTTTGTTCGGCGGTGAGCAGTTCGACACCAATGGTGACCAATCCGAAACCCATCGTCCCTTTCCAGATCCCTCGCGGCATGCAGCCTCCGTTTGGCAGAGCGTGAAGTATTTCCTGCAGTTGTGATTTTTGACGCGTAATCCGCGCGCGCGAGCGGGCCGATTGTGATCGAATACACGGACGGCGAAAATGTGTGCCGTACAGACTCTTGCATTGTCTTTGGCAATTTCCTACCCTCATGATGTCAAATCGAGTCGGCGCAAATGGCCGGCTCGCCTTGTCGCCGGAGTGACGGCTCTGCGAGACGAAGGCGTGGCTGCAACGTTCACCAACAGTGAGCGCAGCTTCGCCTTTTTTCGTTCTCATAACTTTTCCACCGCAGGAGTACTCCATGTCCAGCAATCGCTCGAACGACCGTGACGATTCGTCACGCGACGGAAGTGACAGAAATGACGGCACGCGCAATACCAGTTCACGAAATGACTACTCGCGTTCGAATAACGACGCCCTCGGGCAATCAAGTCGCTCGGGACGTGGTGGGTCGTGGAGTCATAAAGACGATGACGACCGTGCGCCCGATCGCTCACGAAACGTGCAGTCGAAGGCTGACAGCGAGCTCTTCGATCGCATGGAAGAGGGTGGCAGTCGTTCCAATGGCGATATGGGAGCGGATAGCTGGGGTGGAGCATCCGATCGCGACACGGGACGCGACCGGTACAACAGCGATCGCGACTCGTTCCGCGGAATGCGTCAGGGCTCGGACAACGTGAGCGATCGCTACCGCGGTCGGGAAGGTGGAAGCAACCAATTTTCGTCCTGGCAGAACAATCCGTCTGACATGGACACTGATTCGCGACGAGGAATAGAATCGCAAGGCGGAACGAGATCCGCGTCGCAGTGGGGTTCGCAATCCGACCCGCAACGCGGACAACACGCGGGCCGCGGACCCAAGGGTTATCGTCGGGACGACAATCGGATCACGGAAGATGTGAACGAAGCCTTGACGCGCGACCAGCACGTCGACGCGTCGGAAATTGAAGTCAAGGTGGCCAACGGTGAAGTCACGCTGACGGGGACCGTCGACAGTCGTGATGCGAAACGTCACGCCGAGGATATCGCTGAGCGTGTGTCGGGCGTGAACGACGTGAACAACCAGATCAAAGTATCCAGGACATCCAATTCCTCGTCGAGCGACAATGATACGGGAATGAAAACCAGTTCATCCAATGCGTCTGGCAAATCAAGCCCCAGCGCGAGCGGTGCCAGTACGGAGAGAACGGGGGACAAAAGATCAAATAGCTGATCGCCTGAATTCAACCGCGCGATCATGGAAGGCCAAGCACCTTGGCATCCGCGACGCGAGTTTGGGCCAGCTTCTCGCAACCGCGATTCTTGGC
>JBDUBA010000002.1:0-6723 GCA_040004335.1 Gemmatimonas sp.
CGGTCATTTTGACCGCTCTGACCCCAGCGACCTCGAGCGTGCTGCCGCCTTACACCCGCCCCAAATCGTCCGCAATACTCTCCATCTGCTGACGCCGCCGGTTTGCCCATTGACGCAGCGGCAGCACACTGCTGGCCAACGCCCCTACGCCTACAGTCAGCAGCAGCGTGACACCGGGCAGCGCGTTCACAAAGTGTCCCGCCACTGCGCCCGACAACGCCACCGCGCCACTCATCGCGATCGCAAACATTCCCATTCGTATTCCAACCTGCGCCGATGCCTTCACGGTGCGCAGCCGCAATCGGTGTCCGGAGGCCGTGGGCTCGAGCAACGCCTGCAGATTCCCGTTGGTCCACTGTCGAAACGACCCCGACGCACTCACGCGCCCCTTCGCATCGAATGCGTCGCGCAGCTTCACCACCAGCAGCTCCCATTCTTCATCGGTGAGTCGGCGATTCAACATCACCGTACGCTCAACCGCGATCGGAAATCCGAGGAAGGTACGCGCGGACGCCGGTGCGCCAGCGTCCATCGACCGTGCGGCATTCGCCACGGCTTCCGGCGTCAGGCCAACGTCGCGTCCAATGTTTTGCAGGTCGGTCAGCGAGAGGCCGTCATCGCGCGATGGTTGCGTTAGCGCGGGACCCTCAGCCTCAATCGCTTTCGCGAAGATCGCGGCAACTTCCTCGTCGGAGTAGCGTCGGTTGGTCATGATGCTTGAGAGTGTATCGATTTTGGAGGGCGGACCATTGGCCGTTTGGCCGATCTCAGGTCCCCCCAGACAGACTCCCCGTCACATCCTGGTGCCAGGCAACCGGCTTGCCTGCTGTATCCATCTGGCAAATTGCACTTCGTCAAATTCGTCCTCATAGATGTCGAGGTAGCGCACGTTCTTCACCTTCGACGACCTCGGCGGCAAAGGCTCGAGCTGCGCGCCATTGAAGAACGACACTTTTACATACGTCGCGAACACGTGAAAGCTCACGAACCAGACATCATTTTCAACGCCATAAAATGGCGAATTCCATTTGACCGCCTTCCGTACCCCTGAAACGGTGCGCTCGATGATCGTGTCGAGGCGGCGTCCAACAACACTCTTCCAACCAGGCATGGCCGCGATGTACGACTGTACCGGCGCGTCTCCGTAGCCCATCGGAATTTGCGGATTGCCGCCTGCCAGCAGCACAACCTTGGCGGGACTGGGTTTGGCAGTTGTGCGCGGCTCGACTCCTTTCCGGGCCACCTTCTTTGCAGTGGACTTCTTCGTGCCGTTGTTCGATGGGGAAGTTTTTTTAGCGGCTTTTTTCGCTGCCATTGCGCACTACGCTCCTGTCAGTTGATGCTCGGTCAGTGGTTGGTCAGTCGGTGGTTAATCGTTCCGCTGTTGGTCAGTCAGTGGTTGATCGTTCCGCTGTTGGTCGATCAGTGGTTGGTCGTCGATCGCGACCGAGCGCACCGAACGCCGGGCATTCGAAAATGCTCTTCGTGCGGCGTGGCGTCCATCGCGTTCCCTTGTGTTAATGGCGCGGATTACGTGGCGCCGCAAGAAGCGATACCAAAGCTGCCGCCACTTCCCCGCCGCAGGCAATGTTTCATGTCACGCAGATGCGCCCGCAGTTGCCGTGTCACAAACCATGAGGCGTTCCGTCTAATTGAGCATGACCACGCATTCTGACCCTGACGGTTCGTCGAAGCGCGTATGACCCCACATTCTGAACCCGACGTTCGCGACATCGAACCTTACCGCGCCCGACTCTTCGGCATCGCCTACCGCATGCTCGGCGACACGCATGACGCCGAAGACATTGTGCAGGAGACCGCGCTCCGGTGGCATGAAACCGATCGCCTCTTGATACAGAACAGCGAGGCTTGGTTGGTAACGGTGACCACGCGGCTCTCCATCGATCGACTGCGAAGTGCAAAGATCGAACGCGATCGTTATGTCGGTCATTGGTTGCCAGAACCCATTGCCCACGTGGACGCGTTGATTGATCACGGCGCAAGTGCCTCGCCAGGTCGTGACGTCGAAATGGCTTCGGATTTGTCGATGGCACTGCTGGTGTTGCTGGAACGACTGGGTCCGGTCGAGCGCGCCGCGTTTCTCTTGCGCGACGTGTTTGACTGTAGCTACGACGAGATTGCACGTGTGCTCGAGCGCGGCGAACCGGCCGTCAGGCAACTGGTGCATCGTGCGCGCACGCATGTGCGAAGCGGACCGCGGTTTCGCCCCGCACGCGCAGCCCAAACGGAGTTGCTCGACCGGTTTCTTGTTGCTGTCAGCAACGACGATCAGGAAGGACTGCTCGCGCTGTTTGACGCCAGTGCGACGTTTACCAGTGACGGTGGGGGCAAGGCATCAGCGATCCGAAATATTCTGAATGGTCGTGAGCACATCGTCGCGTTTTTGCTGGGACTCGAGCGAAAAGCCGCCGGCCGTCTCGTACATCGGGCCGTCATGCTCAACGGCGAACCATCGATTGTTTCCGAGGTGTGTTTGCCGGGCGCACCACCGTCGCTCTTTTGTGCAACCACGTTTGCCACCGATGGACATCACATACACGCGGTGTATCGCGTGCTCAATCCAGATAAACTTGAGCATCTCACAGGTGAAGTATGAATAGCAATCATTCAACGTCACTGCGGGTGTTCAATCCTGAAAACCTGCAGCAACTCGCAGATGAAGCTTGAATAGCAATAGCTCAATGTCACTGCGCGTGTTCAACCCTGAAAACCTGCGGCAACTCGCCGATGAAGTACCAATAGCAATTGGTCACCGTCACTGCGCGTGTTCCATCCTGAAAACCTGCAGCAACTCACGGGTGAAGTATGAACAGCAATAATTCAGCGTCGTTGCGCAAGTTCAATCCTGAAAACATTCAACCCCTCACCGGTACCATATGAATAGCAATAATTCAGCGTCGTTGCGCGTGTTTGTAACTGGCGCCACAGGCGTAGTGGGTCGGCGCGTTGTGCCTCTGCTGTTGCGCGACGGGCATCGGGTTACGGTACTCGCGCGTTCGGCCGATCAGCACGCCCGTTTTGCGAAGCAGGGAATCGCGTCGTACGAGACCACGATGTTCAATCGTGATGCACTGGTACGCGCACTGGATGGTCAGCAGGTTGTGATCAATCTGGCGTCGCACATGCCGTCGTCGTCGTTTCGCATGATGTTTCGGAGTGCGTGGCGTGAGAATGATCGCGTGCGTCGCGAGGGTTCAGCGAACATCCTGCACGCCGCACACACGGCAGGAATTGACACGTACATTCAGGAGTCATTCGCACCTGTTTACGAGGACGGTGGTCGTAACTGGATTAACGAACATCATCCCCTCCGACCGGTTGCCTACAATGCGACCGTGCTCGACGCCGAGGCGTCGGCCAATGAGTTCACAGCTGCTGACAAGCGTGGAATTGTCGTGCGCTTTGGTGGATTGTATGGGCCCGATGCATTTCATGTGCGCGAATTGGTGCGCATGGTGCGAATGGGATGGGCGTCGTTGCCCGGTTCGGCCGACGCGTATTGGTCCTCCATCAGTCATGATGATGCAGCAACGGCCGTTGTTGCAGCAATCAATGCGCCGGCGGGCACGTACAACGTTGTTGATGATCAACCGCTTACGCGCTCCGAGTTCTTTAATGCGTTGGCCGATGCATTTGCACTCACACACCCACGAATGCTGCCAGCGTGGACCATGAAACTGATGGGAAGCGCCGGTGAATTGCTGGGTCGTTCGCAACGCATAGCCAATCAGAAGTTGCGTGCGGCTACGGGTTGGGCGCCGAGTATGCCCAGTGCGCGTGAGGGGTTCCGAGCGATTGCTACGGAGTGGGCGGCATGCACCGGCGTTCGCTGCCCACAACGATTTGTGGGACACGGTTCGCCGAACACGTGATCAACTTTCCAGACGTTGCGAGACCGCCACACACAGTTGCTGTTTCATAGTTGATACAGAAATGACCTTTGGAATCGTTTGGCTGCGCAATCTGTCGAATGCGAATCGCGTCAATCATCACCGGGATCGCAGCGAGACGTTCAGTCGAGGACCATTCTCCGTCACAGAAAACATTCCTGCGTCACAACGTGCGAAAGTGTGCCACATGCAGCCCATTTGTGTGTTACTCCGTCGTCCTATCAATACCAGCGCCTTGGTCGATCAACGCCCCCCGCGTGATCGAACACTCTGAAGAGAATCACATGAAGCCGTCGTCCGCTCGCTCGATGTTCTCTCGCTCACTTGGCGCCCTCTGCGCGTCAGCCTTTGTCGCGGCTACCGCGTGTTCTGGTGATTCGGTCACGCAGCCAAATTTCACGACGCGCGATTCGGGGGTTACGCTTACCGCCGACGCGTTGGCGCAACTCATCGCAGTCAACGCGCTGACGCGCGATATCCCAGTACCGGCCGGTATGGTGCGCTCGTTCACCTTCACCAAGAAGGGCGGACGGATCGAGTTGAAGGAAACCGGCCTTCGCATCGACATTCCCGAGAACGCTATTCCGGGCACCACGCTCACCATCACCGTCACAGCACTTCCCGGGTCAGCGGTCGCGTATGATTTCCAGCCGCATGGTACGGTCTTTCTCAAGTCACTGGCTTTCAGGCAGGACTTGAACAACACCTCGTGGGACAAGCTCGGATTCAAAGGCGTGATCAACGGCGGTTACTTCAAGAACACCGCACAGATCGATGTGCTGCACGGAACCGCCGTGCTTGATGAAATCTTCCCGGTCACGTTTAACAGCAAGGAAGTGACGTTCGATATCAAGCATTTTTCGGGATACATGGTGTCGGGTGGGCGTCAGGCAGCAGCCTCCGACTACTAACACTCCACAACATGTACACGGTCCTGGTCGATTGAGACTCGTGGTGATGGGGCAGGAGGATAGTTGACGCGGCGACTACAACGTCTGCCAAGTGTGGAAACCACGAATCCAGAACGCCATCCTGCTCTTGCAGCGATGGCGTTTCTGTTTTTGTAGTCCCTAACCGTTACACCTTGTGCGTGGACAACAGCAAATTCGTTTCCGAATTCGAAATGCCCTTGATCGTGCGAATGCTCCGCAGTGCTTCATCAAACGTTTCCAGACTGTCGGTGCCCAGTTCGGCCACGATGTCCCAGCGACCATTGGTGGTGTGCAGCGCTCGCACCTCGGGGTAGCCGCGTAACGATTTGAGAATCGCATCGGAGCGGTCGCCCTCCACGCTGATCATCATCACCGCGCGAACGCGATGGGCCGCCGCTTCCGACGTGGTGCGCACAGTGAATCCCAACAACACTCGTTGTTCAATGAGTTTGTCGATGCGGTTTTGCACCGTGCCGCGCGAGACACCCAATTGGGTCGCCAGCTGCGCGATCGACAGTCGCGCATTTTCTCGCAGCAGCGAAATAAGGCGGTGGTCATAACTATCCACGCGATCGGTATCCGCTCTTCACGATTTTATACATACTGCCAATAATAGTTGACTATATGCCATTCTATCAAGCATTTCTGCCAATTTCTTGCGCTTGTTGCTAACACCAGAGCGCGACACTTTGCCTGTATGACCATTGCCACTCAGGAAACCCGCCCAAAACTGAAAGAACATCAGCCAAAGAAAACGTCAAAAGGCACGGTCCGAATTATTGGTGTGCCCATCGATCTGGGTGCCAGCCGACGTGGTGTGGACATGGGGCCCTCGGCCATGCGCCTGTCGCAGTTGCCGTCGTTGCTGCACGCGCTGGGTTACGTAATTGAGGACAGAGGCAATGTCGCGGTGCCGGATTTCGTCACCGTGGGTTCAGCACCAACCGAACGCATTGGAGCAATTGCCACGGTGTGTACCGCCCTCGCCAAACTCACGGCCGATGCGGTGCGCAATGGTGTGCGGCCGCTAGTCCTGGGTGGCGATCATTCACTGGCCGCTGGATCAATTGCCGGTACTGCAACGGCGATGGCCGAACGCGGTGAACGTGTGGGCGTGATCTGGTTAGATGCACATGCCGACATCAATACGCCCGAATCGAGTATGAGCGGCAACGTGCATGGCATGCCGGTCGCGCACCTGTTGGGTTTGGGTGATGCGCGATTGTCGCACATTGCAACGCCAAGTCCCGCAGTGTTGCCGGAACACCTCGTGTATGTCGGACTGCGTGATGTCGACCAAGCGGAACGCGCGCTCATCAAGTCGTTGGGCATTCGCGCGTTCACCATGCGCGACATCGATGAGCGCGGCTTGCGCGCGGTAATGAGCGAAGCCGTGGCGATTGCCACACGTGGCACCGGCGGCATTCACCTGTCATGTGATGCGGACTGGGTCGACCCACGCGATGCACCGGGTGTTGGTACGCCGGTGCGTGGTGGCGCCACCTTGCGTGAAGCACACCTGGCCATGGAAATCATTTACGACACAGGGGCATTGGTGGCGATGGATCTCGTTGAGATCAATCCCATTCTTGACCGCCAAAACTATACTGCCGAGCTGGCGGCCGAGCTGATTGCGAGCGCATTCGGGAGACGCATTTTATGAGGGAAACAGCGAGTGTGACCGAAGCCGAGCGGGCGTTGTATGCGTGGAACCGAAAGTGTAACCGTAGCCAGACGGCGCATTTTGTGAGTCGCACTGAGAGTGTACCCGAAGCGGAGAGACGCATTGTATGAGTTACACTGAGACTGCAACCGAAACGATGAACGCCACCGATGCGCTCATTGCCCGAGAAGACAGGTGGGGCGCGCACAACTACCAC
>JBDUBA010000245.1:0-6719 GCA_040004335.1 Gemmatimonas sp.
TTGACTTGCGTGAGTGCGGGCAACATGCGCCCCATGCGGTCGGACTCGAGCCACAAGGCCATCGCCAGTTGGTGCGACGGCATGGTTTCGTAATAGTTCGTGCGTTCCAGCCAGGTACTGCCGTTCAGCGTGCCCCCGGCGCGTTGCACGAGTTCGAAGTGTTCATTCGCTGCGACGTTGGCCGATCCTTGAAACAACATGTGTTCGAAAAGGTGGGCAAAGCCGGTACGATCAAGGCGTTCATTGGCCGAACCCACGTGATACCACAGGTTGACCGCAACAATGGGGGCCGTATGGTCGCGGGAGAGGACCACGGTGAGACCATTGGACAGGCTGTAACTCTCGACAGGAATCTGCATCCGGTAAATTGGAGCCAGTGTCGTGCGCGAAGGAACCCCGTGGTCCATTTGCGTAACGGCGCTGGGCTCGCATTTGGCGAGCAATTTGCTGATTTTATCTGTCCTTCTTCTTTCGCAACCAAGGTCTGAATGTCAAACGGTGTCAAGTCGTCCCTGAGACTGATTGCCTGTCTCCTCCCGGCAATGGTCGTGGCAGCGTGTGGCGGCGGTGATGACCCGCAGGTGGCTACCACCATCTCTGCACCCGCCAATACGTCGCTTACGGGAACGGTCGGTTCGGCCGTTTCGACCGTACCGACGGTGTCGATCAAGGATCAGAAAGGGAAGCCGCTCGCCGGAATCTGGGTGCGTTGGACGCCAAGTGCCGGCAAAGTTGGCAATGATTCGTCGCAGACGGACGCGGGGGGCTCGGCGTCCGCCGTCAGCTGGACCCTGGGCACGACGGTTGGGTCGCAATCACTGTCCGCAACGGCCAGCGGATTGGGTGCGGTCACGTTCACGGCCGACGCCAAGGCCGGACCAGTTCGCGTGTTAACGCAGCAGGGGACACCGGCCACGTTGCCAGTGGGCAGCACCTTACCGACGCCACCTTCGATACGTGCCACGGATCAATACGGAAATCCGGTTGCGAATGTCGCGATCACGTTCGCCGTTGCCACTGGTGCCGGTACGATCACGGGGGGCTCACAAACCACGAATGCCACGGGTATCGCTACGGTGGGATCGTGGAAGCTCGGCACGCTGTCTGGCACACAAACGCTGCGGGTTGACGCGACGGAGAGTGGTTCGTTCACCACCGTCACTGCGATTGCGAGCAGTGGTGCTGCTACTGAGATGATTCTCGTTGATCCCGGTGCCGCAACAGGATCGGCGGGCAAACGTCTCTGCACGTCGCCGGTTATTCAAATTCGCGACGTTTACGGCAATGGCGTTGGACAAGTGCCGGTGGTGTTCGTTCCAGCGGCAGGTTCTGGAACGGTCACGGGTGGCGGCTCCGCTGTCTCGGCCAGTGGAAACGGCTACGCCACCATTGCCGCGTGGACGCTTGGAACGACTGCCATTCAAACACTCGTTGCTACGAGCACCGCGTTGCCGGGCAAACAGATGACGTTTACGACCACACTGGTTGCGCCCTCCGACTACGGAATTTGTGCGCGGTTTATTGGCGACGGCGGCACGCCACGCCAACGCGAGGCAATAACGAACGCGGTCGCCAAGTGGCAACGCGTCATCGTTGGACACGTGCAGACCACGCGCCTCACGATTCCTGCGGGTCAGTGCGTCGATGGCATTCCCGCGGTTGACGAGGATGTCGAAGATCTGCTGCTGTATGTGCAACTCGCGGCCATTGACGGTCCGAAAAACATCATTGGGCAGGCGGCGCCGTGTTACACGCACCTGCCGTCGGGACTGACGTTGATGGGATTTCTGCAACTCGATGTGGCCGATCTCGATTTGATGTTGCAGGAAGGCACGCTCGACAACGTGGTGTTGCACGAAATCGGACATATCCTGGGCATTGGCACGCTGTGGAATTATCGCCGAAGCCTGTTGGTTGGCGGGCTGGCCGCCAATGGCAGTGGTGGTCTCGATCCGTATTTCGCCGGCGCCAGCGCACGCGACCAATTCGTGTTGTTGTCGAGCAATTATGCTGGACTTCCGGTACCGGTAGAAAACTGCGTCGGGATAGCGGGTTGCGGCGCGGGCACGCGCGATTCGCACTGGCGAAAGTCGGTGTTCAACACCGAGTTGATGCAGGGTTATTCCAATCCAGCGATGCCGCTGAGCCGAGTGACGGTTGGATCGCTCGCGGACTTGGGCTATACCGTCAATCTCGCAGCGGCCGACCCGTTTACGCTGGCATCGGCGATCACGGCTGAGGGTGCTGCATTGCCCGTGGGACGTGTGATGCTGAACGACGTTGCCGACACACCAATGTGGGGTGTTGAAAAGAACGGGACGAAATACCTCCTTCGCGCGCCGCTCAATCCATTGAAGCTCAAGCGGTAGTTCAACACCGTGTGGGATGTGCGATGGTTGTGGCGTGCTGTTGCAGGAGTGATCGTCGCGACCGCAGTTGCAGCGTGTGGCGGAAACAGTCGCGACGACGGGGGCGGAGGGATCATTGTTGAACCCCCTCCGCCACCGGTTCCTACCACACTCGAAGCCAACAGCAACATTTCGATTGCCGGAGTTGTGGGTACCGCCGCCCCAGTTGTTCCGTCGGTAACACTGCGCGACGCCAGTCGGAAGGTGATGGCCGGAGTGTATGTGCGATTCACGACTTCCGGCGGCGGGAAAATCGTCAACGACTCAAGCAAAACTGACGCCAGTGGCGTTGCGACATCCGGCACGTGGACGTTGGGCACTGCGGCCGGTATACAAACCGTGAGCGCAACAACCGCGACACTGTCTGCGGTTACCTTCACGTCGCAAGTTGCACCTGGCGCAGTGCAACGTATCGCTGCGGTGTTCACGACCACACAACAGGCAGCGGTCAATTCACCGGTGGCTCTCGCGCCATCGGTGCGCGCGTTTGATCAATTCAACAATGTGGTTTCGGGTGTCACCGTCACGTTTTCAATTGTGAGTGGGGGTGGCACAATTGCCGGTGCGCAGAAGGTGACGGGTGCCGACGGTGTTGCCACACTGGATTCGTGGAAGCTTGGTACCACACCCGGATCGCAGCAGGTGCGAGCGGACGCCACTGGTGCGAGTGCGAACGTTCTGTTTTCCGCGGTCGCCGTTGTTGGTTCGCCTGCAACATTGGCGCTTAAAAGCGGGAACGGCGGTAGTGGCGTTTCCGGCGCGCCGTTGGAGCAGTATTCAACACTGCCGGCCGTGGTCGTCACCGATGCATTCAACAATCCGGTATCGGGCGTGGCGGTCGCTTTTACGCCGGGCGCCAATTCCGGAACTGTCGTTGGCAGTCCGGTGGTAACCAACGTGCAAGGAATTGCATCGCCAACCAGTTGGGTACTGGGGACTGTCGCAACACAATCGCTTGTGGCATCGAGCGCTGCAGTTCCCGGTGTGCAAGTGGTGTTCAGCGCGAGTGCGATCGTGACGTCGTTTGATATCACCGTGCGTTACATCGATTATGTGCCCAGCGCGCGGCAACAGCTGGCCGTCACACGTGCCATCACGCGTTGGAAGAGTGTGATCGTTGGCAGCATTGGTTCGTCGCGCGTAAAGCTTGATGCGCAGAATTGCGGACGTAATTGGACGCCCGCCGTCGACGAAATGGTAACCAACGTGCTCGTTCTGGCGCGTATCGGCCCCATTGACGGCGCCGGCGGCATTGCGGGCGATGCAGGACCGTGCGTGTTGCACAACGGCAGTGGTTTGACAGCGTTCGGAACGATGTACTTTGACAGTGCCGATCTGGCCAGTCTGGAGAGTTCCGGATTGGTTGATGCACTTGTTGCACACGAAATGGGGCACGTGTTGGGTGTCGGATCGTTGTGGAGCGAAAAGGGAGTGCTCACTGATCTCTTCACCAACGATCCGTATTTCACCGGCGCGTCAGGGCTGCAACAGTTCGCGTTGTTGCAATCCGGATATTCGGGCCGCCCGGTTCCTGTTGAAAATGTGGGTGGCGGCGGCACTGCTGGTTCGCATTGGCGTGAGTCGGTCTTCCGCAATGAGTTGATGACGGGGTATCTCAATTCTGGTGCCAATCCATTGAGTCGCGTAACAGTGGGATCGCTCAAGGATCTGGGATATGACGTGTCGTTTCCTGGTGCGGAGGCGTTCACTTTGACTTCGGTGCTGTTATCCTCGCCGTTCTCGACCGAATTTGGATTGCAGTTGGGCAATGATATGTTTCAAACGCAATTGTTCACGGCCGACAAACAAGGGCGATTGCAGAAGAAGCTACCGCACTGAGCTACCGCCCCATGCGCTCCCACGCCACCGTTGCTACATCGGCCGGCAAGGCAAACGATTCGCGCACAATGTATTCCAGTGTGACCGACTGTTTTGCAGAAATGGGGCTGGTGCGTGTAGGTGATGGTTTCGGATTCAGTCCGTACAAGCGCGCGAGCACCGTTAATCGCAGCATATGAAACGGGTCGCTCACCAGTAGCACACTCGGCGCCTGCGTACTGATGTCTGTGCGTAAGATGAGCGCCGTTCCGCGAATGGAAGCCAACGTGGTACGACTGGTGCCTTCCAGTAGAATCGCGCTCGCGGGTACTCCTTGTTTGACGGAATACCGTTGTCCGGTTATCGCTTCGCTGACCGCATCGCCGTCGCGTCGACCGCCGGTAAATAACAGGCGCGGCGCCATTCCGTCTTTGTACAATTGCACGGCGTGATCGAGTCGTGCTTTCAGCACTGGCGAGGGTCGTCCGTCGTATTGCGCGGCGCCCAGCACAACAATCACGTCGGCTTTTGAAGAATCGTCACGCTGCGCCCACAACACGATCGCTGCCAGCGTCAGCAGCCATCCCGTTACTGGAATCGAAACCAACCACACGAAAACCCTGCGCTGCCGACGGGACATTGTTGGAAAGCTACTCGCCCTCTCTCATCGGCGCGCGGTCACTCCGTTTTTGCGTGCGCTTGTCGATGGCGGGCTCGGCGACTTCAAATGCGTGAGCCGTGTGCGCCCCCGTAATTTCGGGTGCGAGTTCGGCCAGACGTGCGGCCAGCAGCGCTTGGCCCGCCAGTGTCCGGGCGCGGCCGAGTGCAACGCGAGTGCTCGCGGTCGCAGCGGCGGATTGTCCCAATTCTTCATACAGCACCGCGTGCATTGCCGGAAGCAGATGGTGGTGTGACAGGCGCGGATGTGCACTCAGTGTATTGAGCAACTCAAGCCCGGCTCGTGCCCCGTCAGTACGCGCCACAGCGAGCGCGTGATTCAAACGCACGATTGGAGATGGTGTGCGCTCGATCAGCTGTTCGTAGAGGTAACGAATGCGATGCCAATTGGTGGCGTCGCCGTTAATGGTCAGGGCGTGTTCGGCGGCAATTGCAGCCTGCAGATGATAGTCGCTGATGACATCACCAGATGACGCGCGTGATAGCCACGACATGCCACGCGACACTGCACTGCGATCCCAGAGATTGCGATCTTGTTCGCCGAGCGGAATGGCGATACCGTTGGCGCGTTCGCGGGCGTTGAGGCGGCTGGATTGCAACTCCAGCAACGCTGCCAGTGCGAACACTTCTGGTGTTGCACCGAACGGAGTTGCAGCAACTGCCGTGATCAGGCGCATTGCTTCCTTACACAACTCGTGACGGACTGTCGAATCGCCGCGCGTGGCCGCGTACCCTTCGGTGAACAGCAGGTAGATTGCGCGCATCACCACATCGAGCCGCTCACTCAACACACTCGCATTCGGCATGTTGAATGGTTCGTTTATGGCTGCCAATATGCGCTTGGCCCGCACGACGCGTTGTGCAATGGTGCGTTCCGGAACCAGCAGCGCTGCGGAAATTTCTGGCACCGTCAATCCGCAGATCGTGCGCAGCATCAATGTGATTTGTGCGTCGACGGTGAGGGATGGATGCGCCGACAAGAACATCATGGTGAGTTCGTCATCACCTAACGCCGAGGCCTCCAGGCTCGCGACTTGCGACGGTGCGGGGATATGCGTGGGAACCGTTGCGGCCAGTAGTGGTTCGGCACGCTCCGCGACATTGGAACGCGCCATGCGATCCAGCAGTTTGCGTCGCGCGACCTGATACAACCACGCTTCCGGTTCCGCCGGAATTCCGCGATACGGCCAATGCTGCAGTGCGGCGAGGAGCGATTCCTGGACGGCGTCTTCGACGACGTCCAACTGTCCGGTGCCAGCGGCGCGTAGCAGTGTGCTGCTGATGCGCGCATACCATCGTCGAAAGATGTGCGCCACCAGCGTGGGAACATCGTCCGCGGTGGTGGCGGTGGTGAGTTGAGCCGAATTGGTGCTGGGGTCAGACAATTGGTACTGGGGTCAAATTGGTACTGGGGTCAGAGCGGGCTATCAAATCGTTGCGCGGGGAATTGGTACTGGGGTCAGAGCGAGCTACCAAATCGTTGCGCGGGGAATTGGTACTGGGGTCAGAGCGGGCTATCAAATCGTTGCGCGGGGAATTGGTACTGGGGTCAGAGCGAGCTACCAAATCGTTGCGCGGGGAATTGGTACTGGGGTCAGAGCGGGCTATCAAATCGTTGCGCGGGGAATTGGTACTGGGGTCAGAGCGAGCTACCAAATCGTTGCGCGGGGAATTGGTACTGGGGTCAGAGCGGGCTATCAAATCGTTGCGCGGGGAATTGGTACTGGGGTCAGAGCGAGCTACCAAATCGTTGCGCGGGGAATTGGTACTGGGGTCAGAGCGGGCTATCAAATCGTTGCGCGGGGAATTGGTACT
>JBDUBA010000236.1:0-2021 GCA_040004335.1 Gemmatimonas sp.
TGAATCTCAGCACATGGACCGGCGCAGTTTCATCAAAGTCAGCGCGCTCGCAGGTGGCGGGCTAGTCGTCGGCAGCTACTTCACCTTTGGAAACTCCGTTGCGTTCGCGGAAAGCGCGCCCGCAACCGCCGTCGACTTCATTCCCAATGTGTTTGTGAGCATTTCACCAACGAGAGCAGTCACGCTCATTGCGCCGAATTCCGAAATGGGACAGGGCATCAAGACATCACTCCCGATGATCATCGCCGAAGAGCTGGATGTGAAATGGGAGCAGGTGACGGTGACGCAAGGTGATTTGAACCCCGCGTACGGCCGTCAATTCAGCGTTGGCAGCGGATCAACTACGGGAAATTACGTCCCGTTGCGGCGCGCGGGCGCAACGGCGCGTGCACTGCTCATCGAAGCGGCGGCGCAAACGTGGGGAGTGCCCGCGGGTGAATGCAGCACCGAACAAGGGGTGGTCATTCACGCGGCATCCAATCGACGTGCAACGTATGGCTCGCTCGCGACGAAGGCCGCGACCCTCACCGCGCCCGCCAATGTTTCGCTCAAGGATCCGAAGGACTTCAAGTTGATCGGCACGCGCGTGCCCGGCGTTGACAATCGAAAAATTGTTGCGGGTGCACCGTTATTCGGAATTGATGTGAAACTGCCAGGTATGATGTACGCGACGTATTCCAAGTGCCCGGTGTTCGGTGGGAAAGTTGGTACGGCAAATCTGGACGAAGTGAAAGCACGACCCGGTGTGCGCGACGTATTCGTGCTCGACAACATTCCAGGTCTTCCGTCGGGTGTCGCGATTGTCGCAGACTCCACGTGGAACGCGTTCAGCGCGACTAAAACGCTTCGCGTGCAGTGGAATGAAGGACCGCAAGTCGCACAGAATAGCATCGACATGGCGAAACAAGCCGACGATCTCGCGAAGACAACGCCTCCTGCTGCGTTGCCTGCAGGTGCAAAACTCATCGAAGCGACCTATCACTATCCATTTCTCGCGCACGCCACACTTGAACCGCAGAACTGCACCGCGCTGTTCAAGAATGGTGTGATGGAAATGTGGATGCCGACGCAGATTCCATCGGTAGGACAAGGACTCGTCACGCAAGGACTCGGTCTCGCTGCCAAAGACATTGTCGTACACATCACGCGACTGGGCGGCGGCTTTGGTCGGCGCGGAAGCAACGAGTTTTCAATCGAGGCTGCCGCGATTGCAAAGAAGCTCGAAGGCACGCCGGTCAAACTCACGTGGACCCGTGAACAGGATTTTGCGCACGACAACAACTATCGCTCAAACGGATGGCATTACTTCTCAGCGGGCGTTGACACGAACGGCAAGCTCGTCGCATTGCACGATGCGTTTGTGAAAATGCAGGGCGGCCCCGGTGACATGACCGCCGGCGGTTTTCCGTTCAACGCAATTCCAGGTTCCGTGGTGAAATCGAGCAAGCTTACCGCTGGTGTGCCTACTGGTTACTGGCGCGCTCCCGGCGATAACGGCAATGTCTGGGCAACGCAGAGTTTCCTCGACGAACTCGCACATGCCGCAGGAAAAGACCCGCTGACGTATACCCTCGACCTGCTCTCGGCCGTACCGGCGAACGGAAGATTTGATGCCGCAAAGATGGCGGCGGTACTCAAGCTTGCAACGGACAAGGCCAAGTGGGGAGAATCGCGTCCGCGTGGCGAGGGACAGGGGTTTGCCATCACATTCAGCAACAATGCGTATGTCGCGATTGTTGCCGATGTCGCGGTTTCTCAGGCCGGTGATCTCAAAATCAAGAAACTCACCGCCGCAGTCGACGCTGGTACGATCATCAATCTCAGTGGCGCAGAAGCGCAGCTCCAGGGTTCAATGCTTGATGGCATCAGCGCTGCGTGGTTTCAGAAAATCACGATCGAACGGGGTGCGGCCGCGCAGACGAATTTCAATCAGTACCCACTCATGCGCATGAATCAGTCGCCACCGGTCGTCGATGTGCACTTCGTGAAATCGTCCGCACCACCAACTGGTTTGGGTGAGC
>JBDUBA010000075.1:0-6701 GCA_040004335.1 Gemmatimonas sp.
CATGACGTAGCCGAGATGACTGATGGACGAATACGCGATGATTTTCTTGATGTCGGTTTGCACCAGCGCGAGACAAGCGCCGTACACAATGCTGATCACCGCGAGCGTCATCAGCAGCGGTGTGTAGGCCTGCGTTGCATCTGGAAAGAGCGGAAAACCCAGCTTCATGAAACCGTAGGTGCCCATCTTGAGCATCACGCCGGCCAGAATGACGGAGCCGGGCGTTGGTGCTTCAACGTGGGCGTCGGGTAGCCAGGTGTGGAACGGAAACATTGGTACTTTGATGGCGAACGAAAGCGCGAAGGCGCCCAGCAGTAACGTTTGCACCTGGAGTGGCAAGTGTGCCTTGTACAGATCGCCAAAAGCAAACGACGTTACTCCGGACGACTGCTGCAGCGAGTACACAAGGTAGATAAGGGCCGCAAGCATGAGGATGCTGCCAAACGCGGTGTACAACACGAACTTGATGGTCGCGTAAATGCGCCGTTCGCCGCCCCAGATGCCGATCATCAGGAACATGGGAATCAGCATCGCTTCCCAGAACACATAGAACAGGAAGAGATCCTGCGCGAGAAACGTGCCCATCATTGCGAACTGAATGAGGAACACCATCGCGTAAAAGAGCTTGATGTCTTTCTGGATTGCGCCGAATGATCCCGCAACCACGAGCGGTGCAAGAAACGCGGTGAGGAGCACCAACAGGACGTTGAATCCGTCGAGACCGATGTAGTATGACACGCCCCACTGTTCAATCCACGGAACGCGTGTCGCGAACTGCAAGCCGGGATCGGAGCTGGAGAAGCTGAGATACAACCACGCGGTGAGTGCCAGCTGTGCGACCATCAGAACCAGCGTGAACTGTCGCGTGAGCCGAGGCTTTTCATTCGGGATAAACGTCAGCAGCGCCAGGCCAACGAGCGGCAGAAACAGCACGATGTTCAACACAAAGCTGAGCGTCGGGTTCACTGTATTGAATTCAGGCACGCGACCAGCTCCACAGCAGCGCGCTCACGACGCCCACCATCACGAAGAGCGCGTAGAAATGCAGACTGCCGTTTTGAATCTTGCCCAACACGCCGGAAGCAAACTGGCCGAATGAACCAATCCCGTTGAGTGTGCCGTCGATAAGCCTGCGATCACCAAGCCCAAGGAAGATGTGTTCGGAAATCCAGGCGAGCGGTTTGGCGAGCAGGTTGTTGTACAACTCGTCGACGAAATATTTGCCACTGAGCAAGCGACGCGGGGCGGCGAAAGTTTTGGCCAGGGATTCGGCGCGCGAAGGCGGGCCACCGAACACAAAAATCGCGAGCAGCGTGCCACCGACAGCGAGTACGATTGACACAATCTTGAGCGTCAACTCAAGGTGTTCCAGCGACTCGGGCACCAGGGGCAACGGCAACTGCGGTTCGAGGTAGTGACCGAGTTGGAGTGCGCCGCCGACTGCTGAGAGAACCGCCAGCACGATCAACACACCAGTCATCGACGCAGGCGACTCGTGAATGTGGTGCTCGACTTCGTGATCTACGCGCGACTTGCCGAAGAACACCAGCCACAACAAGCGGAACATGTAGAACGCTGTCATCAAGGCAGTGAGTGCGGCGACGCCCCACAAAATTGGCGAACCACCATTCGGGCTCGCGTACGCGTACCACAGGATTTCGTCTTTCGACCAGAATCCCGCCAACGGTGGAATTCCCGCAATCGCGATTGTCGCAACAGCAAACGTGAAGAACGTGATTGGGATTTTCTTTCGGAGTGCACCCATCTTCCGAATGTCCTGCTCGCCTGAAAGCGAATGAATCACGCTACCGGCGCCAAGGAACAGGCAGGCCTTGAAGAATGCGTGTGTGACCACGTGGAAGATGGCGACACCGTATGCACCAACGCCAAGCGCGAGAAACATGAACCCGAGCTGCGAGACGGTGGAGTACGCGAGCACCTTCTTGATGTCGGTTTGCACGAGCGCGATTGTCGCCGCAAAGAACGCGGTTGCGACACCAATCACCGCGATCACGTGCGACGCTTCCGGCGCGTGCATGTAGATGCCGGACAGGCGCGCGGTGAGGTACACGCCCGCGGTCACCATTGTGGCAGCGTGAATCAGCGCAGAGACCGGAGTCGGGCCGGCCATTGCATCGGGCAGCCACACGTACAGCGGAATTTGCGCGGACTTTCCAGTCGCGCCAATGAAAAGCAGGATGCCAACAAGACTCGCCGAAACCGCTGGCAACGTTGCGCTGTTGAACGCCGCGTTGATGACATCCATGTCCAACGTACCCAGCGTTTTGTGCAGCAGGAACATGCCCAGCAGAAACCCGGCGTCGCCAATGCGATTCGTAACGAACGCCTTCTTGCCGGCGGCGGCGTTCGCACGATCTTCAAACCAGAAACCAATCAACAGATACGAGGCCAGTCCCACGCCTTCCCACCCGACAAACAACACCAGCATGGAACGACCAAGGACCAGCAGCAGCATGAAAAACAGAAACAGATTGAGATACGCCATGAACCGGCCGTAACTCTTGTCGTCCTTCATGTACCCGGTGCTGTAGATGTGAATGGCAGAACCCACGCCCGTCACAATGAGCGTCATGATCGCGGTGAGTCGATCGAAATAGAAATCGATATTGAACGAGCTGGTGTCGATCTGCGCCCATTGATACGCATGTTCGACAATTGCGTCGTAGTTCTGTGCCTGTAGTGAAAAGAAGATTCGAACGGTCAGCAGGAACGCGAGTAGCGGAAAGGCACAGGCAACGGCCGTGACCATCGACTTGCTCGATCGATTTCCGCCAAATGCTGTTGAAAGCGTGCCGTTGATCAGAAATCCGATCAACGGGAGCAACGCAATCATCAGCAGGCCGTGTTGGCCCAGGAATCCCATGCGCGCCTATCCTTTGAGATCGGAGTAGGCGTCGACATCCAGACTGCGTTTCTGCTTGACGAGCAGCAGAACGATTGGAATGGCAATCGCAATTTCTGCGGTCGCGACTACAAACACCAGAAACACCAACACACCACCCGCCGCCTGCCCGTTCTGATTCATGAACGTCACGAGGCTCAGGTTGACGCCGTTCAGCATGAGTTCCATGCACATGAGCATCACGAGCGCATTGCGGCGAATCACAACTCCCAGAAGTCCGAGCGAGAACAGGGCAATGGATAACCAGAGCAGGAGCTGGTGCTGTTTATCCATTGGTGCTCCTGTTTGAACGCACCGCTTCATTCGCAACGCGCTGATGCACCTTGATCACGGCGAGTGCCGCAACAATGGCCGCAATCAGCAACACGGTCGTGAGTTCAAACTGCAGCCAGTAATCACGAAGGAATAGCGTTGAGAACTCAGTCAGTCCGAATGCATCGTTCGTGACGGGCGCACCGCTGGAAGTGTGTCCCATCGCGCGCCACACGCTGATCCCGAACACGCCCAGCATCATCGCGAAAATGACGCCTCCCGGCACCAACAAATTCGAATACCGTTTGTTACCCGGTGCCTCACGCACCTCCAGCAGCATGATGACGAACACCATGAACACCATCACCGCGCCGACATAAATCAGCACCTGAAACGCGGCAATGAAGTGCACACCCATGAAACCATAAATGGCGCCAAGCGACATCATGGTAGTAATGAGGGCGAGGGCGACGCGCATGGGTTCGCGCAGCACCAACATCAGTGCCGCTGCGATCAACGCGATGCCACCAAACAGCCCGACGACTAATGTGTCGAGGATACGCCGCCTCGGCTTTCATCACGTTTGATTGGGGCGCCGCCCTTCGGTGGATACGGCTTGGCCACATCGGACTGCGGATTCCAGGTGAGCATCTCGTCCATCGTGAGCCACATATTGAAGCGGTCGTTCGATACCAGGTCGGGCACGTCCTGCACCATGCGAATGGCGTCTTCCGGGCAGGCTTCGATACAGAGGCCGCAGAATACGCAACGCGAGTAGTCGATCTCGAATCGCACCGGTGATTTCGGATGCGCGGGATCGTTGACGTCAAAGCCGACTTCGATTTCGATCACTTTGGCCGGGCACACCGTAGCGCACATGTTGCACGCAATACACTGCGGGCTGCCGTCGGGGCGTTGCGTGAGGATGTGTTTTCCGCGATTGCGTGGCGCGTAATCGAAACGTTTTTCTTCGGGATAGTATGAAGTGAGCGCACCTTTCCGGCCGGTTACCCACTTGAACATGTTCCGCAGGAAGATGCCCGTGGTAATCGTGAGTCCACGCAGAATTTCCGGGAGATACGAACGTTCCCACAAGGTCATCGTGGGTTCGTTCCAGTACTCCTTGCGTACGTGCGCTGTGGCGTTGTACCGCAACTGGTGCAGTTCCTGACGCGGCGCGGGCGGTGGTGCGTCCGTTGGCGAAGGAACCGTTGGCGTTACGTGCGCGATGGTTGCTGTTCCGGGCGCGGTATGTATTGGCGTGACAGAGGTTCGCAAATCGGTACTCACCGTGCACCGTCCTTGATCCAGACTACCACGGCTGTAATGGCGAGATTCGCCAGCGTTACCGGCAGCAACAACTTCCACGCAAAGGTCAGCATCTGGTCATACCGAAAGCGGGGCAGTGACCAGCGAATCTGAATCTGAAACACACAAAGCGCGAAGATTTTGGCAAGGAAGGTGATGAGCTGCAGCAGTACGACGAAGCCGTGACTGATGGCAATCGTGTTTTCACCGGGCAGCGTGAAACCAGCATCGTTCATGAAGGGCAGATTGTAGCCGCCCAGAAACAACGTCGTAAACAACGCCGCCACAATTGCGATTTCGATGAACTCCGCGAACATGAACAGCCCCATTTTCATGGCGCTGTATTCCGTGTAATAACCGGCCACAAGTTCCGACTCCGCTTCGGGCAAGTCAAACGGAATGCGTTTGTTTTCGGCGATGGCGGCCGTGAGAAACAGCACGGCGGCCACCGGTTGGTAGAAAACACCCCACGCCGGCAGCACACCGCCAATCATTCGCGACTGCTGATTGACCATGTCGCGCAAATCGACCGTGCCGAACACCAGGATGAGTCCCATGACCGTCAGGCCCATCACCAGTTCGTACGAGATCATCTGTGAACCGGCGCGCAAACCACCCAGCAATGAGAACTTGTTGTCGGAGCTCCATCCGGCCAGCATCGTGCCAAGAATTGTCAGACCGCTGAACGCGAATACAATGAGCAAACCCGCATTCAGGTTTGCAACCTGCATTGGGTACGTGCGGCCGCCAAAGAATCCGACAAGCGGCGGAATCAGTTTGCCGGGATCAATCATGCCGCCAAACGGAATCACGGCGAACACCAGCAGCACCGGCGCGAAAACGACGTACGGCGCAAGCGCATAGCCGAGCGAATCGTAGGTGCGCGGTTTGAAGTCTTCCTTGAGCAACATTTTCAAACCATCGGCCATTCCGTGAAACAGGCCAAGCCAAACCAGTTTGATGTTCGTGAACGGAATCTTGATGTACGCGCGGTTGGCACCAATGCGATCGGACATCACGGCCGCCTGCTTACGCTCAACCCACGTGAGCAAACCGCCAAAACCCATCAACACTCCGATGGATGCGGCGATAAACACCAGCGTGATGCTGAGATCAGGCAACATTACTCCCCGCCTGCCGGTGGCGTTGTTGGCATCGATCCGGCGAGTACCATCCGCTGATTGCCGGGCAGCGGCGAAGCGAGTGTTGCGGGACCGCCAGACATCGAGGAGAACAACGCTTCGAACAGTGCCTCGGCATTGACAACGCCCGACGCCTTCTGGAAGCACTGCTGAAACTCGGACACGACGCCTTGAAAGTTGGTGTAGTGTCCGTTGCGTTCCGTTTGCACGCTGATGGGAATGAACACATCGGCGCGTGCGTTGTCATCGTGCGCGAACGACGACAGCAGAATCACGCGTGCGGTTGATGGTACAGACGCCAGCGAACCACCTTCGCCCCAGATGAACACCAAGTCGGTGCCAGCTGGCATCGCATCGGCGGGGTTGCCAGGCAATGCATCAAACATGGCGCGCGCAGCGAACCGATTGGGATTCTTGTCGGCCTTGATGAGCACATCGTCTTCAATGCGTTCGCCGGGCACTGGCACGTGATCGGCCTTCACATAGTTCGCGAACGATGGCGCAAGTGTTGAGTGATACGCAGCCAGTTCTTCGTTCGAACCCCAGCTTGATACCAGCGCCACACCTTTCTTCGTCGCAGCGATCATTGCACCGGCTGCGCGCACCGCATCCTCAAGGCTCACTGGCGCACCCTTCACCATCGCTTGCTCGGCGCGGGGGCGCTCCAGCAACTTAGAAAGATCGCGCGCCTTGTTGCAGATCCACGGCCCGTTGACTGCGGGATTCTCGAGCGGCGTTACGCGATCGATTGACGTGTTGAGGCGCGGGCTGAGCGCGTTGAGTTTCCACTCCGGCTTTCGATGCCACACGTTGATCGTGCAACCGCGTTCGCATCCCGGACACACCGATGGCGTGTTCTTGAGATACCACACGCGCGCGTGATCGAGCAGTTCGGTGGAGAGCAGCGCACCAACCGGACAGATGTCGATGACGTTATCCGAATACGGATCGTAGTTGAAATCGACTTCTGTATTTGGGCGAATGAGTGCATGATCGCCGCGATTGATGACACCCAGCGCGTGCGATTTCGACACTTCGTCGGTGAAGCGCACGCAGCGCGAACACATGATGCAGCG
>JBDUBA010000206.1:0-22317 GCA_040004335.1 Gemmatimonas sp.
GCGCAGCGATTGGATGCGCGCCAGTATCAGTGCGTCGCACGCGCAATCATCGGACGATCCGTCACAGGTATCGTTCACCGGCCTGGCAACCATCGACGCCGACGTGGATCTTCTTTTGCCCGACCCCTCGGGTGTGTTCAAATACATCCCAATTCCCGATCCGACGGATCCCTTTGCCAATCCACTCAATCAACAGCGGTATCCGCACAGTCAAATCAAACGCGATCGGACACTGCTCAACGCGACGGTAGAATTCAAACTCTTCCCGTTTCTTTCCGTTGGTGGTTCGGGGAGCTATGACCGCGGCAATTGGCACCAGTTCGCGACGATCCCGAAAGGCACGCCAACCCTGAGCGGGCAGGGATCGAGCAGCGGAAGTCAGCAAACGGCGCGCGATACCAGCAACGGATCGTTGCTGCAAGCGGGGGCCACGGTGCAGAAAACGTTTGGTGCGTTGCAAAGTCGACTCGCACTCCGCGCAGAAAAACAACAGCAAACTTACTCCTCCTTCCAGCGGGTAGGCACGTCATTTAATGACCAGGGCGTTCCGCAGGTGAACTCCGAGACTTACTCCAATAACAAGGTCGAAACCAGCGCCCTCATTGCAAAACCGATGTTGGACTATTCCGGGAAATATGTGGTAGAAGCGTTGCTTCGTCGTGAGAAACCTGGCGGCAACTTTTCGCATGAAAGTTTCTCTCGTGTCTCGGTTGCGTGGCTTTTGAATGAGGAGCACTGGTTTCCGTTTTCGGATCTGAGTCTCGTCAAGTTACACGCGGCGGCAGGTGCCTCGACATTTCACCAGAATTCGCAGCAATACGCTCAGCTCGACCCTTCGCCTCCAATTGGCAATCCGTACTCGTTGGCGCTGCAGGACCCCGGAAAAACAACAGAACATGAATTCGGAATCGCTATCGCGCCGCGAAACCGATGGCAAGTCTCGCTTGTGTATGCCACATCGAATACGAAAGGCGCATCGCTTGCCGCATCGACCAGTCCATGTATTGTCTGTAGCGCTTCCAACCCTGTCGCGAACCTTGCGGGCCATACCGCCGAAGCCACCGTGCAAGCACGTATTCTCCAACGCACAAAATTCACCTGGGACATTGCACTGGTCGGTGACCGGCGCCGTAGCACGATCGAAGAGTCACTTCGCACGTGTTACACCGATTTCCTGCAACGAGTTTGCAACAACATCGACATCGGAACAATGCAGGGCCACCACCTGGCTCGCGACAAGCGCGAACTCGTTGGCGTGCAAGCGAGCTCACTTGGAGCCTTTGACATCAACGATGAAGGATATGTCGTTCCGGTCGGCTCCGGAAATTCATTTCGTGACGGCAAATCGAAGAATCTGTGGGGGACAAACGTGACGGTAGACGGACGTACGTTTGGCTGGGGATTGCCAATGACGGCGTATGACGAGAACGGCCTTCAGGTTGAATCACAAATTGGCGATGGAAACCCCGATTTGCAGTTTGGTTTTCAGAACAACATTCAGTACCGTAGCCTTCGGTTGTACGCGCAAATTGCGGGACAATTTGGCGGTGATGTGTACAACAACCGCAAGCAGGCGCTCTACGCGTCGGGAGATCATGTTGATCTCGATCAGTCAAGCAAACCCGACGAACTACGTAAGTCGCGCTCGTATTACAGGGCACTTGCTAACGGAAACGCCGACTATCTCTCGAACTTTGTTGAATCGGCAACGCATGCGCGTTTGGCCGAAGCCAGTGTTGGCTACGAATTCAAAGCAGGTACTTCGGGATTGTTGAAGCGGATCGGCGCCAGTCGCGTGCAGGTCGATCTCGTTGGCCGAAATCTGTTTACCATCACCGGCTACTCGGGACTCAATCCGATGGGCTCCTCCGCAGCTTCGCGCGAAGACAACATTCTGTATCCGCTGGTCCGCACGTTCTCGCTCGCCACCATCATCGTCTTCTGATCCGCGTTTCGCACGAATAAGAAAACGCGCTCCTCACGCGGGAGCGCGTTTTTATTTGTGTCACCTGCCCTGCACGTTCTTATTGACGATACGTCAGACGTCCATCGCAATGTGGTACTCCTTGGTCGCCGTATCGTCGTGAATCGAATATCTTGACGGGTAGTAACCGGCCGTCGCAACCTGCGCTGGCACTCCGATAGTAGGCGTCATTCCCGCTGTGCTCCTGAGCGATTCCAGATCCGCCTTCGTGATCATCGCTCCAAGAAAAATGAATTTGCCGTTCCACGAAGCGTAAATGAACGTCTCGGTGAATGTCTTGCCGGCCGCCATCACCTACGCAGCACTGACATTGTAAAAATGAAAATCAAAGTGCGGCAGCGTCATCGGCAGGTTCGTCAACGCGGCTTCGGAAAGTGCGACGCCAACTGAGGTAGGGTTGCCCGCGGCGTCGAGCGTGACGTACGTGCGGGCAGTGCCGGCGCCCAACGCCTGGCTGACGCCATATCTGGTTCCAGCGAGATTTGGTTGAGTGGCATCGTCAGTACACGCAACCGCCACGAGGGCAGCGGCGGTCAACAGCGCCGCGGCGATTCCGCGACGTGCGTTTTGTGAAAGATTCAGGGAGGACATTTCGATTCTCGGAGAGTGCGCTTGGAGGCGGTGGAGTGACTGTTGGAACGCCGTCAAAGTGCACAAACGCCTCCCTGCGCGAATGGGTGATTCAACCCAGCTCTTGCCGCGGCAGCGCGATGGCCCTATGCTTTGGCACCTTCATTCCCGCTGACTCAGGAGCGCCGCCATGGTCAACGCCCACATCGGTCTTGTTCTTGTTGCCCCGCTGCTGCTGTCCTTCGGCAGCCGCCCGTCATTGCTGCCGAGTGCGTTGATGAAATCACGCAGCGCAGAAGTCGCGCCCCTCAAGTGCCGGAACACCAGCATCAAGACGCCGTTGAATTTTGTCGACGGAAAACTTGTGACGGCAGACTCCATGAAGGCCATCGTTGGAGCAGACAAAGCAATCTCGCGGGTGTCGGTCCTCTGCATGAATTCGGCAGATTCCACGCGACTCCCAACGACAAGCGTGTTGCCGGGAATTCCTGTCGTATCAGTGTGGACCGAGAATGGACCAATGTTGCAGGCCAAGGATGCACTCGCAGTCATTCGCAATGCACAAAATGCCGCTTTCGCGAAGACAGGCGTGTACATGCGGGACATAAAAAAACCCAAGTTGCCCTCGGACATGAAGCTTGCGTTCGAGGCGACGGGAACCGGCTGGCATGCATCAATTTTGATTGACCGAGTGTTCACGATGCAATGCCACGTGTGGGACGGCGATTTCAAGACTGGTGCCGTACAGGGTTTTCCGAAAACCGCTGTTCCCCCCGGCGAGATTGTGTGCAGCGACGACGAGTGAAATAAGGGCGCACCTTTCGCGCTTACCTCCGGGAGAATTGAGCGCGTTACGCGGACATCGTATTCATCCGGCGTCTGGTCATCACGACCACGGCACACACCAGGAGATACACGATGTCCGCATTTCGTATTCACACTGTTGAATCAGCACCCGCCGCTTCGCGACAATCACTCGAAACGCTGCAGAAGAATTTTGGACTGATTCCGAATCTCGCCGCAACGATGGCCGAATCGCCGACGCTCGTGAACGGTTTCGTTGGAGCGTTCGTGAACTTTTCTGGCGGCACGTTCAGTGCGGCCGAGCGTCAGGTGCTGCTACTAACCAACGCGGTAACCAACCGCAGTGAGTGGGCCGTTGCGTTTCATTCTACTGCCGCACTCAAGGAGGGCGTTGATGCCGCCGATGTCTTGGCAATTCGCGACGGGCGTACGGTCAGCACTCCCAGGTTAAACGCGCTGTCGACGTTGAGTCGTCGTTGTATTGAATTACGCGGCAAACTTGCGGACAACGACATCGCAGCATTCACGAATGCCGGCTTCACACACGCCCAAATTCTCGAAGTGATGGCCGGCAACGCATTGTCTACCATGGCCAACTACGCTGGCAACATTACGCATCCACCCCTCGAAGCGCCGTTCAAGGCGCAAGAGTGGAAATCCAATTAATCGTCACGGAACGCACGTGCGGCCGCCGCGGTGGCGTCATCACTGGGAAAGAACGATTCGATGCGCAATTCCTGAACGGTGACGTCCTGCGGCGTGCCCAGCACGGTGACGGCGGAGAAGTAGTTGAACACGGTATTGCCGAGCTGAAAACACACCGGAAGAACGGGCAGCAACGGACGACTGAGGTCGGGCGCACGCCACGTAGCGGGAACTCCCGGGTATCTCTGACAACAACGCTTGCGTTGATGCATCAAGCACGCCGCCAACCGCTTCGCGGTGCAGTCGCTGCAGCAATCCCTGCGCGACGTCTGGCCAGTTGATGACAGCAGGCCGAAGTCCGCGCGGATGAAACATCAAACGCAGCACGTTGGGCGGTACTTCGCGATTGTCCAGCGTACGCCCGTCAAGAAGCTTCGCGAAAAACTTTTGTGCAGCGGTGTTGCCGTTGATGATATCCCAGCGGCGATTCATTGCGACCGCCGGGAACGGTTCCTGTTGATTCAGAATTGCCTGCAGTGCCGTACGTATTGGAAGGAGTTGCGGATCATCAAGACTGGACTCGCGAAACACCGGCGCGAATCCCGCCGCCAGCAAGAGTGCATTCCGCTCCCGCAACGGAACCGACAACGTCTCGGCAATGTGCAGCACCATATCCCGGCTTGGTTTGGTCCGGCCGGTCTCCATGAAACTCACGTGACGCGACGAGACATTTGCTTCAACCGCCAATGCGAGCTGGCTGAAGTTGCGTGCCTTGCGCCAGTACTGAAGGAGTTGGCCAAGTGGCGGTGTGGCCGTGGGCGCTGAATAAGTTGATGGATGTGCCATGTACAAATGATCAGATATCCATAGGTTGGAAATCAATTACCTGCGACGTAATGGCGGCTTACTCAGTCCGGGCAGCTCATTCAATTCGGCGGTGAGACAGGTCAAGCTGCATGTAGACATCGGCCCGCGCAAATTCAGATGGCGTGGGCCGCGTTGCGTGGACGAACCCGAGGCGTTCGTACAACCGAATGGCGCCGGCCAGTTTGCGATTCGTTTCGAGCACCAGCATTCGCACTTTGTGCTCGCGCGCCCAATCGATGGCAGCATGGCCAAGTTGTTCACCAATGCCGCGCCCCTGGTGTGTTGGAGTCACGGTCATCTTTGCAAGCTCGAACGTATCAGCATCCATGCGCAGGACTGCCACGGTACCGATAGGCACGTCCCCGTCCATTGCGAAGAAAACGGTTCCTCCGCTCGTGATGATTACGGTCTCCGGGTCGTTCAGGATTTTCGCATCGGACGTCTCCATTTCGAAAAACGCTTCGATCCAACGGCGGTTGAGCGTTGCAAATGCGGGCGCGAGGTCAGCGCGAAACGGGATGATTTGAATGAAGGACATTATTCAAGTTTAATACAGAATGCGTTCCCAGTTGTGACACGGGAACAGTCCCATCCTTTGCGCACCCTCCTGAGATTGTGCGTTGATGGCGCTTGGTGGACTCGTGGTGGTGGCGGTCCCGCGTCGTCGTCGATTGCGAACGAATTGCTAACCGGTTAGCTACGGGCACAAATCAAAACCGGATGCACGCTTTCGCATGCATCCGATTTCTTGAATCACTCCGCGAATCTGTCCGCGATATTCGCTTACTTCGACACTGCCGCGAGACGCTTGATCTCGCTCGACAACGTTTTCACTTTCGCGCTGTCCTTCGCGCCGGAAGCATCCTTGTCCACTTCGGTGCCAAGCTTCGTAAGCGCCGCACCACGAGCCGCGCCCGTCAACTTCTCAGCCGCATTCAACGAGGCGTTGATTGCCGTCACGCGCGCTGCAGCGAGACCGTTGTTGCGCTCGAGCTGATCGACGTATGAACGCACAACCGGGAACGCCGCCGGCCAGACAATTTTCGGCTGGCTCTGCGGGTTGTACTGGTCGAACTGCACCAGTTTGGCGGCCGCGATTTCATTGGCCGAGAGGTTGGCGCTGGGCGTGAGTTCCATGATGTCCAGGCCACGCGAAATTTCTGACGAGTAGATGCGGCCGTTGAAGTAATACGCGCCCCATGAACCGCCCGTCGTGCTGCCAGGACCACGTCCGCCGCGTCCACCAGGTGCGGCGGCAGCTCCGTCCGCGCCTTTATTCGCCGCTGACGGCACATCGACCGGTGCGGGCGGTGGCGGATTGTCGATTGGGCCACGATCGAAGAAGGCGATTTCGACCGGCTTCTTCGCGTCGGTAAAGTCGATCACATCGATGCCGCCCTGATACCAGCCCTGCGCCATGATGTCGCGTCCCGGCACTGGAATCAAACCGCCGTTGTGCGAAACGCAGTTTTCCTGCGCAGTCTGCTGGAAGTTCGGCTTGAAATACCCGGCCTGTTTGAACTTGCCGGTGCGCGCGCCGTTCTTGTCTACGCCCAGGACAATTTCGAGCGTCGTGTTACCGCCCTGATCCATCATGCTGGTTGCCTGACACATGGGCTGCGTACCACCGCCAAATTCGTCGGTGAACACAACTTTCTTGCCGTCGTTGCTGAAGACGGCCGTGTGCCACAGCGAGAACAGCGTGTCCGAAATCGCATCGAGACGCACCGGCTTTTCCGGATTTTTGACGTCCACGAGAATGCCGTAGGAAGAACACGCACCGGCCAGCAGATCGAGCGCCGGATAGATCGTAACGTCGTGGCAATTGCGCGTGCTCGGTGGCGGCGGTCCAACCGGAGCCGTCGCCGCACCGCCGCGCCCACCGCGCCCACCGCCGTTGTTACCGCGACGTGATGCGGCGAGGCCTCCGTTTGGAGTCAGCCCCGTAAAGATGCGTGCGCCGGTTACGACGTATGAATCTTCGGGCTTGTTGAGCGGCACCTTGATGACGTCAAGGCGATACATCGCGTTCGTAGTATCTGCCGGATCTCCGTAACGGTCCGTCGTATCCTTCGGGTTACCGGTTCTGCAACCAGGAACTTCCGTTTCCGGACGAACACCGCCGCTCCCCGAGACATAGATGTAGAGGATGTTCTTGTCTTTCTTGCTTGGGAGCAGCGTGTGTGTGTGCGATCCTTTGCACGTCTGCACGTTCTTGATCAGCTTCGGCGCTTTCGGATTTGACACATCGAAAATGCGAACGCCAGCCATGTGATCTTTCGGATTCGCAATGGAATCCGTCGTACAATCGTTCCGGTTTCCTCCGCCTTCTGCGGAAATGAACAACAAGTTTCCGTAGATGGATGGATCACCCTGGCTCGTTGCGCACTTCATCGTCGCCTGATGCACCGGATGGGCGGGATCAGTGACGTCCCAAATAGTAAAGCCGGAAAAATTTCCCTGATAGAGATAGTGGCCTTTGAACGCCATATCAGAGTTCGCAAATTTGAGTCCCTGCGCGGAATCAAATTCAGCGGTTTTCGGTGTGAGCGACAGCAGTTTGAGCCCTTCTGCAACTTCCCCAGCAGCGCCGCCTTTGCCTGGCTTCAATCCGTTTCGGGGATCGGTTCCCGTTGGATACGTCTGCGCATGCAGGGTTGATGACAAAACGAGTGCACCGACAAATGCGATTGCACCAAAAACACGAGTAGTTCCCATCAGACGGTACTCCCTCCTCAAAGGTCGGCCAGCATTACATGCATCTGCGCGATTTCTGCTGTCTGCACAACATCCACATCGTTCGCAAAGACGCTGATGTTTACATCACGTCCCGACGGCGGTGACCCAAACAAGTCTTTCACCATTTGCAGCGCACCTTCGTGGTGCTTGATCATGTACGTGAGATACTTCTTGTCGAACTCGGGGCCCTTGGCAGCTTCCAATTCCTGGAGTTCGGCCGGGGTTAACATGCCGACCATCATCATCGTTTTGTACGACAAGGTGTCGGGCGCCGTCTGACCGTTGTCCCACAACCACCCTTGCATCAGCGTAATTTCCGCGCGCTGTGCCTGTTCGATTTTCTTTGACAGGAACATCACCCTCGAATTCGCGCCGGCCTTGTACGCCAGCTTCGACATGTAAATGGCCTGTGCGTGATGCGCGATCATGCCTTGCATGAAATGCACGTCACCAACCGTGTATCCGGCACCTTTGGGTATCGTGACCGGAGCTTCCATTCCGGCCATCCCGGCCATCGCCGAATGATCCGTCGCAGGCGCCGCTTTGTCTTTGCAGGCAGACACCAGCGGCAACAGCAGGAGGAGCACTGATTTTCTGAGCATCGTGGGTCGATTCAAGCTCGGGTCTTTCCTTGCGGGACTCTAAATTGCGGGAAGTCGTGTAGGATACCGCTCAACATGACTGAAGGCCAGCGCGGGAACACCGAGCCCTCAATTGCATACGCAAGTGGCGACACCACCGCTGCCGAAACGCCCCCTCCGCTTGGCGACATCCGCAGCTCTATTCGACAATGTCCGGCATTTGCCCCGAAAATCGCGTTGTCAGCTACATTCGCTAGTTCCTCCCTCCATCATGGGCCTCCCCGATGCGTCCAATTGCGTTTATTGCCCTCGTGTTGCTGGCCAGCTGCGGTGGCGAATCGAAAGACCCTGTCACGCCGGCATCAGGCATCGCGGTCACGGTTTCGGGACCCTCCACCACAATCACAGCAGGATCGACATTCCAATTCAGCGCTTCAGTGACGGGCAGCACCAACACGGCGGTCACGTGGAGTATTGATCACATCGGAAACACGAACACCGGCACGATAACCGGTGCGGGTCTCTACACCGCGCCATCGGCAACCGGCGCCTTCACCGTGCGAGCAACGTCCGTTGCCGACGATTCAAAAAGTGGCACGGCTGTCGTCGCGGTCATCGTGCGGGCTATTTCCGTCAGCATCGCGCAGGACGGCGTGACGCTTGGCGCCGGAGGAAGTGTGCAGCTGACCGCCGTCGTGCTTGGGGCCGCCAATACCGGAGTGACGTGGGATCTGCCAGGCGGACCCACCACCGGCACAGTGATTGGCACGGGTCCAGCGAACGCGACATACACGGCGCCGAATAGCGGTGGAGCGTTTCAGGTGCGCGCGAAGAGTGTTCAGGACCCCACACAAGTTGCCGTCGCAACAATCAACGTAGGCACGGGAAGCGGATTCCGGGTGACCGGCCCCACGCGAGTCGCGCCCGGCGCGAGCACGCCGTTCACCGCCTCATTCAATGACGTTGCGACGACTGCAACCTGGACGTTTGATGGTGCGGCGAATGGTAGCACCGTTTCGTCGACCGGCGTTTTCACCGCGGGACCAACGGCATCCAACGTAACGCTGCGCGGAACCGACGCACTCGGCCGCACAGCCACGGCGGCAATCAGTATTGCCACGCAGGTTACCCTCGACATTCAAGTACCGGCAAACCCCACGCTCACAACGGCGGACATGCTCACATTTTATTGGTCAGTATCGCCAACGGGTGTGAGTTCGGACGTGAATTGGAGCGTGAGTGGCGCGAGTGGTGGAACCACTGTGCCCGTGGACTATTTCCGCGGCTTCATTCCAACGACAACAGCAGGCGCCGTCACGCTCACCGGAACCACAGTCGCGGACCCCACGGTTAAAGCAAGTTTCGTCGCCAACGTCACGGCTGCTCCCGGCGCAACGTTTGTTGCCACCGCCGGATTGCCACAGAGTTCGCGTTACGAACATGCAGCGGCCACACTGGCCGACGGACGCATTGTGCTCATTGGTGGGCAGCGCTCGCGCGGCGCGTATGTGGCACTCAACACCACCGAAATATTTACGCCCAGCAGCGGTGCGTTTACGAACGGACCTACGTTGAATTCCACGCGCATCAAGTCGGAGGCGATCGCGCTTGATGCGAATCGCGTGTTGGTCACGGGCGGTACTGAAGATTACAACCTCGCGTATAACACTGGTGAGATCGTCGATCTGGCCAGCGGCACGTCAGCACCCGCGCTCAACACCATGAGCGTTCGCCGCCTGTTTCATCAAATGGTGCCGATCACAACCGGCGCAAACGCAGGAAAAATTGCAATACTTGGTGGTTTCAACGGACCAATTCCGTACGGTGTTCCAACCTGGCAATCCACCGCCGTTGTTGAATTGTTCGACCCCGCGACAAACCGGTTTACAACGTACTCGGCCTCAATGAAAACTGCGCGTGGACTCTTTACGGCCACGCCATTGCTTGACGGTCGCGTGCTCATTGTGGGTGGGTATGAGGCGGGTTCGTTCACCGCGCTCGCATCCGTTGAAATTTTTGATCCGGTAGCCGGCACGTTCACGTTCACCGGTAACATGTCGAAAGCGCGTTCAGGACATACCGCCACGCGACTCGCGAATGGTATGGTGCTCGTTGTTGGCGGCAGCAACAATGGCGCGGATGGCACAACGGCGGAGTTGTACAATCCAGCCACGGGGTTGTTTGAAAGCGTGAACGGCAGCCTGACGGTATCGCGCTCAAATCACGCGGCGGCGCTGCTGGGCGATGGACGCGTTGCGATTATTGGCGGTGAAAGTGGTGACAACTTCGTGCGCGGGTCGGTGGAGGTGTACGATCCGGCGGCGCGCACATTCTCTTCACTCGGTCACATGACGGCCGCACGCCGCCGGCCAACAGCGAGCGCAATTCTGAACGGTCCGAGCGCCGGACGCATTCTGGTGTTTGGCGGTGGGGCGGAAGACAAGGTGAGCACCACGGCCGAAATAGTGCGATAGTGCCAGTGTGGTGGTGCCGGTGCGGTAGTGCCAGTGCGACAGTGCCGGTGCGATAGTGCCGGTGCGGTAGTGCCCGTGCGATCGCTGCTGTGCGGCCGAGCGAAGGAGCTCCCAATTGACCCCGCTCTCCTCTTGACAGCTACAAGAAAGGGGGGCAGGTTCCTGTAGCCAACTACAAGAACCTCCTCTCACCGCTATTCACGTGTCTCCTCGCTCCACAACCGACGCGCTTCGCGGATCGCTCGATCTGCTGGTCCTCAAAACGCTGTCGCTCGAAGCCATGCACGGGTGGGGCATCTCACAGCGCGTTCAGCAGATTTCTGAAGGTGTGCTGGAGGTGAATCAGGGGTCATTGTATCCCGCGCTGCAGCGCCTCGAAAAAAACGGATTGATCACGTCCGATTGGGGCACCAGCGAAAACAATCGGCAGGCGCGGTACTACAAGATAACGGCTTCGGGCAAACGCACGCTCAAGTCGGAAGTCGACGAATGGCGTCGCTTCTCGGTCGGGCTTGAAGCGGTATTGCGCGCAACATGAGCCTGATTGACGCTCTCCGCGCGAGAGCACGCCTCATTCTGCAGAAGGATGATGCCGAGTTACGCATGAGGCGCGAGTTCGATTTTCATATTGAGATGGAGACGAATCGACTTATCCGCGACGAGCAGCTGTCGCCGAGCGAGGCGCGTCGCCAGGCGCTGGTGGGGTTTGGCGGGGTCGAGAAACACAAGGAGGAGTTGCGCGGCCAACGCGGACTCGCGTGGATGTCGGGGCTGTCTCTCGACCTCAAACTCGGCTTCCGGATGCTGATCAAGTATCCAGGACTCACGATCGTTGGCTGTCTCGCACTCTCCACGGCCATTGCTGCAAGCTCGGCGTATCTCGAAGTGATGAATGACACCATCAGTCCCGCGCTGCCCGGGGACTTTGATCAGCGCATTGTGCGCATTCGCAGTTGGGACGTGTTGAAACACGAACTGGATCCGCACCCGCTCAGCGATTTCAAAACGTGGCGCGAGCAGCTCAAATCAGTGGAAGATCTTGGCGCGTTCACGAATATTGAGCCCAATTTCGTAACCGGAGTTGGTCAGGCCGAACCACTGCGCGGCGTTGCCGTCAGCGCCACTGCATTTCGCCTGCTGCCGACTCGTCCATTACTGGGGCGCACGCTGACTGCCGAAGACGAACGGCTGTCCGCACCTGAAGTGGTCGTTGTCGGCGAACGCATCTGGCGCTCGCGCCTCGGCGCCAACGCACACGTTGTTGGCACGATCATCAGGCTCGGCAACACGCCGCACACCGTGGTTGGCGTCATGCCCGAGTCGTTTGGTTTTCCTGTGAACTATGCGTTGTGGGTCCCACTCAAACTTGACGCGATGAAGGTTGCGCGCGGGCAGGGCCCAATGATAGGTGTGTTTGGCCGCCTCGCACCTGGTGCGACCGTAGAACGTGTTCAAGCGGAACTCACGGCAATGGGCGTGCGTGCCGCGCGCGAGTACCCGCGCACGAACGCGAATGTGCGTCCACGAGTGTCACCATTTCTCGAGGACCTATTGGCGAGTGGTAGCGATATGACGGAAACGTACGTGTATTACGCCGGCAACCTGGTGTTCATTTTGTTCCTGTGCGTGTGCGGTGCGAACGTCGCAACGCTGGTGTTCGCGCGAACCGCTACGCGCGATGCCGAAATGGTGGTGCGCATGTCGTTGGGTGCGAGCCGAGGTCGCATTGTGGCGCAACTGTTCTGCGAAGCGCTTGCGCTGACTTCGGTAAGTGCAGTGATCGGCCTGGTTGCAACAGCCGTGCTGCTCAAGCGCGTTCGCATCGCGCTCGAGCATGCAGTTGGTGCGCAAGTCCCGTTCTGGTGGAATGACAATCTTTCGTCACGAACCCTGCTCTACGCTGTTGCACTCGCGTTATTCGGGGCCATCGTGATTGGTGTAATTCCGGCGCTCAAGGCCACGGGACAACACATCGGTGCGCGTCTCAAAGCCTCGGCATCGGGCAATTCAAGCCTGCGATTTGGCAAACTCTGGACGGGGGTCATTGTCTCGCAAGTGACGTTGACCGTTCTGTTTCTGATGGCGATGGCTTTAGTTGGCTTCAGCATGCAAAGCGGTCGATTCGTGCGTGGCACGTTCTCATTTGCCACCACTGAGCTGCTGACATTCAGCGCGCAAATGGATGGCGCATTCGACGGCGCTTCCCCGGTCGGTAGTGGTTCCAACGAAGGCGGGCATCGTTTCCTCGAAGAGTATCACGCGACCTCAGCACTGTTGCACGAACGCTTGTTGTCGCAACCGGGCATTGTGTCCGTGACGTACGCGAGCGTTTTGCCCAGTCAAGACCAGGCGTTCGTCGCAATCGAGGTAGACGGGATTTCGCGGTTTCCCACCGGTGATAGTGCGCGCATTCGCGTGCAATCGGCCAAAGTGGGAACCACGTTTTTCGAAACACTCAAGGTGCCAGTGATTGCCGGACGCGCGTTTACTACGGGCGATACCGTCGCGGGGCGTAACGCTGCAATTGTCGACCAGCGGTTCGCACACCGAGTATTGGGAGACCGAAATCCGGTGGGCGTGCGTTTTCGCGAAGTGCGTTACGTCGATGACCGCCGCGAAAAAGTAGAATACGGCGAATGGCGCGAGATTATCGGTGTGGTCAATGAACTCGCCCCGCTCGGATACGAGGCTCATGAAAACGGTGTTGTCTATCAAGCGGCATCGGTTGAAGCCACGTACCCGGCGTTTACGATTGCACGTGTGCAGGGCGACACGCGTCGGTACGTGGCTGCCGTGCGGAATGTAGCGGCAATGGTTGACGCGTCGCTTCGCCTGTATGACGTAGTTCCATTTGAAGAAACCGGCGCCACGGCGCGGTTAGTGTTCTGGTCGTTGATGCGTGTGTTCGCGGTGATCGGTGCGATCGCATTGATGCTGTCGACGGCCGGTGTTCATGCACTCATGGCATTCACGGTTTCCAGGCGCACACGCGAAATCGGAATTCGCTCGGCGCTCGGGGCAAGTCGGAATGCCATTGTGCGCGATACGTTTTCGCGCGCGTTTGTGCAGGTTGGGGCCGGCATTCTTGCTGGACTCATTCCCGGTGCGTTGCTGGTTATCATCGGGCCGCCCGAACTTGCGGTGGGGATGGGTTTGCAAAGTGGCCTCGCCACATCAATGACAATCGCCACGTTCGTCATCTTCGTTGCGGGCATTGCGTGCGCGTTGCCGGTGTGGCGCGCGGTCTGCATCGAGCCGACCGAGGCGTTGCGACAAGCGGGTTGAATGACGATTGGATCTCGCTGGGCGTGTTTGCTCCGGTGGGAATCCAAGCGGGTTGAATGACGATTGGATCTCGGGGTTTGGACAACGCGACCCGCATCTTCGGCCGAGGTATGGTATGAGAGGATGCTGCGTTTGAGATCGGGCGCATTCGGAACGTTCGCAATGCGCCGATCGACGGCTGACGGAAACATCGCTTCGTGCACGAGAACGTCGGCGCCTTTCGCCAGTTGCCCGAGGCTGTCGGTTTGTGCCGTGCCGGTGCCCGGGGGACGTGAATTGGATTTGTCAGTCTTAACGCAGGCGACTTGACGCCCGTCGAACTGGACCGCAGCATTCTTCTCACAGTCATTCTAACGCGCAATTTGGAGTTCCGCATGTCGAAGCGGTCGGTGCTAACCTGGTTGGTGCTGGCAATCGCAATGGTCAGCGCGGTCACCGCGTCCGCTCAGCGACGTGGTGGTGGTGGGTTCCGCAACGCGGCCTGCTCCACCAACTGGGATCGGGAGAACTATTTCGTTTCGCCATTTTTCGCGGGCAATCCGTTGTATGACGGCCGTATTACGTTTGCGCGTATCAAGTATCAGGGCGATTACGAATGTGGTAGCGAAGGACCGGGATGGGCGCATGATTATCCGCGCACCGAAACACATTTCATGCAGATCATGCAGGAGCTGAGTTCCATTCACCCGTTCGTTTCGAAAGGAGACGTAACGGGCAGTATTCTGGTGCGGTTTGATCAGCCCGAAATTTTCCGTTATCCGGTGGCCTACCTGTCCGAGCCGGGTGGCTGGAATTTGACCGACAACGAATTAAAAGGACTGCAGAAATACATCGGATCGGGCGGCTTCATCATTTTCGATGACATTGAAGGCGATCCAAATCCGGACTATCGCAATCTCGTGTTCCAATGGCGCCGCGCGTTTCCAAACGCCGTGCCGATCAAGCTGAGTAACAGTCACCGCATCTTCAACACCTTTTTCAATATCGATCTCAACAAAATTCCCAGCAAAACCGGACGATACCAACCGGAGTACCTGGGGTTTTTTGAAGACAACGATCCCAACAAACGCATGTTGGCCGTCATTGACAACTACGCTGATATCGGTGAGTTCATCGAGTTCTCGGACGAGGGTTACAACATGGTACCCGCGAACGAAGCGTACAAATTGTGGGTCAACTATTTTGTATACGCGCTAACGCACTGAGGCACTGAGGCACGGAGGCACGGACGCTCTGACGCTCTACCGCTCTACCGCAGTAGCGCAGTAACGCAGTAACGCGTCAGTCTGAACGTCGCGCGTCGTACCGCGTTTCGAGCTACTTGAAAAAATACGAGCCGTACCAATAATCTCGGCAAACGTCCTGCAGCACTTTCACGAGCGATTCAACTGGTGCGCCATCGGCCGAGACAACTGCGATGGCGTACGGGGTTTTGGGTGACGCCGCGAGTCCGGTGGCAACTACTACACACGGACGACCATACAACACAATCGGTTCGCGCACTTCAGTCACGCAGCCGGAACTGAGGATGCGTTCGGACAGCGACTCGATGGGTGGCCAATACACGACATTCTTTGGCGTCCGTTCAAAACGAACTTCGGCGGATTCGGGCACAGCAATCAACCGCAACAACGCGGCTTTAACTTCGGGCCTATCGCGCAACCGTTCGAGGTGCTCGGGCGATCCTACGTCCATGCAGCGAAAAGGTAGAGTTTGGACGAAGATGGTTTGGCCAGGATGCCTATTCCCGCGAAGTTTTCATTTCGCACGGCACTCATGGGCGCAGGAACGAAATAGCGATTCGCTTTTCAGCTGCTCGCCAACAAATAGAAGATATCGGTGCGCAGTTGTGCGGGATTTTCGCTCCAATGCCCGTACACTTCCCACGATGGGCCGGCCTGTTTGCGTTTATGGGTTCTGCACCATGCCTGCAATGTGTCGTGTGCCTGGCGAAGCCCCGAGTAGTCACCCCAGTGTGTGGTGGTCGCTGCAATCCCTGCAGGTGTCTGCATGAACTCAACGTTACCGACTTGGTCGAATGGCTCCGCGGTTCCCACGCAAAACGCAATATCGAGCGCACCGTCGGGTCGCGGTTGATAGAGAAAAACATTCTGCCCATCCACCGCAACTTTACCTGCCTTAGCGGCCGCATACACCTGATCCAGATTTGGACGAATAAATTCCGGCACACGACCCATTGGAACGCGCGCGCGCACGCCAGCCAGGGAACGCGGAGTGACCGCGCTTTCAGTAATGACATGTTGTGGCGTATTCATTGCCGAGCTCCCTCCTGGCGCAATATGCGCCTCAATTCGAATGCGGACCACGTGATCAGAATTGCCGGGAATGCAACAATGAGGACCAGCCACACGTAATCCCAATTACTCGGCGGCGGAAACGTCAGCTCTGAAAAACTGCCGAGGTAGACCACCATCAATGCGGTACATGCGGCAATGACAATCAGGTTTCCGATAATTTTTCCTTGTCGGCCGGCGCGATACTTGTACCAGCGTGATGCACCGACAACAACGATCGTCGTAACAATCTGAAGAGCGATGCGATAGTACACCCTGGTGGCGTCGCCGTCTTCGGTGAGTGGAAGTATCATGTACGGAGCTCGTCGGTGAGGATGCACGGCGCCGAACACACACTCAGCGAGCGCCATGGTGGAGGTTTTGCCGGACATCAGGTATCGGAAATTGCCAGTACCACTAACAGAATGTGCTGCCCGTCTTCGAAACGCCAGATGGACAGAGCACGTTCAATGCCGCAAGCCGCGCAACGCATCTCAGTCAACGATGAACAGAGTCGCACCACCGTCCGTCGACGATCGATGCGCCTCTGCTTCATCCGCGACTTGATAACTCATTCCGGACGTCAGATGGAAAACACGTCCATCCTCCAGTTCAGTTCGCAATTCGCCGCGCACACAAAACAGAATGTGCCCTTTCCGGCACCAGTGATTGGCGGAGTATCCCGGTGTGTATTCCACCAGACGCGCTCGTATCTGTCCAAACTGCTGCACACGCCAGAATGCCAATCCCGCGTCTCCGGGATGTTCGCTGGCCGGGAGCGCCGCCCAATCGGTTGTGCCAAAGGGAATGTCGTGCATTTTCATGTTCGTACTCCGATCAGTCGGGCAAAGAGCGTGGTGTTGGCGGCGCGGCGGACTTCGAATATATCGCTCTCATGCCGACGCCAACAGCCGAGATCGAGTTGCACAATCCTTGTGCGTCGACCAGTTAACCTCGCAACATGAACGTCAGTTCAGCGAATCCGACATCGTACGCATCTGTGTTCGATCATGCGCGAACCCGCTGGCTGACGGCATGCCAACGACACCGCCTGCGATAACACCGGCGCCTGCGACAGCACCGATGGCTGCGATAACACCTATGCCTGCAATAGCTCCGATGCTCGCGACAGCACCGGCGCCTGCGCTATCACCGATGGTTGCGACAGCACCGGCGCCTGCGATATCACCGTTGGTTGCGACAGCACCGATAGCTGCAAGAGTCCCAATGCCTGCGGTAACCGCTACGTTTGCGGGAACATTTTTTGCGAAGCACGAATGCCCTCAAGCGTAACGCCAGCCCGGATCAAAACACGAGACGCAGGTGTTTTCCGTCCGCGCATGAGGCCTGCCAGAAGGTGCAACGGTTCGGTCTCAGTGCATCGCATGGCAAAGGCTTCGCGCACTCCATGCTCGAGTACGACTTTAGCGTGAGCTGTGTAGATCGGCGTGACTTGTTCGCGTTTGGGAATGCTCACCGGGAGCATCGTCTGCAGTTCGCGCCGAATGAGCTGGACGTCTATTCCGAGGCTCTGGAGCGCCCGAACCGACGCTGTGTTTTCCAGCAACTCCAACAGAATATGCTCAGGAGTAACCAAATTGTTGCCGCGTGTTTGTGCGGCAAGTCCGGCGCGTTCCAGCGTCGCCACCGCGTCATCCGAAAACGGCACCGGTGGTACGTTGGCGGGTCGTGCAATTATTCGCAGCAGGGCAGTGCCGGCAATCGCGAGTACAGCAATTGCGCTACCCACCAGTGTCAGATGAACAACTCCTGACGTTCGGATTCGCGCGAGTACAAGCGCTGCACCGACCCCCAGCATGAACGCGATGACAGCGCCCGCGCCTCTCAAAAGTTTATGTGTCACGAACGAAGTCGATGGAAATCAAAATCCACTCTTTCTCCGACTTGTGATTATTCCAGTACCAGACCGCAATGACGCCGTCGTCGTTTTACTGATGCGGTTCACATATGTCTTCTCGCCCTGACTCAATTTCCGGAGGGGCATCGCACCGCAATTGCCGTCGCGCGACCTCGCGGCGTCTCGGGCTGGTAATCCCAATGTTCGTATGCGCGCCCATGTAGCGTGTCCGCCGTTTTTCCGGTGGGCAGCGAAAACACAAACCAGCTGCCACTAAATCCGCTGCTGAAACCAATGCGAATACTGTCGCTGAACGTATCGGCGGCCCACACCGCCCAACCACGTTTGCCTCGGGGGTCGGGCAACGCGAGGTCGCGTCCGAGGGAATCCAGACGCACAACATCACGATACAGCGGGAATGAAGTCGCCCAGGGAGAAGCGGGGCGGAGATCTGTTAAACGGGCGATCGACGGCGCCCAATACAAACTGCCTTCGGCCCGTTCACCGGTCAGACCTCGTAGCTCCCAACATCCAATAGCCGCCGTGCGAAGTTCGTCGCGCACGCGGGAAGTCTGCGCAATCAATGGCAGCGCGAAAACGAAGACGAAAAATGCAGAAAGGCTTCTGCGCGGAAAGCGCACGTGACTATGCCGTGCCCCTCGCACGGGCAACCACGTTTTTCGCGACCGTCTTGAAACGCACTCCATTCTCCTCCTCCACAGTGATCGTGACGTGTCCGGTCTTGCTCGTATTCAGTCTCCCGCCATGCCTGACGTGCCGACATGTGTATTGCCAACCACGTCGCAGTGATCGCCATTCTTGAGCGTGCCTGGTGATTTCGAATTCATGAACAGTGCTCGACCCCGGCGTCGTAGGCTAACTTATCGCCCGATCGCTGACGAACATATCGATTGACTGATGTCTCGGTTAGGCTCTGATTATTCCTGCGCCAGCTGAACAGCGCGCTTTTGTGAGCGCGTTCACCGCGCCACCTCGCATATGCGCTAAATCACGTCAGTCCGTGACCGGTTTCATCCACCGGTAGCGATGACGGCGTACGTCGATTCGTGACCGCCCAGTCGGCGTTGGGATCGTCCATAACCATCTGCCGAATACCATCGGGAAAGCGCGATTGCAACAACAAATACTGCGCCTGTTTCGCCCGGTCCGGATGCGACCAATCGTGGATGAAATACACCGCCCTGATTTTCGCCTGCAGCAATTCCTTCGTGCATCCGAAACACGGTCGCATGGTTGTGTACACAGTGCCACCTTCAACGGCAATGCCGAAACGCGCGGCCGAGAGCAACGCGTTCTGTTCGGCGTGTACACAAATGCAGAGATCGTAACCGGTTCCCGACGGATAGTCGGCGCGATTTGCGCAACGATGACATCCACCCTCGGTGCAGTTCGTCATGTTGTCGGGAGTGCCGTTATATCCCGTCGACACTATCCGACGATCCCGAACAATGATTGCGCCAACGCGATTGCCGAGGCAGTCCGCGCGGGAACGCACGGCCATTGCGATACCCATGAAATACGCGTCTGAATCGGGGCGCAGTGTGGCTGACATCAGCTTTGGAGTAAGTGCAAGTCGAGCGCTTCAACGACAATTCGCACAATCTGAAATATCGAGGCGGGTGAAATTTCAGCGGTTCCCATGTGTTACCAAAACGTCACTCTGAAGCAACATCAATCAATCAGATGGATTGTGGCGCAGCGCGAAATCAACGACTGTCGCGCTGCGCCATATCCACGGTTATTCAGCTTACCGGATCGGGCAGCCCTTTGGGGTCGGCGCCAAACCTGTTCGGGCCCGACTGTCCCTCAAAACACAGGAACACCAGATTCACAATCGGCAGCAGCAGCCACCAGCCGCTACGATCGGTGTCGTGCATGCGACGAATGCCTACCGTAATACTCGGAACCAACACAGCGAGGGTGTACAAGTTCGCCAACATTGGAGCGCCGTTGCCAATAAGGCCGGCAACAAACCCGATGACAAACGAGATCCCGAGATTGACGAGGAAAAACATCCAGTACTCTTTCCGCCGTGCTCGTCCTTCAACAACGAAATACTTTTTCAGAACTGCCAGATACCAATTCATGCAAACCTCCTGGGGGTGAGGAGCGGCTACCGCAGTGTTCTGCCACGACGACACAAATAGGAAGCCAAGAATGGCAATGCGATAGGGGGTGGAGGCAGGCTGGGGCTAATTGCGGCAGCGAGGACTATGCCTTGGCCTTCTTCGCCGGTTTTTTCTTCTTACCAGCATTGTTGAGCGCAACCGCCTCGCGTACAAGCGCCTTGAATGCGGTCGCACTCACTTCTTCACCTTCGCCAATGTCGATAGCCCGCCGGACGTTTCCGTCGAGACTTGAATTGAAGAGCTTCTTGGGGTCCTTCAGCGACGCACCCTTCGCGAACGTCAGTTTCACCTTATCCTTGTACGATTCGCCCGTACAGATGATGCCATCGTGTTCCCAAATAGGAGTGCCCATCCACTTCCATTCCTCGACCACATCAGGATCGGCCTCCTTGATCAACTGGCGCATTCGGCTGAGCGTTTCCCCGCGCCAGTCGCCGAGATCCGCGATCCTTTTCGAAATGAGTGCTGACGCTGCCTTACCTTCGCCTGTGGTCAACTTTTTCATGGTGTCTCGCAGCTGAGTTTGGGGGAGTTCGAAACGAGTGCTGATGCTGATGGACCGTCGCCCGTGGCCAACTTTATCACGGTGTCTGCCAGCCGAATTTTGGTTTTCGCATTCACGCCGAGCGACGGAACGGTATGAGTTGACGAATGCGACTGTCGCGAAAATACAGACCGCCCCATGCGAAAATTCCCACCACCATCGGAATGGCCGAGCGCGCCGAGTCACCGACCCGCAAATGGGCCGCCACTGCACCGCCGAGGTAACCCGTTAAAATGATCGCGGCAAGAACAGCGGTCTGCGGCACAAGGTACAGCGCGACTAATGTGCATTCCGCAATAATGATGTAGGTGATGGCCGCTTCCGGAAAACCATAACCCGCAACTATTTCAGCCACTGCGTTTGCGTGCGAGGTGCCTCTGAACCAGGCGCTGCTCAAGAGCTGAACAACCACCAGGAACGAAAGAATTCTTCCCGTCCAGAGCATCCAGCGCGGAGCAGAAATTGTGTGATCGGTTGTAGCAGCCATCAATTGCCTCGGTGTTTTGCAGGGTGAAAAATTTCAGCGCACGTTTTCACTTCGCCCCCGCATTCCAACTCGGCGGCTCAACACCAAACTCTTTCGAATATTCGGCAAACAGTCGTTGCCATCCTTCGAACTGCATCAGCTCAGGTCCGACTCTGCGCCCAATTGGTGTTTCGCCAAGCAGGTGATCCAGCACATCGAGGCAAATGTGCCAACCGGCAGCGCCCATTGCGATGTACGCACGATTGATGTTGGTCCACAACGTCAACCGCGTCCCGTCACCCTGTGCTTCCAGTTCCCAGCGCATGTCTCCACCGCCCCATTGGTATTCGAGCAGCTTGGGCGCATCGGCCCGTGTCACTTTGGTTTCGGTCACCAGAAGCGACGGTGCGCCGACCGTCGTGAGTTTGACCGTCGTTCCAACCGAACCAAGATTGTGGTCCGCATCAAACGGGGCCCATTCGCGAAGTTCGGCGGGATCAGTCAGTGCGCGCCAGACTTTTTCCGGTGAGTGACGCATCGTCCGTACGAGTACCAGCGTCCAACTGTCTCCTTCGTTCCGGCGAACCTCGGCGGCCATCGCCGGACCTGGTGTGTACTGCGTTCGAGTGTTCATTTCTTTCGATTCCTTGTTTTGGTTTTGGGTGGCGTTGATTGATCCGTTCGGTCGAGATGGCGCTCGAGCGCATCTACGCGCGCCAACCAGAATTGCCTGAAGGGTTCGAACCAGGCGTCGAGCTCCTGCAGCGGCTCGGGCCTGAGACGGTACAAGCGTCGCTGTGCTTCAATTCGGGATTCAACAAACCCGGCCTCGCGCAACACGCGGAGATGTTTTGAGGCAGATGGCTGCGACATTCGGAGCTCGCGCTCGATGTCGCCAACGGAGCGTTCGGATGCGACCAACAGGCTGAGGATGGCTCGCCGGTTGGGTTCCGCGACGATTGCGAATGAAGATTCCATGCGGAGTATATACCTATTCCGTAATATACCTGTCAAGCCATGTGAGCCGGACCCGGTCCGTTGACCCGACACCCGGAC
>JBDUBA010000467.1:0-2011 GCA_040004335.1 Gemmatimonas sp.
GTTTTCTGAACATAACCATCCAGTATCTCCAGAAACTCCGGCACAATTCGATCGCCCTTGAGCGTCGTGTAGAGCTGGCCGTCGACATACACTGGCGCTTTTGGTTCTTCGAACGTGCCCGGCAACGAAATGCCAATGTTCGCGTGTTTCGATTCGCCCGGTCCATTCACCACACATCCCATCACCGCAACCTTCATCTCCACAACGCCGGGATGTTTCTCACGCCAGACCGGCATCTGCTCGCGCAAATATCCCTGAATGTCTTCGGCCATGTGCTGAAAGAACGTGCTTGTTGTGCGACCACAGCCAGGGCATGCCGTTACTTGCGGTGCAAAACTGCGAAGGCCGAGTGACTGCAAGACTTGCTGCGAGATGAACACTTCCTCGCGACGATCGCCGTTTGGTTTTGGCGTGAGCGATACGCGGATTGTGTCGCCGATTCCTTCCGACAACAGAATTGACAACGCGGCCGTGCTTGCAACGACGCCTTTGTTGCCCATACCAGCTTCGGTCAAGCCCAAGTGCAGGGCGTAATCACATTTCGCGGCGAGGCGGCGATAACACTCCACGAGATCGGGCACGACCGAAATTTTTGCGCTGATGATGATGCGATCGTGCGCGAGTCCGACTTCCTCGGCCAGTGTTGCGGAACGTAACGCACTTTCGAGCATCGCATCCATGTACACATCTTTCGCGTCGCGCGGCGCGGCGCTCCCGGCGTTGGCGTTCATCATGTCGGTCAACAACATCTGATCGAGCGACCCCCAGTTCACGCCAATCCGCACCGGCTTGTTGTGATCAATTGCCGCCTGCACAATCGTTGTGAAATTTGTGTCGCGATGTTTCGTGCCGGTGTTGCCTGGATTGATGCGGAATTTGTCGAGCGTAGCGGCACATTCCGGATACTTGGTCAACAACAGATGGCCGTTGTAGTGGAAATCACCAACAATTGGCACATCAAGGCCGCGATCGACCAAGCGCTGCCGAATTTCCGGAACTGCCTGCGCGGCTTCGTCGTTGTTCACCGTGATGCGTACCAACTGCGAGCCCGCCTCGAACAACTCGGCGACCTGTTGTGCGGTTCCGGCGGCATCGGCGGTGTCGGTGTTCGTCATTGACTGCACGACAACGGGGTGGGCGCCGCCAACTGGCACGCCGCGAATGAACACCGATGTGGAAGCGCGCCGGAAGCTGAAAGACACGATATACTCGTTCTGAATGGTGCTGTGATTCGCCACAATCCAACCGTGGCGCAACGTAAAGGGCTGACGAGCCGAGACACTCCCAGCAGCTGGTGGTCCAACTCTGCCCGTCCGAAAGCTAGCGCCCCAGAAGGCTTCCCCCCAACTTCTGAGGCATGGACGATTCAGCGAATGGCCCCGAAGACACCGGTAGTTCCGATCCAGTCATCAATGACGGTCCGGACCAACGCGGTGAACGCGACTATGCGCCGCCGCCGCGGCAATCGTTCAAGCGACGGAATTGGGGCAAGTTGCTGCTGTTCACTTTAGTGATGTTTCCGGTTGCCGCGTTCGGTATCTGGACGGCCGTTACGCTCAACTGGACCTACTCCGAGGGTCCACGCCCTGGGTACGTGCAGAAGATTTCTCGGAAGGGATTTGTTTGCAAAACGTGGGAAGGCATTTTGTACACCGATCTCAAAGGATTTCGGTCCGATAGCTTCCAGTTCACGGTGCGTGACGATTCGATCGCGCGTTTGCTGCAGGGGTTTATTGGCCGCCAGGTCAGCGTGGATTATCAGCAGCACGTGAATGTGCCGACATCGTGTTTCGGTGAATCCGAATATTTCGTGATTGGCGTTCACGAGTTGAAGTGATGCGTTCTGCGTTGCCCTGAAATCAGATGGCGGTGGAACGCCAGTGAATTGATGCATTCGAGTTCAATTGAAGGCGCCGCGCGCAGCGGAAAAATCGCGACAATGGCTCTTCTGGGGGCTCACGCGGGTAAGAACGGGGAGCGCGTCAACGTAAGGCATCCGACGTCGGGCAAA
>JBDUBA010000129.1:0-6645 GCA_040004335.1 Gemmatimonas sp.
TACGGCAATGTTGGTACCTGCTGTGGCGGCACAGGAATGGAGAATCACACCAAATATCAGGACTCCATCTACTTCCGCTCGGCCGACGACTCGAAACTGTATGTCAATCTCTACGTTCCTTCAACGCTTGACTGGCGCGAAAAGGGAATCACGGTTGAGCAGGTCACGAAATTTCCGTACGAAGGAACGAGTACGCTTACCATTCGCGGCAACGGCAAACTTGCCGTTTCGATGCGTGTGCCTTCGTGGGTGCGACGCGGTTACACGGTGAAAGTGAACGACGTTGCGCAGAAAATCGTTGCAGCACCGGGCACCTATGTCACCATTGACCGTCAGTGGAAAACGGGCGACAAAATTGACATCGCAATGCCAATGAGTTTCCGCGCGGAGGGAGCCATTGATGACGCGTCGGTGCAGTCCATCTATTACGGGCCAACGTTGCTGACAGTACAAGCGCCTCCGTTGGTGCAGGCAACACAAGGACAAGCGGGTGGATCGGCGGCCGCAGCGGCTCCCAATCAAACACCAGCGGCGCAAGCGGCGGTTGCGGCGGCGAGTCTCGAAGCGGGGCTCATCAAGTTCTCGCTGTACAAACATTTCAAACTGAACGGCGATTTCGCGGCGGCGATGGTCCCGGTTGTGGGCAAGCCATTGCATTTCACGTTCAATGGGCAGACGTTGGCGCCGTTGTTTGTGTCCGATCCGCAATCAGGACAAACGCAACCGTTTCACATGTACGTGCGCCGGCATGAGCCGACCATTGTGTTTGGCAGTGTTGATACCGGGATTGCGAATGCAAAACGCGATGACGGAAAAACGCTGCTCGATGCGGTGTGGGGCAGTGCTCCGTTCGCGAGCCACAAGGTGTTTATGACGGCGGTGGAGCGGACGGCGAACGAGTGGCGCGCAGCGGGGAAGCTGACGGCGGCCGAGCAGGCGAACGTTGTAAAGGCGGCGAAAGGCGCGGCAAAAGAACTCGCGTAACGAGCGAACGCGCAGATGATTCGTGCCAACTTCCTTGTCGAAATGAACAATCATCTGCGCGCACGACTTCAACTACAAATCAAGAATCTTGCTGAGATAGTCCTGCTGATACGCGCGCGTTTTCGATTGGATCGTAGGCGCCAGATCTACGAGTGAAGAGGCGTTGATGGATACCTTTGAGCTGTTCGCCTGAAAGCTGGCGTGCGCATTTCGGAATTTGAAGAACAACACCTGCGTGATATTGTCTTCTGCACGAATCAGACACGCCAGCAGCTGCACGAATACTTCCCCGGCGGGGTCTGTACTTACCAGACCGATTTGGAAGCGCGCGATTTTTGCTTTCTGGGATTCCCGGTTGAAAAGGGTGAGCCACGAGCTATCCGGTTTCATTCCTTTCAATGCGTTTACCGACGCCGTGATTACGAGAAGTGCTGTGGGCGCCGCACCCAGCGCAATGGTGGCGACTTCGAGAATTTTTTCGTGAACTTCTGCGCCTGTTCCCGACGTTGAATAGTCAGTCCATCCCTGGTCCTGAAGCGTCCACCCCAGGTGAACCAGTACATCCGCATATTCCTTGAACCATTCCAGCGGGTCCTGTTCCGCGTTCATTTTTTTGTTGGCAACGAGCTGCGCCAGCAATGCGGAATCGGAGATCGCCGTTCGTACAGATGGCGTGACGCCCTCGGCAAAAGAGAAGAGGCCGGAACCAATTACCTGCGCCTGTGTTTTGGCTTGATCAAAAATGGGTGCGGCAGTTGTGCCCGCGTCCAACGAAGTGACGTGCATGCCGCGCGGCGTGCCGGTAAGATCAATACCTCCTACATACTTTTTCGCATCGTCTGGATTTAACGCCACAAATGCTCCATGCTTGGGATGGCCAATAATGTACCCGGTGATACAATAGTTCCAGCGGTCGTTCATGTTCGGGAAGACAAGTCGCAAACCCTATTACAGCGCCGAACGCTCAAGAGACACATGAGAAATAACAAATGACGCCTGAGCCTCTAGCCGCAACCGAATTGCGCAATGTCGCCGTTTCCATCGGCGTCCAGGGCCCGGAGAAACTAACTTTTGTGGCCGCGGCCGTAAATGGCGCTCGTGCCTTTTCCGAATGGGCCATAGCGCTCGGCTACGACACCACGCTCATCACAGACGAAGCACAGCCGCTCACGATCGAACGGTTGGCGAAACATCTCGAAGCTGCGTTGATCGCAGGAAATTCTCCGATTCAGCGCCTGGTGCTGTATTTCGCTGGTCACGGACTTATTCGCGAAGCGGAACAGGGATTGTGGCTGTTATCCGATTGGGACAGTAGCTTGCGCGCGGTTGCCGTCGAACCGCTCAGACGCAGGCTTTCGCGATTCAACATCCAACAGATCGCGATCTTTGCTGATTGTTGCCGGTCACTACCGCCCACCATGGATGCCGCAGATCTCACGCCAGACGCTGTGCTTGGCCGTGGACCGTACGCGACCAATGCGCCCGAAGTCGACAAGTTTATCGCGGCGCAGGATGGTACGGCCGCGTTTGCGGTACCGGGCGCAAATCCAGAAGACGATCGTTGCATTTTTTCTGGCGTCCTGCTTGAGGGACTCTGGGGGACCGATAGCAACGCGTTTTCACAAACCGTCGTTGGAAAAGTGACCAGCCGGAGTCTCGGAAAATTTCTGAAGACCAAAGTGCCTGACATTGCGTCGCGATATGGAAAAACGCTGGAGCCAAATGTCACTCCTTCGTTCTCCGATGGGTTTGACATTTATTGCGCGACCGATCTTCCGGCAAAACGTCCGACGTTTCCCGAGTGGCCCGCGCCAGCTGCGGGACTGGCCGCGCAGGGACCGGATGTCACAGATCGTCAGTTTAGCACGCGTGGTACGAAGTTTGGTACGCTTTCCAGCAAGCCAGGGTCGAAACTGAACGGCGACGCGCCGCGACCCTTTGGATTCAAAACTGGTTCGGGATTTGAAGTAAAAGGGCGCAACGTTCTTCGCTTGTGGGTTCCACAGAACTGCGTTGCAACGATATTCGGCAATACGAATTGTTGGAGAATCAGGACAGCGGACGGTCGGGAGCTGGTTGAGCCCGCGCCGGTGCTTATTGAGTTTGATGGAGGTTTGAGTGCTGCCGTTACGGCGCTGCCGGATTTTCTGACCTCAGTCGTGTGTGATGAGCGAGGAGTGTCTGCCCTCACCTATCGCGGCATCGGTCGCGAGTTGGGTACGGCGTCCTCGGTCAAGGCAATCGAGCAGCTCGAACGAGGAGTTCTGCGCGCTGACGATGTAAGAGAGCTGGCAATGTCACTGCGCGCCGACAAACACGTTGATCCGGTGTTGGGGGTGATCAGCGCGTATTTGTACGATTCCATCAACGATGTCGACAACATTCGTCGGATGGCGCACTATTACATCGAACACGGGCAGGCAATTCCGTATGACGTGTGCTTGCTCGCACAGCTAAACGGACAATGGGATGGCCAAAAATTTCGGGTGACGATTCCGGCAACCACTGAACGGCTCCCGGTAACGACTGCGGAGCAGGGAAGTCCGTGGACGTACAATGCTACGGTGAGCGGAGCGGGGATTGTGGGTGGTGTGTGGCCGTGGCTCACGCAGGGTTGGGCATTTCTCGCAGATTCAATTGGTGACGACTCGTCAATTGTGTTACCACAGCTGATCGACGTAAAGACACATCTGACAAAAGCACGATTCGCGACGTTTGATGCGGAGGGTGCACAGGCTATTGCGGCGTTGCTTCAGCTTGTGCCGCAAGAACCTTTGGGGTGATCGGAGTATTGGTCGTGCGTCAGAATTTCGCACTCTCGCCACGTCGGTTGCCAGTCGGTGTGATGACGACTCGACCGTTCAATCGTCGGCCCGCGTCAGTTGTGTTCGAGGCTATGGGATCGGATTCGCCAACTGTTCGTGCGTTGATTCTGGATTCTGCAACACCCTTGCCAACTAAATAGGCTTTCGCTTGATCAGCTTTGTCTTGTCCCAATTTGAGATTGTACTTTTCTGAGCCAATCGCTTGCGTGTTCCCGGTTACATCAATGGTAAGTGAATTGTTCTTCTGTTCGGTCAGCAGTTTGGCCCACTGGTCCAGAATTTTCCTGGCTTCTGTGTTGATGTCGCTCTTGTTTTCGTCAAAGTAGATAAACGCAGACGGTTGAATTAATTGAGCGCGAACTTTGGGGTCGAGACTTGATGATTGCACTCGCACCCGCACGCTATCGCGTATGCCCGCACACTGAAAGCGAACTGTGGTTGCTCCCGACACATTTGTCGTGATATGCCCAGAGGCACTGACCGACACAGGCATGCGGCTCATGTCATCGACGTACCATGGAGACAACGCCACCAATCTGCTCGCAGCGCCCGCAGCGGGCACGTCCACACTTTGGCCTTCAACCAACGAAAGGCTGAGGTCACGAACACTCGGTCTGAGTGCGTTACAATCAGCGAGGGCGTCCCAATTATTGAGAAGGCCCTGACGTCCGTCGATGTTGCCGACCCAGCTACCCGTTCCTTTACGTGTTTGGCCGGTGAGGCGTGCGAACGCGCTGTCAAACGTAAGTCGATAACCGTCTGGGCCGATCAGCGTATCACTGGCGCTCTTGACCATCGCGAACGTGGCCGTTCGTTTTGCAGTGTCGAGCATTCCAGTAACACTTCCAGTCGCGGACGTGCCGACTTTTGCACTCAACTCCCGATTGCCACCGGTGTTGATCAGCGTCCATTTGATTGTTGCATTCAAATGCCCCAAATCGCGTGCCTGCGGTATTTTCAAGCTGAACGCATACTGCAATCCAGACGCAGTCTTCCAGACGCCGCCGTACGCCGAGGCCCAGATTACATCGAGCGAGCTTGGCCTGCTAAACTGAAAATAGAGACGGCTGCGCAAGTAGTCGAACATGTCCAACGGCACGTCTGTTTTACCTAAGCACCCTTCGAGGTCGCGCAAAACGTCGTTGGTGACGGTGACCGTTTTTTGATACGTCAGCTTGCGACTCAATTCGGATGCAAATGAGGCTGCTTCGATCGTGCCGGAGATGTGCGAATCGAGCATGGCAACTTCGGCCCATGACAACACTTTCAAGCGTAACAAGCTGTCCTTGTTCATCAACCGTGCCTTGGAATCCAATGATGGCGTCCGTTCGTCAGGGGCATTGATGTCGAGTGGTTCCAATAGCTCCATGTCGTTCGAATCAAGCGTCGAATTGGAGACGTAAATTGGCATGAAAATCGAACCAGCTGTTGTTTTTGCTCGAGCAACGACCCATCCGGCGTCACTGGTTTGAAACCGCGATCCGCTGACCGTAAAATTCTGATTGGGTGTTTGTCCACAAAGTGTCATTGCACCATCCGTGCGTACATCAGGAAATAACTTTGCTATCGCCGAATCGACATCCAGCCAAACGCCGGTGACGCCGGTCCGGGGGCGCAATAGTGATGCGCGCACTGCCGCGGAATCTGTCCGTTGATTGTCAACGGCGTACAGCGTTGATGCGGCGTGATTGCGTCCAACACCAGCCCGAACAACCAGATCCGTTTTGAATCCCTGCGGATCTGAAACTCGCAGTGCCACAGTTTTGTAGGTCGATCCAAAGGCAGCCGTCGTATCAACCAGGATCAATGGCGACCGGCTTTCTCCACGACCGGTGACACCCCAGTAAACACCGGCAGCACGCCGATCGGCACTGGAAAATTTACCAAAGGCGCGGAAGGTCACCGAATCTCCGATTGGTGCCACAACGACCTCTGGATCGACTTCGAAGTTGGTCAAGTCAACTCTTGCACCCTTCCCGAATGACCAGGTCGCAGCCGCCGTCGCCATCAACAAAAATGCTGGTACCGCCAGTGCACTCGGTCGCACCCCAAGCAGCGGTTCGCCACCAACAAACAACTTCTCGCGCAATCGATCGGGTAACACATGCGCCAAGCGTGAAATGCGAAAACCGGACGCAGCACGAACTACGGTGACATCACGCGCCAACGTGCCAGCCGGCACCGTGCCGCGCAGTTTGGCGAAGATCTCACGCACGCGCGAGCGATCATTGCGATACAGATGAAGCTCATTGATCAACTGCATTCGCTGGCGACGAAGGTCAGCCTTCGAACCAGAATCCAACGACGACACCGAACCCCACACCGTGTTGATGGCCGTACGTGCATCGGCCTCAATGCTGCTGTGCTGAGCCGCATCAAGCGTTGACAATTCCTCAAGCAGGTCGATGCGCAGTTCATCAGGAAATGCGCCCGTCCGAAACCAGGGCAAAGCAACGAGTCGAAGCACCGATTCCTCAGTAAACGTGCCGGCACTCAAACTTGGAATGGTCGCCAGATACGCCGTGATTTCCCAACGTAATTCCGGATAAACGGCACACGCACAAAGCCAGGGAAATCCCGCCGTCTCGGCAAAATATTCCTTGAGCTGCGCGATCGTTGGAATGGAATTGTTCTCCGGTGCCGGCAGCGTCTTCAGGCGCGCGCGAAGCTCACGAAGATCCGGTTTCGTGCCAGCGTCGAAGTGCGTGGTGACAGCGCGCAATCCATCCAACGTTGCCGGCAATACAACAAACCGATCGGCCAACATCAATTCGCGCTGATTCCATCTCGACGGAACAACGGTCGTGAGAAACGCGCGCTCTTCCCAGCTTTCCAA
>JBDUBA010000429.1:0-6635 GCA_040004335.1 Gemmatimonas sp.
GACATGCAGGCCAAGGTCGATCCGTATCTGCGTCCGCTCTACGACGCACTCGAAGACATGATGCCGATGGACAAGATTCAGAAGGCCATCGAATCGCGCACCATCGAAGTGGCGCCGCTCGCCTTCATGCGCGGCCGGACGCTGGGCGATGCCTTTGTAATTCTGGACGAAGCACAAAATGCGACAGGCCTGCAGATGAAAATGTTTCTGACGCGTCTCGGCCTCAACTCCAAGATTGTAATCACCGGCGACAAAACGCAGGTCGATTTGCCCAGTCGTGAAGACTCGGGGTTAATGCAGATCGAACGCATTCTGCACGGCATTGAAGGCATCAGCTTTCACTACTTCACCGAAGCCGACGTAGTGCGTCATCGTTTGGTGCGCGACATTATCCGCGCCTACAACGAAGACGCGTCCGGTGGATGATCACCACACACCCGTGAAACCTCGAAGTAGACCCAGCCTCGAAATCACCGTGACGTCACCCGGTGGGCGTCTGCCGGTGGCCGCGCGGAAACTCGAACAGCTGGCGCAGTTCGCGCTCAAGGCCGAAGGTGTGAAGCGTGCGGAGCTGTCCTTCGCGTTTCTGTCCGCTCGTGCGATGGCAACGCTGAACAAAAAACATCTCGGGCACGCCGGAGCAACCGACGTCATCACGTTTGCGCTCGAGCCCGACCCCGGCGGCGTCCTTCGCGCCGACGTCTACCTGTGTGTTGAGGTCGCACGGGCACACGCGGTCGAAAATGGCGTCGGCATTCGTGAAGAAGTGCAACGTTTGGTGGTTCACGGCGTGTTGCACGCGTGCGGCCACGATCATCCGGTTGATGCATCTCGCACCACGTCGCCCATGTGGCGCCGCCAGGAATTGCTGCTCCGGCAATTCCTCCGCGCGAACGCAGGAACTGCGTGAACGTTCTGCCGTGGATCATGGCGGTGACGGGAGCGGTAATTGCGGCGCTTGCTGCAGTCGCCGACGGAGCACTGTTGTCCGACGCACCAACTATTGACACGCCGGGGCGTGACGGATTGCTGTCACCTCCCGTAGAACCGCACAATTCGGCGTTGGGGCACGCGTTGCCCAAACGCGAACGTCAACATCGCGCACTGGCCTTCGCGCGTTTGCTTGGCCATGGCGTCGCCGGTGGCGCGGTGGCAATCGCGCTCGATTTAGGCGACCGCACTACCCCATCGGCCATCGCAGTATTGATCGCAACTGGCTTGATCACCGTATCGGTTGCCGAGAGTATTGCGCGCGCGGTTGGAGATGCGTTGGGTGAACGCGCGGCCGCGCTGCTGGCGCCAATCACCCGTTGGTGCGAGCGCTTGATGTCACCGTTGGTGTATATTGGTGAATCGCTCGATCGGTTGGTGGCGTCGGTGGTGCCCGACGGCGACGACGACCTTGATCGTCGCGAAGAAGCCGCCTCACAATTTCGCGAAGTCGTCTCGGCCGAGTCGGACGTGTCACGAGACGAACGCAACCTGTTGTTGGGTGTTTTCAGTTTCGGTGAAACCACCGTGGGCGAAGTGATGGTGCCGCGCGTTGAGGTTGTCGGGGTCGACAAGGACACCCCGTGGTCTGAAGTGGTGGACCGTGTGCGCAGTTCGCAACATTCGCGCATTCCCGTCTACGAAGAAAACATCGATGAAATTGTCGGTATCCTCTTTGCCAAGGATGCGTTAGGTCCGATCGTTGATGACGTCGAACCGGCCAACGGCTGGATGTCACTCGTTCGCCCAGCGTCTTTCATTCCACCATCCAAGCGTATCGCCGATCTGTTGCGCGATTTCAAATCGTCGCGTCAACACATTGCGGTCGTCGCCGACGAATACGGCGGAACCGCGGGCCTCGTCACGATCGAAGATATTCTCGAAGAACTCGTTGGCGAAATTCGCGACGAGTACGATGACGAAGAGCGATCAATCGAGTCCGAGGAAGACGAGCGCTACTGGGTATCGGGTCGACTCACACTGGAAGATCTCTCGGAAGCATTGGGTCATGATTTCACGCGCGACGACGTCACCACGGTCGGTGGGCTCGTGCTGGAACTGGTTGGGCATGTGCCGCGCGCCGGCGAATCGCTCTTTGTCGATGGATTCCGTTTAGTAGTCGAACGCGTTGTACGACGAAAAGTTGAACGCGTGTATTTCGAACGGCCACGACCGCGCCACTCGGCCGACGACCAATGAGAACTCTCGTAATTTGCGTAGCGGTGTTCATCGTCTCCATCCTCACGGTTGGTGCAACCGCGGTGCGTGCCGTGAGTCGTTTGTGGCTCCGCCATTGGGTTGAACGGCAGGGGGTCGCGCTCGGCAAAATGGCCCGCCACCTGGAACGTCCCACGCGCCTCGTACACGCCGCCGGCACGGGCGCAACGCTGGTCGTCTTCGCTACGGGCGCGATGCTCACCATCATCGACGCGGGTCGCCCGTGGATCCTCACGCGCGATGCACTGATTTTTATGGTGCTGCTGATTTTCATTGGTCAACTCGTACCGCGCGCAATTGGGCGCCGTTGGGCGCCTCAGTTGGTGCCAGCGTTTGTGCCATTGCTACGCATCGTCGATACGTTGGTGTCTCCGTTTCTCCAACTTGGCCGCTCCGTTGCGGGATTGCTCGTTCGTCCTGTGATTCGTGCACCCGGGGTTGAAGCCCGCGAGGGGATTGAAGACCTGTTGCGTGATGGTGCCCTCGAAGGCATTGGCGCGACTGAGGAAATGGCGATCATCTCGGGTGTCGTGCAGTTCGGTGACAAGAACGCACGCGATGTCATGACAGCACGCAGTGAACTGTTTGCGTTGGATGAAGCACTTCCGCCAATGGAAATTGCGCGCCGCCTCGCCGCCGCCGCGTATAGCCGAGTGCCGATCTATCGCGGTTCGGCGGACAACATCGTTGGCATGATTCACGCATTTGATGTGCTGCGTGTGGCCGGAGAACGCATGCCACCACTTCGGCCCGTGACATTTGCCGCCGAATCAAAACCGGCGAGCGAATTGTTATTCGAAATGTTGCGTGCGCGGCGCCATTTCGCGATTGTGCGGAATCAACAGGGATTGGTTGCAGGAATTGTCACGCTCGAAGACTTGCTCGAAGAATTGGTGGGTGATATTCGGGACGAGCATGACGAACCTGCGCCGCGTGCAGCTGGAACCGTCTCATGACCGCAACCGCCACACTTACTCCGGCGTTGGCTCGGTTGCGGCCCGACTACCTTGCGGGCAGTGTGGCGGCGCTGGCGCGCGCGGTGAGCATCGTTGAGAACCATCGTGCCGGGTGGGACGCACTCCTCGCGTCCATCCATCCACACATCGGACGCGCTCGGCGCATCGGAATTACGGGACCACCGGGAGCAGGGAAGAGCACACTTACGACGTTGTTGGCGCGCGCGTATCGCAGACTCGGAAAACGCGTCGGTATTGTGGCCGTCGATCCTACATCGCCGTTTACTGGCGGAGCGCTGCTCGGGGATCGCATTCGCATGGAAGAGATTGCGGGTGATCCGGGCGTCTACATTCGGAGCATGGCAACACGTGGCTCTTTGGGCGGACTGGCAACGGCCACACGCGAAGTGTGCGATGTGCTCGACGGTTTTGGAATTGATGTCATTCTGATTGAAACCGTCGGTGTTGGTCAGAGCGAACTTGATGTTGCACGCACGTCTGACACAACGTTGGTGGTGCTGGTGCCCGAATCAGGCGATTCCATTCAAACGCTGAAAGCAGGCGTGATGGAAATTGCCGACGTGTTTGCTGTCAATAAAGCCGATCGACCTGGTGCCGAACGTTTGCGGAAGGACATCGAATTGATGTTGACCATGCGCGCCGCTGGCGGCAAGAAGAACCCGGCTACTGACGCCGTGAAGAATTGGCGCCCGCCAGTTTTACGCACTTCGGCGCTGGAAGCTCAAGGCATTGAAGAGTTGTTAGCCGCGATCGATCGGCACTTCGACTATCTGCAGTCGAGTGGTGCGTTGCAGCAACGCCGACGTTTGCGATTGCGTGAACGCGTGATCGAAATCGTTGAACAACAGCTGCGCGAACGTTTGTGGCGCGACGTTGCAACGTCCACGTGGCTCGATGCTCAATTGCCGAGGATGGAAAGTGGCGACGCATCGCCATTTGTTGTGGCCGATGCATTGCGGATGCGAAGCGCTGAGTTGATCACACAATCCTGAACTTCCGACTAGTTCTGGACCAATCTGGTCAAGCGTGAAATTGGAGAGGTCGTGCCTGTCCTTCTCCGGAGTACTCGTGACCAAACGAAAGCCCAAAGTGGTTCGCAGCGGTCAGCCTGTACGACGCCAAGACTCACCTCTCGTCGCTGGTTAATCGGGCTCATGCCGGTGATGAATTCGTGATCATGAAGTCGGGTCGTCCGTTGGGCGTCTCAAGCCCCTCGATAACACGAGCGTCGCAAGGGTATCGGGACTCGACAAAGCGGCGTGGTGTGTGGCTGCCGATTTCGACAGCCCGTTACCCGACAATGTGCTGCGCGAATTTGAAGGCACACCGTGAGGCTGCTGCTCGACACTCACGTAGTAATTTGGTGGGACGCCGGGCAGCAGCTTTCAGCGGTTGCCACGAAGGCTATCCAGGACGCCGACGAGGTGTTCGGCAGTGCCGCCTCTGCGTGGGAAATTGCAATCAAATCCGCACTTGGGAAAATCTCATCGAAGCGTACAATTGCGGTCGCTGCTGCGCAGTCGGGACTTGATGAGTTGCCTGTCGCGTTCGCGCATTCAGCGCAGCTGGCGTTGTTGCCAACGCATCATCACGATCCGTTCGACCGGATGATCATTGCGCAAGTGATGGTGGAGGGACTCACACTGGTCACGCGTAATGGTGCGCTTCAGCAATATGGGTCTCCGACCATTAGAGCCTGAACGCGCAGGTCGTGGGCAAAGTCTCGGGCTGCAACCCGCGGCGTCCTGCAGCCGCTACGACGGGTCGGGGCGGCACTGCGCAAGACGGGCAGAACCAATCACAATTCGCAAACGATTACACGAGTCACGCCGCGCATCACCATTCCGCGTTCATTGGACTCATCGCACCGTTATGATTCGTACCACGATGCTCCCACTATTTCCCCGTCGACCGGTGTTGTTCTCGTGAGGCCGCGCCAGCCGTCTTCGACCCCCAAAGTTGCGAAGCCGGTCAGAGCCACTTCAGCCCCCACCGCCAAAAGCTCCGCGCGCACACCATGGTGGCAAACGCACTTTGATGCGCACTACTTGCACGAATACGAGCCCCTCTTCGACCTCGTGCAGGACCGTCGCGAGGTAGCGCGACTTGTCGACCTGCTGGCCGAGTTTCCAAGTGGTTCGCGTGTGCTCGATTGTCCGTGTGGGCAGGGGCGCCACGCGCATCTCCTGGCCGAAGCGGGCTTCAACGTCGACGGCCTCGATTACTCCGAGGACTTGCTCAAGGTCGCGCGGAAACGCGGGACGGGGAAGACGCTGCGGTACACGCAGGGTGACATGCGAAAGCTCCCTTCGAAATGGACCGGACGCTTCTCCGTCGTTGTGGATCTGTTCACATCGTTCGGCTTTTTTAGCGATGTCGCCGACGACCGCCGGGTATTAGCCGAGTTTGCGCGGGTGCTCGAACCGGGTGGTGTGCTCGTGTGGCATGGCGGCAGCCGCGACGGCGTGATGGCCAAATTCCTCACGCGTGACTGGTGGAGCACTGCCGACGGCACGGTGTTCGGTCAGGAGCGTTCGTTCGACCCACTGTCCGGATTCCTTGAAGTGCAGAGCACGTGGCGGGGCCCGAAAGGTGCGGGTGAACGCACACACCGCATTCGCCTGTACACCGCATCGGAGTTGGCCGAGCGGATGCGAGAAGTGGGGTTGATTGTGGAACAGTCGTTCGATGCCTGGACCGAAAAACCGCTCACGCGACGCAGCAGTGAGATGTTACTGATCGCCAGAAAGGAGTAGGCACGGGGCGGCACTGTTTTGGTATCTGACTCTGACCCCAATACCGTTCTGGGATCGGCACTGTTTTGGTACCTGACTCTGACCCCAGTACCGTTTCTGGGATCGGCACTGTTTTGGTACCTGACTCTGACCCCAGTACCGTTTCATTCGCCGCCCACCGCACCGAAGCGTCCGCCGATTAGCTTCTCCTCCTATGTCCAGACCCATCCGAGTACTGGTAGCCAAACCCGGCCTCGACGGCCACGACCGCGGCGCCAAAGTCGTGGCGGCGGCCCTCCGCGACGCCGGCATGGAGGTCATTTACACCGGGCTGCACCAAACCCCCGAGATGATCGCCACGGCCGCTATCCAGGAAGACGTAGACGTAGTCGGACTGTCCATTCTGAGTGGTGCGCACATGGCGCTGTTCCCCCGCGTCCGAGATCTACTCATCGACGCCGGACGGGATGACATTCTCCTCACCGGCGGCGGCATAATCCCCAAGGAAGATATGGATGCATTGCAAGCGAGCGGCGTTGCTCGACTGTTCGGCCCCGGCACGAGCACACAGGAACTCGTCGATTACATCCGCGAGTGGTTTGCCTCCCGCGAGAATCAAGACGCGTGAGCGGACGCCTCCTCAAACTCGCCACCGAAACACGCAAACTCGAAGCCAAACTGCGGCTCGGCGGCGGTCCCGACAAAATTGAAAAGC
>JBDUBA010000028.1:0-6633 GCA_040004335.1 Gemmatimonas sp.
CCAGGAAAAAGAAAAAGTGGTGCGCCAATTCGTTGGGAGGCGTGTCGCCAAACGGTTAGTTCTGCGCGTCCCCGCGCCTCCGCGAAAAAGATGCTTCACTCTTTTCGTGCTCGGCCGCTATCGAAGACGCGGCTATTTCTCCGCGCCTCCGCATCCTCCGCGAGCTCCGCGTGAAAAGATTCTCAGAGCCCGGCACAAAGCCGTCCCGATCAGTCGCATAAATCCCCCTACAATCGCAATAGATTTCAACTGCTGTCCAACTTCAGACCCAACCAGCAAACGTGCCTCCCCGCTTCTCCGACACCCGCCGCATTACCCCGGGCAGCCCGTTTCTGCGCGGCGTAAGCATGCTTGAACGCTGGATGATACCTGGCGTGTTTCCGTTCACGCTGCCCATGTTCGACGTCACCTTCGAAGTCGACTTCCCAACACCCGTCACCATTCTGGCTGGTGAAAACGGATCCGGCAAATCCACACTGCTCGAAGCACTGGCTTGGCTCGTTGGATTTGGCAGCCAGGGTGGCAGCCGCGATCACCAGTTTGTTGCCGAACCCGAAATGAACGCGCTGGGTCGCGCACTCCGACCCGATTGGCGGCAGCGCGTAACCAGCGGCTTTTTCCTCCGCGCCGAAACGTTTTTCAATTTCGCGTCGGATCTCGAAGATGCAGGAAGTCTGTTGACGCGGAACGGTGGCAAATCGCATCACCACATGTCGCACGGCGAAGGCTTTCTTGCACTCTTTGAAGATCGGTTTGAAGATGGACTCTACATTCTGGACGAACCCGAAGCCGCGCTTTCTCCGCAGCGCCAGCTTGCACTGCTCAGCATCATTCATCGCTTGACCGCGCCACGTAACGCGCAGTTCATCATCGCAACACACTCACCAATTCTGATGGCGTTTCCGGGCGCGACCATACTGTCGCTCGACGGCGAAACAATTCGTCAAGTGGATTACCGTGAGACCGAACATTTCAAGATCACGCGCGATTTTCTTGCTGACCCGGATCGGTTTTTTCACTATCTGTTTGCAGACGAGTCGGGTCCATAATCACTTCGCTGCGCTGTGGCGCGAAACCCGTCGAGCGCGAGGCAGTTCGTTCGAACGAATGAGCTCTTCGCAGCGCTGCCGCGAACGTCCCTTTGATCGTGACGCAGCTCTCGCACACGAATATGCCCTCGCGGCACCGCCGCCAAAATCCGTTCGATCGTGACACATTTCATTTTGGTGGCCTCGCGTCCGATACTCCTCGGATGCACTCTTTCCGGACTTTCGGCACGCGACTCACCAGTAATCCCGTCCGGTTAGCAGCCTGCATACTGGCGTACATCATGTTGGTGCCGTTCGGATATCTCTTCGGTTCGTTCCTGCACGTTCCAACGAAAGTTCGCTCTTGGTTCGCCAGTTCCGGCTGTTTCGCAATTGTGTTGATAATGAACTGGGCTATTCCAAAGTTCTGGGCGTGGGCCAAGAGTTCCATCGACGTCACCTGGTTCTTCCTGCACTACGCTGCCGACCGCACCGTTGGCGTGTCGCACGTGGAAGCCATGATGAGCGCGGGCAACTACGATGACGCCGCCGCCGAAATTGAGGCGCTGCTGAACAAACATGGCGTCGAAGCCACCGTGTGTCGCGTTGCACTCGATCTGCACCTCGGCCAATTCGGATACCGTGAACGCGGCGAAGCGTTGTTGCGCCGAATGCGCGTCGAGCAACCCGCACAATACGAGAAAATGGCAACGCAGCGATTGATTGACATCTACTTCGCGCAACCGGAAACGTACGGCAAGGCCTTGACTGAGATGCGTCGTCTGATTGCCAAATTTCCAGACACGCCCGAGGCCGCCGGGGCGTTGATCGGGATCGAACAATTGAAGTCGGTGCAGGCCGCGTAAGGCAATTCGGTGTAACAGCACCGAGGTCCATTCGGATCTTCCCGGCGGCGCGGCGCGTCGGTATTGGGTCACGTTTCGGAACTTTCGAAAGGACTACAGTCTTTCCCTTTGACATTCGACAGGAGATCGCGTATGCTTCCCTTAACATCCGACAGGAAGCCTCCATGCGCGAATCCAACGCCGACGTTCTCCAGGGCACACTCGACCTGCTGGTTCTGAAAGCGCTCTCCTTGCAACCCATGCACGGCTGGGGCATCAGTCAGCGCATTCTGCAAATCTCCGAACAGACATTCTCGGTCGGGCAGGGATCGTTGTACCCTGCGCTGTATCGCCTCGAGAAACGCTCACTGGTCAAGAGTGAATGGGGCACCAGCGAAAACAATCGCGAAGCCAAATTCTACACGCTCACCACGGCTGGCAAGCGCGCACTCGGCGAAGAAACCAAGAGTTGGCGCGACTTTGCGAAAACCATGGAGATTGTCCTCGAGAGCAAAGGCTGAGAGCGAACATGCGCCTCTTCAATCGATTACAGATGTGGGTGCGTGCGCTGTTCCGTCGTGAGGATGCCGACAACGAACTGCGGCGCGAGATGGAATCGCACATTCAAATGGAGGCCGATCGTTTGCTTCGCGACGGCGCGACGCCAGATGAGGCGCGGCGACAAGCGATGGCCGCATTTGGAGGCATCGAACGATTTGCCGAGGATGTGCGCGACGAACGCGGCACGCGATTTCTGCAGGACATCTCGCTCGATGTGCGCCTTGCACTTCGTTCAATTCGGTTGCGGCCCGCATTTGCGATTGTGGTGGCGTTGACACTCGCTACGGGTATTGGCGCAACCACAGCCGTATTCAGTTGGGCCAACGCACTTCTGTTGCGCGGTTTGCCCGGGGTACGCAACACCGCCGAGTTGTTCAGCGTCGTTTTTGAGAACGATGGCGTCGTCTCTGGTGTTTCATACCCGAGCCTGGACGACCTGACCAAGGGCAGTACTACATCCGTTGCCTCGCTGGCGGGTGCAGGAGGTGTCTCCCTGCAATTGGGCGGCGAGAATATCGCGACCGCAGATGCGCAAGGCGAATACGTCGCCGGCGATTATTTCGGAACATTGGGCACGCGCGCAGCATTTGGTCGTCTGTTGACGGCTTCGGAACTCACGCCGCCACTCGGCCCGCAGGTTGCCGTAATCAGCTACCGGCTCTGGAAGAATTCGTTTGGCGAAGACACAACGGTGGTATCGCGGCGAGTTACACTGAACGGTCAGCAGTTCACCATTGTTGGCATCGCCGAAAAGGGGTTTGCCGGCACGTCAATCGTCAATGAGACCGATATCTGGATTCCCCTCGCAGTGTATCCCGCGGTGAGTCATCGGCCCACTGATGTGATGAATCGCAGCGCCGGTATGTTGATTGAACTCGTGGGACGGGTCAAACCGGGCGCGACAGCGTCTCGAGTGCAGGCAGATTTGCGACGCACAATGACTGATTTGATTGCGACTTACCCCGATTTGTCCAGTTACAGCAAATTTTTGCCTTCTGTGAATCCGTCCATTGGAATGCGGGTTTCGTATCGCGAAACCGTCTCAAAAACGATTCGGATGTTGCTTGGAATTGTTGCGCTGGTGCTGGTGATTGCGTGCGCCAATGTTGCGAACCTTCTGCTCTTTCGCAGCGTGAAACGCCGCAGTGAATTTGCCGTGCGTCGGGCACTTGGTGCGTCAGCGTGGCGCTTGCTGCGACAACATGTCATCGAAGGGCTGCTTCTTTCGTTTCTCGGTGGCGTGTTTGGGATGGTCCTTGCCCTTGCGCTTGTCAAAGTGTTTGCCGGTCAGCGACTATTGGCAATTCAACTGTCGGAAAACCTCCAACTGGATTGGCGATTGCTGGCGTTTGCGTTCACAATTTGCGTGGCGAATGGTGTGGTGTTCGGATTGGTTCCGGCCCTGCTGTCGTTCCGCCAGAACGTCCTGGTGAATCTCCGGAGCGGTGCACGCAATTTTACCGGAAGTTCCAAACGCGCGCGCAGCGTTCTCACCGTCGTGCAACTTGCAACGTCCATGGCGCTTGTGGTGGGCGCACTGCTACTCTCCCGTACCGTTGCGAAACTCAATGCTGTTGATATTGGTTTTGATCCGACCAATGTCACAGTCATGAAGCTTGACCCATCCGCGCAAGGCTACAAGTCCGATCAGATGCAATCACTTCGTCGTGAATTGCTGGCGCGAGTGAGTGTGCAACCGGGAATTATTTCCGTGAGTGCCGCTTCCTCGCCTCCGTTTCGGGGTGGCGATTTCGTCACCGATGTCAAACGTCTCGACTACGATGGCAAGGGCTGGCAGTCGCAGGCACCGACATATTTTGTGTCACCTTCTCACTTCCGGACAATAGGCCTGCGCATTGTGGCCGGTCGCACGTTCAGCGACGATGAATACCAGAATTCCAGTTCAGATGCGGTGATCATCACCCGCGAGTTATCGCGTCGATTGTTTGGCGAGTCCAGCGCCGTGGGCAAACAGATTTTCACGCGCGGGTCGAAAGGTCCCATGACACAGACAGTTGTTGGCGTCGTCTCCGATTCGCGTGCACAAAATCTCAAGGCCAAAACCGCTGGCGAATATCTGTTCACGGCGCGGCCGTTGATCGTCGATCGCCGCATTTTGCTGGTGGTAAAATCATCACGCAGCGAACAGGACGTTGGAAAACTCGTGGCCGGCATTGTGCACGACATCAATTCAGCACTGTCCGTTTCAAAGCCGGAGCCAATCACGGAAAGTGTGGCCCGGAGCATCGCGACCGAAAAGTTGTTTGCAAAATTGATAAGCCTCCTGGCATTTCTCGCCGCGACACTCGCTGCCGTTGGGCTCTATTCTGTGATCAGCTATTCCGTTGCCGAACGCACTCGCGAAATTGGAATCCGAATTGCGATGGGTGCGCAGGAGTCGAAAATCGTGAGGCTCGTGGCGCGGCAGGCGGGTTGGTTGGTGGCCGCTGGATTGGCGCTTGGCACCGGCGGCGCGGTGATGCTCTCGAAAGTGCTCGAAAGTCGGCTGTTTGGCGTGTCACGCCTCGAACCTGCGGTCTACGTGGGTGCCGCCATGTTATCAGTCCTCATTGGGGCGCTCGCCAGCACCCTTCCCGCCCGTATCGCCGCTCGGGTGAACCCTGTTGAGGCACTGCGGCACGAATAACACGTAGGGCCAGCGCCACACGGGAGCAATCGTGTGCCGTGACAGCCGTTGGGTCGTCTTTTCTGGAACTGTCTGCCAGCATCAAAACACGGCGACTCCTGACCGTGACGGCCATTATTCCCTCTGTGTGACTCCGTGCCTCAACTCGACCGTGTTTTAACGCGCCTGGAATCGGGCGCGGCCAGTCAGATCGTGCTCGAAGCCGATTCACCCATTCAGTGCCGCACATCTGCGGGACTGCAGGCCGTCACCGCGCAACCGCTCACGCGCCAACAAGTACTGGCGATTGCGTCGGAAGTTGCGCCGCAGGAAGACAAAGTGGTCGTCGCGACAGGCACAAACATTCGGTTCTTGTATCGGTGGAACGATCAGCAGTGGCTCGTGGCGCAGGACAACGAAGCACCCATGACACGTTTGCTGGTGCGGAAATGGGTTGAAAAGACGCCCGAAGCCGACAGTATTGACGTATTTCCGGACGCGAAGGTGCATCCGCGACGTCGTGCGACCGATCGTGCGTATGGCCCATTTGACAACGAAGCCGCCGCGCGCGAGGCGATGGAACGTCTGTTGCGCGCGCAGGTTGAAAAAGGAGCCGCCGATTTGCATTTGCGTGTGGGTGAACCGCCGCTGTTGCGTCAAGGCGGCGACATCCTGCGCATTGATGATGAAGCGCCGCTGGATGACAACACACTGAAAGGCATGTTGTGGGGCATCATGCCCGATCGCAACAAGTCCGAATTCGAGCAGCTGTGGGACACTGATTTTGCGTACGAAATTGCCGACGTCTCACGGTTTCGCGTGAACGTGCTGAGGGACCGTGGTGGTGTAGCCGCGGTGGTTCGTACCATTGCCAATCACACGGTCACGGTTGAAGAGATGGGCGTGTCGGCGGAAGTGCAGCACCTCTGCTCGCTCACGAAAGGACTCGTGCTCGTCACGGGTCCAACGGGCTCGGGCAAATCCACAACGTTGTGCGCGCTGGTCGATCTCGTGAACCGTTCGCGTTCGGATCATATCATCACCATTGAAGATCCCATCGAGTTCGTTCACAAGAGCAAGAAGTGCCTGATCACGCAACGTCAGGTGGGAATGCACACGCAGTCGTTCAAGAGTGCGTTGCGCGCGGCCTTGCGTGAAGATCCGGACATCATTCTGGTTGGCGAGTTGCGCGATCTGGAAACAATCGCCATTGCGATGGAAACCGCGGAAACCGGTCACCTCGTGTTCGGCACGTTGCACACATCGACAGCGGCCGGCACGATCAATCGTATTATCGATCAGTTCCCGGCCGATCGTCAGGATCAGATTCGCGTGATGTTAGCCGAATCACTGAAAGGTGTCATTTCGCAAACGCTGTGCAAGAAGATTGGCGGCGGGCGTGTGGCGGCGCGCGAAATTCTACTCGTGAACAAAGCGGTCAGTTCACTCATTCGCGAAGGCAAGACGGTGCAGATCAACAACATTATCCAGACGCAGAAGAAAATGGGCATGGAGACCTTGAACGACGCGCTCATGACGCTGGTGAAGAACAAGACGATTGAACCCGTCGAGG
>JBDUBA010000387.1:0-22150 GCA_040004335.1 Gemmatimonas sp.
CATGCCCGTATTTCCCTCGTACGATTTCATCGATGCGCTTGTGCCCGACGGGCAGTGCGTCTTACACACGGCAGCATGAACCTCCCCGTTGTTGCAATTGTCGGTCGTCCCAATGTTGGCAAGTCGCAGCTTTTCAACCGCATCGTTGGCGACGAGGCCGCCATCGTTAGCGATGAAGCCGGAACCACGCGTGATCGCCATTTCGCGCAGGCCGAATGGTCAGGCAAACATTTCTACCTCGTCGACACGGGCAGTCTGACCGAAGACACGCACATTCCTATCGACGCCGAAATTCGCAAGCAGGTAGAGCAGGCGATAGAAGAAGCCGATTTGCTATTGCTCGTGGTTGACGCGAAAAACGGTTTGCACCCAAGCGACAAGAAACTCGTCGACATGTTGCGTCTCGCGCAAAAGCCGTGGGTGTTGGTTGCCAACAAGGTGGACAACCCGGCCAGTGCGGATTTCTACGAGTTTTACGAACTTGGTGCGGGCGATCCCATTCCGGTGTCCGCACAGAACGGTAAAGGCTCTGGCGACATGCTGGATCTGGTCATCGCACAGATTCCCGAAGCGCCCGAGAACGCGCCGGATACGGTTCGGGTTGCTGTCATCGGGCGCCCGAATGTTGGCAAATCCTCGTTCGTGAACAAGCTGCTTGGCGAAGAACGTTTGATCGTGAATGACGAAGCTGGTACAACGCGTGATGCCATCGACGCGCCGCTCAAGTATCACGATTCGAACCTCGTGTTCGTTGACACGGCGGGTTTGCGTCGGCAGTCGCGCGTTGATGATGGGGTCGAGTTCTACTCCACGCTACGCAGTCGTCGCGCGATTGATTCGTCGGACATTTGCATTCTGATGATCGACGCGACGCAAGGTCTCGAAAATCAGGACCTCAAGATTGCAACGCTCGCCTGGGAGGCTGGGCGCGGTCTGATTATCGTCGTGAACAAGTGGGACGCATTCGAAGAGAAGAACGACAAGAGTACGAACAAGTTCAAGAAAGACGCGCTCGAAAAGGCGCCGTATCTGACGAACGTTCCGTTCCTGTTCACCTCTGCGCTCACAGGTTTGCGCGTGAGCAAAGTGCTTGACATCGTGGTTGCCGTTGAAGAACAGCGCCAGCGGCGCATCTCAACGTCGCAGGTCAACGAGGGGTTGCAGGAACTGCTGGCGCGATTGCAGCCACCCCAGGCCTCGGGTCGCGAAGTGAAACTGAACTACGCCACGCAAGTTGAAGTCGCACCGCCAACGATCGCAATCTTCGGCAACAATCCCGACGCCATTCCCGAACACTATCTGCGCTACCTGCACAACGGTTTCCGCAGCAAATGGGGATTCCTCGGCACCCCTCTTCGCATCATCATGCGCCGGAAATCATCCGAATGAATCTCATCGCCGCTTTGTGTGTGCTGGCGGCGTATGTGATCGGCTCCTTTCCCACGGCTCTCCTGGTGGGAAAGGCAAACGGCATTGACTTACGCACCGTCGGCTCGGGCAATCTTGGCGCAACGAACGTGTTGCGAAACATCGGATGGAAGGCCGGACTGACGGTGTACGTGATCGACATGTTGAAAGGTGTGTTGCCAGTGGTCGCATTGCCGCGGCTAAGTGGCGTAACGCAAAATTCACCGTGGCCGGTGGTGTTTGGTATCGCGGCAATTGTTGGTCATGTGCGCCCGATATTTCTGTTGGGTAAAGCTGGTGGGAAGGGAGTGGCCACGGCGAGCGGCGTATTTTTGGGGTTGGCTCCACTGGCCGCTGGAATAGCATTTGTCGCATTCGTGATCACCACGGCAATTTCCAAGTTTGTTTCGCTCGGTTCATTGGTGGGCGCCGTCGCGCTGGTGGGTGCCATGTGGATTCACGAACGCGCGATTACACCGCTGCTGATTATTACGGCCTGTGTTGCCGCATTCGTGTTCTTTACCCATCGCGACAACATCAAGCGTCTCCGAAATGGTACGGAACGCAAGATTGGCAGAACGAAAACTGATATCGCGCACGAATTGAACAACGTCACGGCCGGCAACGCGGCGAGCATCACTCACGAAAACGCGTCCAACGGCACACTTCAATCGACCACGCCGGCCAACGTCAATGAGTGATGCGCCGGTGTCCCTGACTCCCGCGGAACGTACGGCACCAATCAGCATGCTTCGGTGCGCGGTAATTGGCGGCGGCGCGTGGGGGACAGCGGTGGCCGACCGACTCGCGCGGAACGGACACGACACGCTGTTGTGGGCGCGTGAAATCGATGTGGTAACGTCGATCAATACGCAGCATGAAAACAAACGCTTCCTTGCCGGTGCGACCCTGGGACACACGCTCCGTGCTACGGACGATATGCGTTCCGCTTTGACGGGCGCCGATGTTGTGATCTACGCGGCCCCGTCGCACGTGTTGCGACCGGTGGTTGCGGCAGGACGAGGGATGGTTTCGGCCAACGCGGTCATTGCTGTTGCCACGAAAGGCATCGAACGCGAGACCTTGATGTTGATGACAGAAGTTGTGGAAAGCGAAGCACCGGGCTTTCCGGTGGTCGCGCTCAGCGGACCAAGTTTCGCTGCCGAAGTTGCGGCGGGGCAACCGACGGCCATTGTATCGGCGTGCGCCAATCTTGACGCCGCGCACCGCGTACAACGCGCGTGTAGTTCGCCTGCGTTTCGCGTGTACACAACCGACGACGTCGTTGGCGTTGAACTAGGCGGCGCGCTCAAGAACATCATGGCTGTTGCAACGGGAATTCTTGACGGACTTGGACTCGGCTACAATCCGCGCGCGGCGCTCATTACCCGCGGTCTCGCCGAGATGACGCGATTAGGCGTTGCATTGGGTGCGCGCGGCGAAACGTTTGCCGGTTTGGCGGGACTTGGTGATTTGGTGCTCACGTGCACCGGTGCACTTTCCCGAAATCGCGCCGTTGGCGTCGCCATTGGACAAGGACAAACGCTCGATCAGGCGCTGGCCGGCAAGGAAAGTGTTGCGGAAGGCGTCGTAAACACGCCGAGTGCCAAAGCGTTGGCCGACCGGACGGGCGTCGACATGCCCATTGTCGAAGCCATGCATCGCATTTTATTTGACGGACAAGCACCACGCGAAGCGATCGTCGAATTGATGGGACGCGAATTGCGCTCGGAGCGAGATTAGCGAATGTTAAATTGTTTCGTCTCGTGCTTGTCCATGCCTGTGCACACAGAATCCTCCATTCAGCAAACGGCCAAACAATCACCATGCTGAAAGGCGAACCGGTTCAGGAATTCTATTCTATTGGCGAAGTCTGTTCGCTGACCGAACTCAAGCCGCACGTCCTGCGGTATTGGGAAAGTCAATTCAAGGTGCTCAATCCTGCCAAGAATCGCTCGGGCAATCGCGTGTACGCGCGTCGCGAAGTCGACTTGATTCTGTTGGTGAAGCACTTGTTGTACACGGAAAAATACACTATCGACGGCGCTCGGCAGAAACTGGACGAACATCGTAAAGGGGGATCGCTGCGCTCGACTGCACGTACGGCCCTGCAGGTCGAAGCGATTGAATCGCTCGAACGGGATGTCGAAGCGCTACGCGCAATCCTCGACGGGCGTTCCATCAAAACACAATCGTGAGCCAACAACCACGCATTCTCATTAGCAACGACGACGGCATCCTCGCCAAGGGATTACGCGTACTCGAGGCCGCAGCCAGTCCGCTTGGCGAATTGTTTGTGGTCGCTCCCGATCGCGAACAAAGCGCCACCAGTCATTCACTCACCCTGCATCATCCTCTGCGTCCGGTGCAATTGGAAGAACGGCGGTGGCAAGTAGATGGCACGCCGACTGATTGCGTGATGCTGGCGTGCGCCGCACTCATGCCCGCACCGCCTGATTTTGTGTTTAGCGGAATCAATCACGGGCCCAATATGGGCGAAGATGTGCTGTATTCGGGCACCGTTGCCGCGGCGATGGAAGGGTTGGTGCTTGGAATTCCCAGTATTGCGCTTTCATTTGCGGGCAATCAACTTCGCGCCGATGCTGTGCTCGAGACTCAAGTCGATGCGATTACAAAGCTGTTGCGTCATTTGATTTCGTTGAAGGGATTTCCCCCTGAGACGTTATTCAATGTCAACATACCGTCGGTGCCGTCCGATGACATCAAGGGCGTTCGGTTAACACGACTGGGACGCCGCACGTTCAGCGACTCGATTACGCGCATGAAGGACCCGTGGGGTCGCGATATCATATGGGTTGGTGGTGGATCGGTGCAGTGGTCGGGCGCCGATGATTCAGACTTTCGCGCAGTGGCCGACGGATTTATTTCGGTCACGCCACTGCATCTCGATCTTACACATCGCGACGTACTGGCCTCGGCCGAGGATTGGTGGCGAACTCCCTAGAACTCGAGTATCGCGGCGCACGACGCAACTTGGTCGAGACGCTCCAGGAAAAAGGCATTCGCGATCTCAGCGTATTGCGCGCCATTGATACCGTGCCGCGTCACTTGTTCGTGCCGCCAACCGTGCGCATACGTGCCTATGTCGATTCGGCATTGCCAATTGGGGCAGGGCAGACCATTTCGCAGCCGTACGTTCACGCGCGCTCGCTCGAACACATGGCCCTGACCGGTACGGAACGTGTGCTGGAAATTGGCACCGGGTCTGCCTATCAGACGGCCCTGCTCGCGCAGCTGGCGGCCCAGGTTTTTTCGGTTGAACGCATGCCGGAACTGTTAGATCGGGCGCGCAAACTGCTCTCGCAGCTCGCCATTTCAAACGTTTCGGTGTCCTTGGGGGATGGAACATTGGGCTGGCGCGCGTACGCGCCCTATGACGCGATCGTGGTCGGCGCTGGTGCTCCCAAAGTGCCGCCCGCGCTCGAAGAACAGTTGGCCGAGGGGGGCCGGCTATTGTTGCCCATTGGCGAACGTGACGAACAGATGCTCGCGTTGTTCACCAAGCGGGGGAACAGGCTCGAACGGCGTGACATTGAGCCGGTCCACTTCGTCCCCTTGATTGGGGCCGGCGGTTGGCCGTCCTGAGCGGAATCGTAGCGTTCGTCGAATTGCATCGGCGCGTGACAGACCGCATTTTCGCCATCGTGGAGCATCCATGACCGGTTCAACGCGACTTATCAATCCATTAGCGCACAGCGTTCGCGCGCCGTATGCGGCGCCGCAACCAACTGGGCCCTCAACGCTACAGCCGACTCGTAATTTCGATCCGGAAACTGGAGCGGCGATTCGCTTGCCAGCACCGTTTATCCCGCGCGAATTCCGCGCGTCGTTGCGCAGCGACGTGACAGTGGGGCCACCAGTAGAACAGGTGCAAGCGAGCAATGCGTTTGCGACTCACGCGCCGGCATTGGCAACGCCTATTGCGCCGTTGTTCAGTGACGATGCCGCACCCTCCGCCGATTTTACTGCGTTCCTTGAGTCGCACGACCTTGATAGTGCCGAAACAAGCGATTCGACTGAGCTTCCGTGGATAGATGCGTTCGCCGCTGAAGCGCCAGAAACGGACGAATCGTGGCCACTCGGCGAAGCCGGGAAACGACTCGACGAGCTGACACAATCGTTGTCGTCGCTGGACGCGTCGCGCGAACGCATGCAGGTCGAGCGCCAGCTTTCTGACGCTCCGTTGTTAGAGTTCCCGGAAAGCGCGCTGCCAATGTGGAACGAGGAGGAATGGATCGACATTATGCCTCCCTCTTCGGCGGATCTGTCGTTGCACGAGGAATTGTCTCAGGCCGGGTTGTCGCTGAGCGCTCCAGACAATTCCGCCACCAATCGCGAACCGGGCGCTGACGCAATGCCGTCAACGCTGGTCAACGCCGAGTCGGCCGCGCGGGCGCTGGAAAGCCTCGCGCAGCGTGTGCGCAACGGTGAACTGCAGGTTCCCGCGTTTTCGAACGAAGTGGGCCAGGAAGCCATGTTGGCCGGTTTGCTCGCCTCAATGCTGGGCTGGCGTCAGTAATGGAGGAAGCGCTCCCGCGGCAGATGCGTCGTCTGTTGATCGAGGGGCGCGTGCAGGGAGTGGGGTTTCGCTGGTTCGCGCGCGAACGCGCGCGTCGTCGCGGGTTGCGGGGGTGGGTTCTTAATCGGCCGGACGGATCGGTCGAGGTGTCGGTCAGCGGTCATGAGACGGTTCTCGCAGGCTTTGTTGCGGAACTGGCTCAGGGGCCGCCCGGTGCGCAGGTGCACGCCGTGAGCGAACTTTTGCCACTCGAACCGGCGGTGAGTCCAGACGAGCTGCCCTATCCATTCCACATCCAGCGACAGCCGGCGCATGAATGACGCGTTGAACGTCCGGCTCGAACACGAGTTGCGCATCATTCCGGACTTTCCGAAGCCGGGAATTCGTTTTCGCGACATCACGCTGTTGCTCGCCAATGCCAGTTTGATGCGCGAGGTAATTGACGCGATGTCCCAACCGTTCGCGAAGCGTGATGTTTCGCACGTTGTTGGTGTAGAAGCCCGCGGTTTTCTGTTTGGTGTCTCCATTGCGTTGCAATTGAATGCGTCGTTTGTTCCTGCGCGAAAACCCGGTAAGCTGCCCGCTGCCACAGTGCGTGAGTCGTTTGCGCTGGAGTACGGGAGAGACGCGTTGGAAATGCACACGGATGCACTTCGGCACGATTCGCGGGTGCTGGTGGTTGACGATATTCTGGCAACGGGTGGCACTATTGCGGCGGCGTGCCGGCTCGTCGAGCGCGTTGGCGCGCGCGTGGTGGGTGTGAGTGTACTTGGCGCAATCGCCGGCCTGTGCGAACCGGGAGTTTTGGCGGGCCGCGACGTGCGCGCGCTGGTTTCGCTGTAACGGGGCCTCGTGAAGTCGCGGTCTGCCCGATTATATTCGGCCAGCTGGAGTGTCCTCGTAGCTCAGTTGGATAGAGCGCAAGTTTCCTAAACTTGAGGCCGCAGGTTCGATCCCTGCCGGGGACATTAACCGCAGTATCCGTGCACGTGCACCGCCTCAACGCTGAACGAGCTGACTGAAAAAACTTTGGCTGAACCAACGAACAGCACACATGCGCGCGCGACGGCCGGAGGTGCGCTTCTGTGCTTTGTTGTATTGAATCTCGCCGTCGCTCCACTCAAATCGTATTTCGAGCATCAGCGACACACGAATCTGATGCAGTCGGAACGGTCGCTGTCTCCCTCGAAAGTCGCCCCGCGATACGATTGGTCGGTGGGCGCGGAACAGCAGAAGTATTGGGCGTACATCCCGGACGCTCGGAAGCAACCGCTCGTGCTCCTGGACGGCATGTCGCAGATCTATGCGATCAACGAAGAGCAGCCTGGCGATCGCGTCACCTCCGAAATCCTGGACGATTCGCTGCAAGGCAATGGCATGCGCGTCTTCAGCATTGCGGCGCCCAATCTCGACAACGAAGAGCTGCTGTTTCACCTGCATGCGCTTACGCTGCAGCCCGAAACCACACCAAAATTGTTCGTGGTGGGCGTGTGTTTTGACAAGATGCGGAACGTGGAAGTGCGCGAAAGCATGCGCGATGTGATGGCTGGCGTGCCAGCACTCGATAGTGCGTGGCGCCGTTCCAGCGAAACGTTGCAGGGTGAGTTTCCGGAACTGGCGCAGCAGATGACGCGCACACTCCAAGGCTCGCGCGCACGCAAAACCGTGCGTGTGGACCAGCGCGTCGAGCAATCGCTGGTGCGCGCGGTGAGTCGAGTTGTACCCGTTGTCGACATTCGCGCCGACTTGCGCGCGTTTCTGTTCGAAGGCGTGTATCTGCTTCGCAACCGGGTGTTCAATATCAAGACCTCAACCAAACGCCCAATTCTTTCGGATCGTTACGCACTCAATCAGCAAGCGCTTGTTGCAGCCGTGCGCTACGCCAAACAACACGGCATTCGGGTGTTGGTGTACGTGATCCCGCTCAATCGCACTGCGGACACACCCTACATCACCGAGCAATACGACGGTTTCAAAAAGTGGCTGGAGCAAACGGCGGCAACCGAAGGTGCGGCATTTGCAAATCTCGAGTCGGTGGTGCTCGATCAGAGTTGGGGGCTGTTATATGGACAGCCGGATTTCAAACATTTCAAGGAAGCGGGGCATGTTGCCACCGCGAACGCACTGATGCCGTTGATTCGCGCGCAGATGTCAGATTCACTGGTGCGCTGAGTGCTGTTCACCACGTATTCGTATTTCGCATTCCTGTTGCTCGCCGTTGCGGGGCACTGGCTGCTGCGCGCGCCTGTCGCTCGCGCGGTCTGGCTGATTGCGTGTTCGCTCACGTTCTACTCGTTTACACAGGGACCGTTTGTATTCGTCCTGTTGGCATACGTGTTGTTCAACTGGTGGGCGGGAATGCGTCTGGCTACCCTCACCGATCGAGGGGTATTTCTGCGTTGGATCCTGCTCGCGAACTTGCTGCCTCTCGTGTACTACAAGTACTGGCCCACAATCGTGCAGGGGGCCTTGGCCGAAAGCGGACGTGCGTTGCTCGCAACCGTTCCGCACGCCGCACCACTTGGCATCTCCTTCTTCGCGTTTCAAGCTTCGGCGTACCTGGTGGACGTTTCGCGCGGCGGAACACCAATAACGTCGCTGCTCGACTTCACGTTATTCAAGACGTTCTGGGCGCAGCTGGTTGCGGGCCCGATTGTGCGCGCGTCGGAAATGCGGGATCAGTTGCGGTTCCGTACCTGGAACACAAATGCCTCCGCCGCAGCGTGCGGTCGCATTGTGAATGGCCTCACCAAAAAGATCGTGTTTTCCGATCTGGTGGCACCGTTTGCAAATCAGGCTTACCAAGCCGCCCATCCAACATTTCTTGACGCGCTGTTTGGTACGCTCGCATTTGGCCTGCAGGTGTATTTCGACTTCAGTGCGTATTCGGATATCGCCATTGGCAGCGCGCAGCTGCTGGGGTTCAAATTGCCGGAGAACTTCGACTGGCCGTACAGTGCGCGGTCGCCGCAGGAATTCTGGCAACGCTGGCACATGACGTTGAGCCGATGGATCCGTGATTACGTGTTCATGCCGCTCACCATGCACTATCGTCGCAATCCCGTTGCTGCGCGCGGAAGCATCGTACTTGCAATGGCGCTGTGCGGCGTGTGGCATGGCGCTGGGTGGACGTTTCTGTTGTGGGGATTGTGGCATGGGCTACTGCTGGCTGCCAACGCGACGTTCCTGCGTCGCTTTTTCAGCGCGACACAGGACATTGCCTGGCGCCGTTGGATGGCGTTCGGCGTTACGTTCGTGGTCGTGCAACTCAGTTGGATATTCTTCCGCGCAGGGAGCCTTGCACAAGTCGTGGATTTTTTCACGGCATTGTTCACGATGCGCGCAGGATTGCAGCGGGCCGCGGTTCGGGAAAACGGCATCATTCTTGTCGGCCTGCTGTGGCTCGGCCTTCTGGTCGCACAGCTGAATCGTGAGCGGTTCGCGGCCTGGCAAAACAAGCCGGCGGCATTGATCGCCCTTCCTCCACTTCGTGCGCTGCAACTGGCACTCGTGATAGTGATGCATCAGAACGCGACGTCTTTTGTCTATTTCCAGTTTTGATGCTACCTCATTGGTCACATGATGATCGTTCCCTCAAATCGCCAATGCCGCGTCCAACGCTGAGTCGCACATGATTTCGGAATCCTCAGCGGACCCTGGTTTTGGTGCTGCACTTCAGCTGCCCAATGCAACGCTTTCATCCGTTTGGGCGGCGAATGCAGCGCGTCTGGGTGATGCACTTGCGGTTTCACACTGGGCGGACGGACGCATCACACATCGTTATTCCTGGCGCGATCTCTTTGCCGAGGCGAAGCAGGTCGCGAATTGGTTACGAACGCTGGGGGTGGTTCAGGGGCAGGTGTGTGCGTTGTTGTTGCGTCCGGACTCGGCATTCTATCCGCTCTATATGGGGGTAGTGCTCGCCGGTGCAATGCCATCTGTTGTTGCGTATCCAAACGAACGACTGCATCCACAAAAATTTCGCGATGGATTGCAGGGAATGGCGGCGAAATCCGGGCTCGACTGGATGCTCACGGACGCCGAACTGCACGCGCGATTTTCCGACCTGCTGGATGCCCCCTCCATTCAGATTGCACTCATCAGTGACAGGCCGTGGAAAACGCACGCGCAGCTTTCCGAAATCAATGTTGCGCACGCGTCTCCCGATGACACGTGTCTGTTGCAGCATTCATCGGGAACGACTGGACTGCAAAAGGGCGTGGCGCTGTCCCATCGCGCGGTGCTGGAACACGCGCACCGATATGGTAACGCCATCGCAATAGACGCGCGAGATTCGGTGGCGTCGTGGCTGCCACTCTATCACGACATGGGACTTATTGCTGCGTTTCATGTTCCGTTGGCGTTCGGTATTCCAATCGTCCAACTCGATGCGTTTACCTGGGTCGTGCGCCCCGGTGAGCTCTTGAACGCAATTGCTCACGAGCGCGCGACGCTGTGCTGGCTGCCAAACTTCGCGTTCAATCTCATTGCCGATCGTGTGCGCTCCAGCGAAATACCCGAAGATGCGTGTGCATCAATGCGATTGATCACGAGTTGCTCCGAACCGGTCCGCTCCTCAAGTGTGAAACGCCTGCACGACAAACTGACGCCGTTTGGGTTGCGTCCACACAGTATCGGCGCAAGTTTTGCGATGGCCGAAACGACATTTGCGATCACGCAAACTCCCATTGGAACAGCGCCCGTCGTTGAGCAGGTGTCGCGCGCCGCGATCGGAACCGGCGTGGCGCTTGTTGCGACGGATGGCGAACCCGCTCGCGCGTGCGTTTCATCGGGGCGCGTCATTGATGGGTGCAGCGTGCGCATTGTTGACGGCAATGGTCTGCGTGTTGCCGACGGCACGATTGGCGGCATCGAAGTGCAGTCAGTCTCACTGTTCAACGGATATCGGCACAACGAAGCCGCCACCGCACGCGTGTTTCGCGACCGCTGGTTTGTAACGGGTGATGTGGGTTACGTGCGTAGCGACGAACTGTTTGTCATGGGGCGCGAGAAGGACCTGATTATTGTCGCCGGCAAGAACATCTATCCGGAAGATGTAGAGGACGCGGTCGGTCGCGTTGATGGTGTAACGGCCGGTCGCGCCGTGGCGTTCGAAATGGACGATGAACAGCGGGGCACAGGTCAAGTAGCCGTCGTCGTCGAAACGGCCGAAACATCACTGGACGAACTCAAGGCGCTGCGTAGCCGCGTCGCCCGGGTAGGCACCGATTTTGACGTCCCCATCAATCATGTATTCTTCGCGGCGCCCCGATGGCTGATCAAAAGTTCGTCCGGAAAGCTCAGCCGAAAGGACAACGGTGCGCGCGCCATGGCCGAACTTGAGGATGTGATATGGAAGACGACCTGATCGACGGGCAGTTGAGCCGCACCATCCTGGACGCGTTGAATCTCAAAGCCTTTCCACTTCGGAAGGGCACGAAATCCTTTGAGGTTCCGGGGTGGGATTCATTGTCGCACGTAACTGTGATTATGGCAGTGGAGGACGCTTACAACGTCCGGTTCAGTACCGGGGACATTGTCGCGCTTCAGTCGGTTGGCGACTTGGAGCGACTGCTCGATCGGTCCAAGGCCTGACCTCCACAAATGCGAGCGTTGACTCGCAAATAAGCGTGCGCGAATCTGCCGTGCACTCGACGGCGCGGCATGTAACCGGCTATGTTACAAGGCTGTATCCGGACAGGGCGTTGCGATGATCGCAGCGAGGTCCAAACATCGCCACTTCATTCCACCTTCAGCAAGCCTCACGCATGGCGCAGGCAACCCGCAACAATTCCTCGTCCGCCGGACTGTCCGACGACCCCATCGAAAACCTGTCGATGTGGGCGCAGGCCAACTCCAAGTCCATCCTTTTAGGACTCGGCGGGGCCGTACTGATCGCGGCCGGCGTTTTCGGTTATCGCTACCTCAGCGCCGCAAAAATCGCGGAATCGTCAGCGGCGTTATATGCGGCGCAGGCTCCGTTGCTCGAAGGCAGACTGCCTGAAGCTCAGGCGGCATTGCAGCGCGTCTCCACCAAATACAGCGGAACGAGCGCAGGACAGCAGGCCACGTTTCTGCTGGCCCAGGCGCTGTACGACCTGAAGCAGTATCAGGGCGGCATTATTGCGCTCGAAAAAGCGCGCGGCAGCTCGTCGCGTGAGAACCAAGCGTCCTTCGACGGGCTCATTGCCGGTGGTTATGAAGGCATGGGCCAGCTTGAAAAAGCCGCTGATTCGTATGGTAAAGCGGCCGCGGCCGCGATGACACCAACCGAAAAGAAACAGTATCAAACGTCGCAGGCGCGGAGCTTGATGCTGGCGGGCAAGATGGAAGACGCCAAGAAAATTTTCACCGAACTCGCCGCGGACAACACCTCACAGTACGCACAGGAAGCCCGGGTGCGTCTTGGAGAAATAGCGGGCGCGACGGTCAAGTAAGTAGCCGCTGCCGTGATCAAACGCCGGACCCGAGTTGTCGGGTCCGGCGTTTTTTGTGCTGAGTCGAACTGGGCGAGTCGGCCGGGGGCAGACAAGTTAGACGCGCGCCTCAATGCCGACATTTCCAAAGCTTTATCGCGACACTCGGCAGCCAGCACCTGATTTATAATTGCGCATAATACATGTTATGTAAACTAATGACGGTGGATAACTGTGGAGAACTGTGGACGACTTTTCCCATGTAACGGTCGCATCACGCGCATAAGGCATTGAATCACAACACTTTACAGCGTTGTGAGAAACTACCGTCTAAACCGAAGGGTCACGTTCATAAGAACTGTGCACCTGTCCACAATGAAAACTGGACTTTTCCAGACAAACTGGATGGATCAGCCGTCGATAAAAATTGTGCCAGTTTCACCGCGAAAAACGACGCGACCTTCGCCACGGAGCGACGGCAAAAACTCAAGTGAATCACCGGCACTCCGGCGGAGCGTAACCACCACCGTACGGCCTGACGCAGTGCGAAGACTGACCGGCGACTCAGCTAACGCCCAAGTCTGCAGCAGAATTGCAGTGGCAATCGAGCCCGTTCCACACGCCAGCGTCTCGCCTTCCACGCCTCGTTCAAACGTTCGGTAGCGCCAACTCCGATCACCATTTGGCGCCACAAAATTGACGTTGGCACCTGCACTTCCCAGGGTCGGATGGCGTCGGAGATAAGCCCCGCGCGCCATCAGGTCGATGGCTCCGACGTCCGGACACAACACCACGAGATGCGGCACGCCAATCATGGCAAATCCAATACGCTCCTCACCGTCTCCGAGCGAAATGCCGGCGTCGGGCCGAATGTCGGATACAGTTTCCAGATCAATTTCCGGGACCCCTTCAAAAATTCTGCTATGGATGAGTCCGGCATCAGTCCAGAGCGATAGCGCTTCGGCTTTGCCAAGCTGCAATTCGACAGCCATCGCCGTTGAGCACAGCGTGGCGTTTCCGCACAGGTCGGCAGCCGACCCATCACTATTGAAATAGTGCACGCGCGCGTCGGCCCCATCGGGTTTGGCTTCAAGCAAGACAATACCGTCAGCGCCTATGCCGTTGTGTCGATTGCAGATAGCCCGAATCACCTCAGGCCGAGTGACAAGTGAGCCGTCGACGTGCCGTGCGTCAAAGACAACGAAATCGTTGCCGGACCCGGTCATTTTCGCAAACGGAATACCTGATAAACGGCTGACGGACCCGTCACTCATGCTCGACGCCTGACATGAACCACGTTCACGGACTGATGCATTGATGGATGTGATCGGTGATTCGGTTTGGTAGTTAAGCCCTGCCGCGTATTCAGCAATATCGCAAACACCACACCAGCCAGACGGCTTCTCGCACGATCGGTGACTTTTAAACCCAGCCGCGTATTGACCAGTACCGCAGCCGCCACACCATCCAGACGGCTTCCCGCACGATGTGTTTGGACATCTTCGATTCGCCTTCCGTCCGATCATGAAACACAATCGGAATCTCGGCAATTCGAAAGCCCTTTTTCCAGGCGCGGAAACTCATTTCAATCTGAAACGCGTAGCCGTTTGACTTGACCTCATGCAGCGGAATGGCTTCGAGCACCTTTCGCCGGAAACACTTGAAGCCGCCCGTACCATCCCAAAGCTTTAAACCAGTTACCCCTCGTGCATAAATGTTGGCCGCATACGACAGCAGCAGGCGTGTAATCGGCCAATTCACCACGGTGACTTTTCCGTCACGGTAGCGTGATCCCAGCACCAGGTCGGTGTTCTCAACCGCGGCCAGAAATTCGGGAAGATGATTGGGATCGTGGGAAAAGTCCGCGTCCATTTCGAACACGTATTCGTAATCGCGAGCGAGCGCCCAATCGAAACCGGCCAGATACGCCTTGCCGAGTCCGGCCTTTTGCGCGCGGTGGAGTATGTGGACACGCGGATTGGCAGCCGCCATTTCGTCAACCAGCTGACCCGTTCCGTCAGGCGAATTGTCGTCGACCACTAACACTTCGAGGCGCTCATCCTGAGCGAGGACCAACGGAACGATGCGCGTAATATTCTCGCGTTCGTTGTACGTGGGGATGATGACGACGCCTTTTTCGTGAACAGCCAGAGACCCTCGGGCTGGCGACGGAGTGATGCTCATGCGGTTATTGCTGGGGCTGAACGCTTCCGGTCGACCAATACGCCCGCAACAATTGCGCCGAGTGAGAGAAGCAGCGCGATGATCGTAATCAGTTTGCCGCGTTCGTAGGGTGCGCTCGCAAACCGAAGCTGCACATCCCGGGCGTTTGGTGGCAGCGCAAGACCCATCAGGGAGTAGTCGGCACGCGCGAGTTCGACCGGTTTTCCGTCAACCGTTGCGGTCCAACCCGGATAGTAATTTTCCGAAATAACCAACCCTGCCCCGGGCGGTGCGGCACCTCCAACCTTCAGGTCGATCGCGCCCGGCTCATAACGGGAGAAGGTGATCGGAAGTTCGATTGGTGTGGGTAGGGTGTTTGGAGCCGCGGTGGCCGCTACCGTGGACGCGGAGTCGAAAATGGCCGCACTTTTCACATTGAACCGTGGATCGAGCACGGTCGCGAGTGTCGACACATCGCCTGCTTTCACGATTAGAGGCACGACCCACGCCGCCGGCAGATCGCCTGGAAGCCTGTAGAGATACGTCATGGTTCCCGCCGCATTCCGTACCGGCCCCGCAACCAGTTTGGAATTCGGGAACGGAACATCGGCCGTATTCGTGTAGAGATAACGCGCGTTGGTAAGCGCCCAGAAGTTCGGATTCGCCAGCGATTGCATGCCGTCTTCTTTTCCGGTGAGCAGCTGGTAACGGCCCAATTCGTTACCGTGATAACCGAGCACGCTTCGGATGTTGAGATGCATCATGGCGTCGCCAATCAGGAACGGATCGTGAGAGGCCATGTTGTTGCTGAGCGGTATCGCGATGACGCGACCGGGCTCCGGCTGTTTCTGCAGATAGTCAATGATGGTATCGGACGCATAGAGTTTGTCTGCGCGGTCCGAGAACATCCAATACTGACGTTCAATGCTCCACAAATCCACGGCGAGCAGTCCGAGCAAAACGTAACCGGCTGCTTTGGGCGTGATCATGCGCCGCGCAATTGCAATGATGACGCCTGCGGCGGCAATCACAAAAAATGCAGAACGCCATGCACCAAACGTTACGTTGGACGCATTTGCCATAATGGCATCGGCGCGTTGATCGCCCATGAGCGACAGTGCAATGTTTGTGAATACTCCAGTCGTTGCGGTTAACGCAATGAGCAACGCTGCGCCACACCAGATCAATGCGTACCGGACTCCTACTTTTCCGGACAACACGCGTTCGACGCCAAACGCCGACAACACTGCGGTGGAGAATCCCACCACATACAGAATGGTGCTGGGCGCCCTGAAATATTTAGATCCAGGTACCAGCGCGTAGACCAACTGATAAAACGGTGTGTTGCCGCCCCACGCCCAAAACAGCGCGACCACGAGTGCGCCGAGCCAGAACCAGGCATGCCGTCGATTGCGATTTGCTACTCCGCCCCCAACGGCCAGTCCTGCCATGACCAATGCAACAACGCCCAGGTATTCACTGTGAAAATGAATGCCGTTTCGGCCCCAGTAGTTGTTGAGGATACCGGAGAACTGCGGCAAATAAGTGTTGAGCGTTTCTTCGAACGGGAACGAATAACTGGTGGCGTAATCGTATCCTTTGCCACCCGAACGTGGCGACCAAGGCACATACTCCATGACTGGCAAATATTGAATTGCACCAATGGCCGCGCCTAGCACGACGGCGCCCAGTGCAAAACTCAGTCGCAGGTAACGCGTTTTCGGTGCGCGCGGCGCGACTTCAGTGGCACTTCCGGACGGGACGGCCGTTGCCGCAAACGCGAGAAATAACGCGTAAGCACCGGTGGTGATCAGCATGTATTGCAGTAGCTGCGGATGGGGTGACAAAACCCCGAGCCCAACGACTAATGCAAGCAATCCCCACGAGACAGCTTTGCCATCGCGGAAACCACGAACCGCGCACCAAAGAGCGGCCGGCAACAACGCACTGACGAACAACTTGCCGTCGTGACCTGGCGAGGCATACGCAGCCACCGGTCCGGCCAACATGTAGGCGACTCCGCCAAAGCTGGCTGACGGTAACGACACACCACTTGCCCGCAAGAAACCGACGGTAAAAAATCCCGCCAGCATGAGGTGAATAACAAATCCCCATGTCATGGCGATGTCGGTCGGCATGATCATGCGCAACAAAAACGTGGGATAAAAAATGTCGCCGTGCATGGCCGCAACGAACGGCATTCCACCAAACTGGTACGGATTCCACAGCGGGAATCCGTGGCCACTCCGCAACGAGTTCGCGGCGAATTCGCGGAACGAATATCCGGCGATGTATTGGTCGGAATTTGGATTGACGAGGAACCCGCCACCGAGTGCGGGCCATGCGAGCAACAGGCCGGCGCCGACACAAATGAGTGCGGCCCACGCCAATTGATGGCGCGGGACGGGTGCCGTTACGACGTTCGAGTCCGACAGTGCCATCGACGCGGGATGTGGAGGATACAAACGGTGGGAGCCCGCCGGGAGCGGAAACGGACACGAAAAAGGGCTCAGCCAAAGCTCGTGGAATCTAGCGGAGAAATGCTGAAGCGTCGTTCAATTCCACCCGACTTCGGCAACCCTGCCGCTTGCTACGGCTTCTATGACTTCAGTCGTCTTGACGTCGGTGAAAGAAGCAACGCGATCAGTCCAGGTAATACCTCAACGACCGAGAGCCACAGCCGGGATGTGCCCGCGATGAGCGCGGCATCACCGGCACTGGCCATTCCCAAGGCCACCATCGCGACGCCCATGGTGAGTTCCCGAACTCCGAAGCCGCCGGGTGCGAAAAACGCCAAGTATCCCAAGGTGTAACTGGCCGTCCAAACTCCGGTGAATTGCGCGAGCGTTCCGGTGACTCCGGGCAAAACCGCGTGCGAAAACACCATGAATGCCCAGCCATAGCAGAACCAGGACAAGACGTTGATGGTCACCGACGTCAATAAATTCCGTGCAGGAAGGCGAACTGGCGGAGCCGGTTTACCGAGGCGTCGCGCGGCCCATTCGGCAACCGGCGGCAGTATCCACGGCAGGGCAATCACGCCGACAACAAAAATCACGCTGCAAGTGAGGGCGGCCCAGCGAAACACAGGGTCGAGGTTGGCCAGGAGACGGCTGCCACTCAACGAGATCACACCGAAGCCCGCACCAATGTTGAATAACGTTCCGAGAACCGCGGCGCCCGCCGCCGCAGTTCCAGGAACCCCTTCGCGCGCGGCCATCACGTTGAGTGCGGCAATGGACCACACTTTCCCCGGGATGTAGCGACCGAGATTGGCGATGAACCAGATGCGCGCGGCCGTCAGGAACCGTAAGGAGCTGCCTTCGCCTGCAATCAACACGCGCCAACTTTGTATCAGTGCTGCATAGGTGACGAGGACAATTCCGCTCGCCGCCAACACGAGCAGCCACTCGGGATGCATGGTAGCGGCGGACTCGCGAACCTTGTTCCAATTGTCGGCGACTTGTTTGGCGGTGTATGCGAATGCGGCTAACAAGAACACGAGTTGCAATACGCGCCACCACGTTTTCTTTCGTGTTGAAGGAGCGTTGTTTGCAGAGTTATGCGGAGTTGCCGTCACGATTTAACCCTTCACGACCATTCGGCCGGATGCTGCATTCGCTGATGCACCGCGCATCGCATCCTGATACCAGGTGATGTATTTCCGCGCCACCGCGTCCGGGCTGAATGCACCAAGCATTGCCTGGCGCGCGGCGGTGCCCGCCACACGTCCGTCTTCGCGTGCGTGGTCCGTATCGACGACAAACCGCGCGAGGCCGGACGACAACGCGTCGATATTGCCCGCTTCTACCAAGGTGCCGCCGGCACTTGTCTGCACAACATCCGGGAGACCGCCGGAATCATACGCGACTACCGGTGTTTCACACAGCTGCGCTTCAACCGCGACCAGACCCAGTCCCTCGTCACGGGACGGCATGGCCACAACCGCGGCGCGCTGATACAACGGAACAAGCTCGGGTTGTTTGAGCGCACCAAACCAGGTGACGCGATGTGCGATGCCAAGTGCCGCGGCTTTCGCCTTGAGCAGAAGTTCGTCGGGGCCGTCACCAACAATCTGCAGTGGTACGTTAGGATCTGGAATTCGAGCGAATGCATCGAGCAAGTTGGTGACGCCTTTTTGTGCGTTGAGTCGTCCGACAAACAACACCCCAAGTCGACTAACTCCGTGGTCCGGAACAAAGACACGCGTATCAACGGGCATCGCGCCAACTTCAACGCGCGCGTCTGGGACAATTTTCATCGCAGCGGCCGCGAGCCAGCGCGACACCGCAGTAACCACGCGCGCGCGCTGCAAGACGCGTCGCATGATGCCGTGCGAAAAACGGACCCCTTGCGCAAGCCGTACATCCGAACCGTGCATGGTGATGACGAGTGGCAACGGCAACGATGCGCCAACCCCGGCGCTCCACGCACTCAGCCCCGATGGAAACCACCAGTGTGCATGCACGAGATCGTACGGCTTGCCTTCGCGCGTTGCATTATTGATTCGCCGCTTGATCGCATATCGCATGCGCCACAACAATCCAGCGAGCGCCAATCGTGCGCCCCATGACGCCTTGACGTCTTCCGCCATCTTCCCGCTGTAAGCAAGCGTCATGCGCGAAGGTGCGGCGTAACGCACACGCTCGACGTTCACGCCTTCAATCGTATCGATGCCAGTTTGCGTTTCCGACCCCGGCGCCAGCACGTCAACTGAAACGCCAACGGCGCGCAACGCAACTGCCAATCGCAAGACAAATGATCCGGCAGCGTCACCCGGAAAGCGCGGAATGTTGTGGGTAACAAACAAGACGCGACCTGGTGGTCGCGTGTCAGCGCTCATGTTCGGGCAACGAACTGCCTGCAGCGTTACCTGGCACACTCCGGTTGCCGAGCGTTTCGCGTTCACGACGTAACGCCCGTACTTCGGCGCGCTGTTGTGCAATTTGTTCGCTCATCAAATTGCTGTGCGTTTCGAGTTCACGCCGCAACTCCCGTACTTCGGCGCGTTGCTGCGCAATTTGTTCGCTCATCAACCCAGTAGCGAAGAACACGCTCCCCAGCAGCAGGCACGTTTCGACCAGCGTGAGCAACGGACGATAACCAACTCCACCAAACACGCGCACCGCAACGGCAACAATACCAACGAGAAAACCAAATGCAAACAGTCCGGCGCCAAGCATACCGAATGCGAGCAGCGGCTTCTGTCCAAAACGTAATTCAAACCAGACCGACAGCATGTCGAGCACACCAATGGGAATCCGCGACAGTCCAAACTTTGACGCGCCGCTGTGACGCGGGTACAACGGCATTGGCACTTCGGTCACGCTGTAGCCGTTGGCATGCGCGAGCACAATCATGTATCGATGCCAGTCCGGACGCATCGGCAGCGCCTGCATGATTTCGCGGCGATACGCTTTTACATTATTGAGATCGCGCACCGGCACGTCAAACAACGAGCGACTGAGCTTGTTGTAAATGCCCGAGACAAATGCCTTGTTGTACTTCCCTTCCTTGTAACCGGTGACCATGTCTGAACTGCCGTGCAGAATGGGTTGCACGAGACGCGGAATGTCTTCCGGCTTGAACTGCAGGTCGGCCGGATAGAATACGAGTATGTCGCCTTCGGAATTGTGGTACCCCGTGCGCAATGCCTCCGCAATTCCGCGGCGCGCGCGATGACGTACCGGTTTCAGAAACGGATATTGTTTCGCGAGGTCTTGCAGTAACGTCCAGCTGTTGTCGGTGCTGCCGTCGTCAATCACGACAACTTCGTACGACTCGGCGGCCGTGGCGAATGTCTCGGCGCACTGCTCCATGAACAGCGCGAGGTTGCCCGCTTCGTCTTTGGCGGGCACCAACACGCTCACGTCCACTGGCTTTACTGCAACGGCCGTACCCACCGGCTCGCGGCTCAGACGCGTTTGCGCATACGCGCGGGAAGAACACCAAGCTGGTCGCGATACTTCGCGACGGTGCGACGCGCAATCTGCACTCCCGACTGCAACAGAATTTCCACGATGGCCTGGTCGGTGAGCGGATTGCGCGTGTCTTCGCCGGACACGAGTTTCTCGATTTGATCCTTGATGCCGCGCGCTGAAACGTCGTCACCGTCGGTGGTGGACAAGCCCGACGAGAAGAAAAACTTGAGCGGCAACACACCGCGTGGCGTCTGCACAAATTTTTCGTTCGTGACGCGGCTGACCGTCGATTCGTGCATGCCAACCGCTTCGGCAACTTCGCGCAACGTCAGCGGATGCAGATACTGCACGCCGCGCTCAAAGAATTCGCGCTGTTTGTCGACAATGTAATGCATCACTTTAAGCACAGTCTGTCGACGTTGCTCCAGAGCCTGAATCATCCAATTCGCCGAATTCAGTTTGCTGGCAATAAAATCTTTGCTCTCGCCGTCAAACTGTTTTTTGTCGCGCGCGATTTCCTGATACACACGCGATAGTTTCAGGCGCGGCAAATTGCCATCATTGAGGAAGACGTGATATTCCCCGTCAATGCGATCGATCACGAGATCGGGAATGATGTAGTTGTCGCTGGCCGCGGAATAACGAAGGCCGGGTTTGTGATCGAGCTGTTTGATTTCATCGGCCGCACTTTGCACCATCTGCGGACTGATGCCGAAACGTTTCGCGAGTTCGTTCCACCGATGCGCGCTCAGTTCTTCGAACGCTTCTTCAACCAGTCGATACACGAGCGTATCCTGATGCCCGCCCGCCTTGATCTGCAATCGGAGGCATTCCCGCAGGTCGCGTGCACCAACTCCGGGCGGATCGAGTTCCTGAATGATTGCCAACATCGCTTCGACTTCAACTTCGGTGTACGGATCGACCACAATATCGTCGTCGCGATCGGCCATTTCCTGCGTGAGCACCGCGTTCACACTGTTCCTGATTTCCTCAAGCGAAATCGCGAGGTACCCATCGTCATTGATGTTGCCAATAAATTCATCGGCCAGAAACGCCTGACGCGGGGTCAGGTCGATGAGGCCAATCTGTTCCTTGAGATGATCCGACAAGTCACGAGTGTCAACCGTGACGGGTTCGTACCATTCCCGATCTTCATGTTCTTCGCGCATGCCGCCGGTTTCGAATCCATCCAGAAGGACGGCTTCCCAATCGACATCATCGTCACCGGTTTTTTCCGGTTCGGTTTGCGCTTCCGTGACGTTTTCGGCCTCGGCGAGATCTTGCGGCTCGGTGTCTTCGTCGGGATCGGGTAGTTCGCCTTCGTCGTCTTCGGGCTCGACCAGTTCGAGGAACGGGTTGGTGAGCAATTCCTGCTTGAGATGCTGTTGGAGGTCGAGCAATGGCATGTACAGCAGATCCATCGCCTGGTAGAGGCGTGGATTGACCTTGAGCTCCTGGCGGAGCGAGGCGTTCTGCTGGAGACCGTTTCTCACTGTAAGACCCCCTCCTGTTGCTCGGCCTCGGCAAACCGCGAACGCAACCGAGCCGTTAACGTGGAGCCGAGGTAGTCCCGCGAAACGTTATCATCAAACACAAGTTCGCGCACCGTGCCAGACACTTTCACGCGGCCTTCGAACATGATGTAGGCACGGTCGACGATGTCCAGCGTCTGTTCGACGTTGTGATCCGAAATGAGCACGCCA
>JBDUBA010000456.1:0-1982 GCA_040004335.1 Gemmatimonas sp.
CCAATCTGAATGGGATAATTCCACGGCACGATCTGCGCCGAAACGCCGATGGGTTCGCGAATGGTGAAGTCGAGAAATCCCGGGCCGAGTGGGATGGTGTTGCCCATGATCTTATCGGCGACGCCGGCAAAGAACTCGAAGTAGCGCGCCGCCACCTGCACATCGGTACGCGACTGTCTGAGCGGTTTTCCGTTGTCGCGACTCTCAAGCTCGGCGAGTTCCTCTGCGCGCTCACGAATGCGCTGCGCCATGCGATACAAAATTCGCCCGCGCTCAGCCGGCGCCATACCGCCCCACGCCTTCGATTCCATTGCGGTGCGCGCGGATTGCACAGCGCGGTCGACGTCGGCGGCCGTTCCCTTGGCCACGCGTGCAAAGAGTTCGCCGGTGGATGGGTCGTACACATCGATGACGCCGCCGTCTGACGCGGGGCTTCGTGCGCCATCGATGATTAGACCTTCAACTGCAGGATTGGTCATGGATTCTTTTCTGATGGCTTTGCTGCGACGCGCGCAATTACTGGCACATGACCGCGTCGAAATACCATGAACGTGCGCAGGAACTCGATGACCACCGTGCCATCCTGGTTGAAGCCGGTAGTTTTTGCCTTCACGATGCCAACGTTATTGCGTGACGCCGATTCGCGTGCTTCGAGGATTTCCGAACGCGAGTAGATCGTATCTCCCTCGAACACTGGATGCGTGAGCCGCACCTGGTCCCAGCCGAGGTTGGCCATGACGTTCTGCGAGAGATCGGTTACCGACTGGCCGGTGACGAGCGACAACACCAGGCACGAATTCATGATTGGCTGTTTGAATTCTGTCTGCGCCGACCAGACCTCGTCGAAGTGAATGGGATTCGTGTTCTGCGTGAGCAGCGTGAACCAGGTGTTGTCGGCGGCAAGGAGTGTGCGTCCAAGCGGGTGCTCATAAATGTCGCCTACTGTGAAATCTTCGAAAACGCGTCCGGTCCAACTGGGTTTGACAGCCATGAACTCTTTCCTCTTTAGATAATTCCTGCTGTGCGCCAGCCAGCAATGGTGGCGTGATCGTAGCCGAGTGTTTCGAGAATTGAATCGGTGTGTGCACCAAGTGCGGGTACGGCGCCCATCACCGGTTCGAGCGCGTCCATCATAACCGGCGGCACAAGCGCGCGCAGGGGCCCGGCGGGCGAATCAATCTCGCGCCATCGGTTGCGTGCGGCGAGTTGCGGATGCGCGGCAAACTCCTCAACGGTGTTCAGACGTGCCTGCGCGATGTCGGCGGCATCGAGGCGGGCCACAATTTCTGGCGTCGTGAGTGTCGCAAACACGGCATTGATGGTCGCCTCGAGAACCTCGCGATTCTCTACGCGCAGAGTGTTGTTCACGAAACGCGGATCGTTAGCAAGCGACGAGTGCGCAATCACATCACTGCAGAATCGAATCCATTCACGTTCGTTCTGTATGCCAAGGTAGACCGTTCCGCCGTCGCTGGCGGCGAAGGGGCCGTACGGCGCGATCGTTGCGTGGCGTGCGCCGCTCCGCGGAAGTGGTGAGCCGCCGTAGGTGGTTGCGTACAACGGATGGCTCATCCACTCGCCTAACGCGTCCAGCATCGACACTTCTATTGCGGCACCTTCACCGGTTGTTGCTCGACGCACGAGAGCTGTGAGAATTGCCGAGTACGCGTACATGCCAGCGGCGATGTCGGCGACGGAGATGCCTGCTTTCGCTGGCGATTCCGGAGTTCCGGTAATCGAGAGGAGTCCGGCTTCACTTTGTACCAGCAGGTCGTACGCTTTGCGATCGCGATACGGCCCGCTCGATCCGTAACCTGATACGGCACAGATGATGAGCCTCGGATGTTGCGCACGCATGGCAGCGTTACCAAAGCCGAGTCGATCCATCGCGCCGGGCGCGAGATTGTGCACGAGTATGTCGGCGCCTGCGATCAACTTTGCAACAACTTCGTTTGCTTCGGGACGTTTCAAGTCGAGCGTGA
>JBDUBA010000379.1:0-6548 GCA_040004335.1 Gemmatimonas sp.
TGCGTTCGCTGACAGAACCGCGTCCGACGTTGATGCAGTATTCGTATCCAATGCCAGGCGAAGACAGTATCCCGAAACCGGAAATCTGGACATACATCCGTGGCGATGCGGCGGCCAAAAAGGCACCGCTTGATAAGTGGAAAGATCAACGCATCGTTGCTTCGGGCCAGGTTGGTGTTGGTGGCGGCCGAGGTGGTGGTGGCGGTGGTGGCTCCGGCGGCCCGCAGGCGCAGGGACAGGGTTACTGGATGGGGAAAACCGGAACGACGATGCGCATCGTGCGTCGTGACCGTTTACAGCGCAACATGGAGTTAGTCGAGCTCGATGCCAAAACTGGCGTCAGCAAAGTGCTCGTGAGTGACACGAAAGGCGATTGGGGGTCGCTCGAACCGCAGGCGCCCATCTATGTGAAATCGGGTGGTGATTTCATCTGGTTTTCCGAGCGCGATGGCTGGGGACATTACTATCTGTACGATTACAACGGCACGCTCAAACGCCCGCTCACGACGGGCGAATGGCGTTCCGACGCAATTGTTTCCGTTGACAGCACGAAGAACATCGCGTGGATTCGCGGCGAAGGACGCGAGAAGGGCGAGAATCTGTACAACCAACATTTGTACAAGGTGAACTTGCTCGATGGCACAACCACGTTGCTCGATCAGGGCAACTATAATCACAACTCCGTGGTTTCCAAGAATCAGAAGTGGATTGTTGATCAGTACTCACGCGTCGACACCGTTCCCAAAGTTTCATTGCGTGACGGGCTGACAGGCAAAGTGGTGATGGATCTGGAAACGGCTGATTTATCAAAACTCAAGGAAGCCGGCTGGCGCTACGCCGAAACATTTGAAGTGTTGGCGGCCGACGGTGTCACGCGCATTTTCGGCAACATGTGGAAGCCGTTTGACTTTGATTCGACAAAGAAATATCCGATCATCGCGCACGTGTACCCGGGACCGCAAACAGAGTCGGTGGTTGGTGCATTCAGTCCGAGTGGTGGACCGCAACAGCTCGCACAACTCGGATTCATTGTGGTGCAGTTGGGCAATCGCGGTGGGACGCCTGCGCGTTCGGCGGCTTATCAGGACTTTGGCTACTTCGACATGCGCGATTATGCATTGGCCGATAAAAAGGCTGGTATCGAGCAGCTCGCATCGCGTTACAAATGGATCGACATCGATCGTGTTGGCATTTACGGCCACTCGGGCGGCGGATTCCTGACGGCGGCGGCGCTGTTGCTCCCGCCGTTCAATGAATTCTTCAAGGTGGGCGTAAGCGAGTCGGGCAATCACGATAACAACATCTACAACAACAACTGGGCGGAGCAATACCACGGTCTCAAGTGGGTGGCGGCGGCCGATACCGCGCGGTTGACGGCCGAAGCACGCTCGAAAGGACGCACGTCCGACTTCTCGGCTGGTGCTGCGATAGTCACGGCAGAACTGGGCGGGGGCGGTCGTGGCGGACGCGGTGGCGGCGGCGGTACCAACACTTTCAACCTCGGCGGTCGGAATGGCGGCGGAGGTCGTGGTGGGGCCGGAGCGGCTGCCGGTAGTGCAGGCGCTGGAGCCGGTGGTGCGGACAGCAGCGCGGCGGCTGGGCGCCCCGTCGTTAAACCAGACAGCGTGTTCTGGATTTACGTGCCAACCAACATCGACATTGCCAACAACCTCAAGGGCAAGTTGATGTTGGAGACGGGCGACGAAGACAACAACGTGAGCCCGAGCAACACCATTCGTCTGGTGAATGCGCTGATTCAGAGCAAGAAACGGTTCGATTTCATGATCTATCCGGGACAGCCGCACGCCTACGGACCGATGGCGCCGTATGCATTCCAGTTGCAGGCCGAATATTTCGCGGAATTTCTGTTGGGTGATCGAAGCTTCCGCATGAGTGCGGATTTCAATCAACATCCGCCCAACAACTGATCGGGTGCGGAGCTATAGCAAACGGAATCCGCCTGACAACTGAATCGGTTGCGGGCTATAGCAAACGGAATCCGCCTAACAACTGAATCGGTTGCGGAACTGGAGCAAACGGAATCCGCCTGACAACTGATCGGTTGCGGACTTGTTGCAAAGGAACGCCCTCGTCACGAGCAGTGGCGGGGGCGTTGTGCGTGTGGTCACGGCACCGACGTTTTCAGAAATGGTACGCTGGCGCGAAACAAGATAAGTTTTGAGCGAGGCGTGTCCGGCGTCAAATTACGATCACCTTCCCGCAACAAGACGATATGCCGCATCAACAACACGTCGCTCGACTTATTGGTGCGTGCGCGGTCACGTTCAGCGCACTTGCCTGCACGAAAGCGGCGGACAGCGGCGTTGCGGCCACTGCCACTGCCACGATTGACAAGAACGCACCAGGCCTCACCAACATCGACAATCCGTCCGCCACCGGCAGCTCTTCCCCCGGATTAACGGTGAGTGCGTCGGGCACAGTGTTCTTGTCGTGGCAGGAACGCAATCCGGATTCATCGCTGGTGCTGCGCTACGTCAGCCGCGGTGCGAATGAACATACGTGGTCGGCCGTGCATGACGTGAACACGGGCAAAAACATGCTTGCGAGTGCAACCGATGTGCCTGGCATTCACGAACTTCCAAACGGAGCGCTCGTTGCAATCTGGCGCGGTTCACACGGCGAAGAAGGTTACGACGTGGTGATGGCACATTCGGAAGATCGGGGCGCCACGTGGAGCACTCCCAAAGCACCGCACGGCGATGTGACGCCCACCGAACACGGATTTGTTTCGTGGCTTCAACTGGACGACAGCACGGGCGTTGTCTTTCTCGACGGCCGCATGAATGCCGACAAAGATAAGGCGAAACACGCGACGCATCTCACGCTTGCAATGTTTGACAACACAAATAGTACGAAGAAGGAATCGGTGATTGATCCGATGATCTGCGACTGCTGTCACACGTCGTCCGCGATTGTACCGGGCGGTGCGGTGGTGGTGTATCGCGATCGTCACGAGGGAGAAATTCGCGATATCAGTGTGATGCGCATTGCCGACAACAAGTGGCGCGCGCCGGTGCCGGTGCACAATGACAACTGGCACATCAGCGGCTGTCCGGTAAATGGACCCTCCATTTCGGCGATCGGTGAAAACCTCGTCGTCGCATGGTTTACCGCCGCAAACGATAGCGCGCGCGTTCGCGTCGCCTTCTCAAATGACACGGCCAACACTTTTGGCACACCCATCGAAATCAACGAAGGATTCCCCGACGGGAAGGTAGGTGTGGTGCTCAAGAGCGCCGATGAAGCCGTTGTTTCGTGGATTGAACGCCGCGACAAGATGGCGGTGCTGCGCATCCGTTCTGTTCATCGCGATGGCACCAAAGGCCCCATCACAACTGTCGCCGAACTCGGCGAAGGCAAACGTGCGGGCGGGGCACCAAAGTTGATCAAGGCTGGCGATATGATGCTCCTCGCCTGGACGGACTTGGCAACGCAAAAGGTACGGTCCGCTGCAGTCACCACGCCCTAACGGCATTACAACACCACATCGACTCAATTTTTCACTGAACATCCATGGCCATTCGCGCATTCGTAACCGGCGGAACGTTTGACAAGGAATACGACGAACTGACAGGCAATCTGTTTTTGCGCAACACGCATGTGCCGGAAATGCTGAAGCGCGGTCGTTGCGCATTGGACGTACGCGTAGAAACGCTCATGATGGTTGACAGTCTGGATATGACAGCGGAACAACGCGACTCCATCGCAAGCGCGTGCGTACACGCGGCGGAAACACATATCGTTGTCACGCACGGCACCGACACGATGGTGGAAACGGCGGGTGTCATTGCGGCTTCGAACACGAACAAAACTGTGGTGTTGACTGGAGCAATGGTGCCATATGCATTCGGCAGCTCGGACGGGTTGTTCAATCTTGGCAGCGCGCTCTCGATCGTGCAGACGCTTCCGACTGGTGTGTATGTCGCGATGAACGGCCAATGTTTCCCTTGGGACAATGTGCGCAAAAATCGCGACGCCGGCGTGTTTGAAGTGGTGCATGCTGGGACGATCCAGGCTCGCATCCACCGATAATTTGCAACCGACGCAGTGGTTTGACGGACACCGATCAGCAGCGCTTTTGGACTATCTAGGCGCGCATCCACCGCTAATTTGCAATAGCCACCGAACCGCCGATCACACCCAGCTGGCAAGGTCCAGAAATGAAACAGAAACAGGCAGTAAGACTTCGCGAGACTTGGGGCGATGCTCCCTGCACGCACCCGGCGCTGGCACGCGAATATGATGCGGAGGGGCAGCGCACCAGCAACTACCTGTGCACTCAATGCGGACGCACACTGACCTTTAAGGAACGTGCCGAGTGGCTGCTTGCGAATGGCAAGCGCGACTGACGTTGGGAATGAAAAAGAGGCAACTTATCATCTCTGACATCACGGCAGCGTCACCGTTTCACGTTCAGTGATATTTCATACACCCCCGGAACTCGATCGCGCCTATCGTGTGAAACGTTGCAACAAACACTTTTCACCGAAAGGGAATGTTCATGGCCGCTTCATCCTCAAACGAATCGACGCCGCAAAATGATACCGCGAGTGCGGATCGGAATGCGCAGGTGATCGCGACGTCCGCCGCGCAATCCGCCCATGAAACCGAACTGACCGCCGGCCGAATGCGACTCGACATGAACGAAATTCTCGGGCTGAAACGCGGCTAGTTCACCGCTTGTTCGCGGGCTGTCGCCGGCCAAGATTTCGGAATGCTCAAACAACTGCTCCCGGAACGCCAGAACCTCGACGGCGGCGACATCATCTTCACACTTAACTCGGCCGCCCAAAAGCGCGCGGCGGCCGGTGAGTCCGTTATCAACGCCACAGTTGGCGCGCTGCTGGATGACAACGGCAAACTCGTTGTGCTGTTGTCCGTAATGGAGCAGTACGCGCTCTTAACGCCACCAGAAATTGCGCCGTATGCGCCCATTGCCGGTGATGCGGCATATCTACTGGCTCTGACGCAACGACAGTGGCCCTCACTCTCCAGCTACGGCGTTGGCGTGGCGACGCCGGGCGGAACAGGCGCCTTGTCGCTCAGTTTGCGCAACATGTTGGAGCACGGCGACACGCTCGTGACCGCAGCGCCATTTTGGGGACCATATTCAACGCTCGCGCTCGAGAATCAAGTGACGCTCGCGACGGTGCCCTATCCGGCAACAGGAGCTGCGCTCGATATCACGACCTGGCAGTCGACGTGTGAAGCGGTAATTCGCAAACAGAAACGACTGTTGATTTGGTTGAACGACCCGTGTCACAATCCTACAGGGCGTAGTCTGAGTGCAAGTGATCGTGCGGCACTCAAGGATATGCTACGTGAAATGTCGAAGTTGGGTGCGGTCACGTTGCTGCTCGACCTGGCGTATCTCGATTACACGCGTGAGCCGTTGGAAGTACGCGCCGCGCTGGATGACTACGCAACATTCGCTGCTGAAGGATCGGTGTTGGTTGCCGCTGCATTGAGTTTGAGCAAGGCATTCACCATTTACGGAGCACGTGCTGGTGCATTGGTGTTTCCGTGGACAACGGACACGGCGTTACAGTCCGCACTATCATCAAGCTGCCGGGGAACGTTTTCGAATTGCGCGCGTGCGCCAATGAGTGTGTTGCTGCGCATCACGCGCGACGCCGACGGCGCCAAGAAGCTCGCCGCCGAACATGCGCACTGGAACCGAGTGTTGGTTACACGTGCCGAGGCTCTGGATGCGGCGCTGAAAGCCGAAGGGCTGCCGGGAGCACCCTGGCAGGGCGGCTTCTTCATCACGATTGAAACGGCCAATCCGTACGACGTTTGCACGCGTTTGCAGGCCGAAGGCGTGTTTGTTGTGCCGATGCCCGAAGGACTGCGTGTTGGTATTTGCAGTTTGCGCGCTCAAGATGCGCCGCGGTTTGCGGCGGCCGTTCGGAAGTGCTTGGCTAACGCGCTCTGACCCCGGTACCCAAACCACGCATGGCGCAACGTATTGGTATTTGGCTCTGACCCCGGTACCAAAACCACGCCACCGCAACGTTTTGGTATTTGGCTCTGACCCCGGTACCCAAACCACGCATGGCGCAACGTTTTGGTATTTGGCTCTGACCCCGGTACCAAAACCACGCCACCACAACGTTTTGGAAAGGCAACAAACCGGCGCCCGCATACGCGAGCGCCGGTTTGTTGTCTTAAACTGAGTTGGCGCGTGCGCCCACTCCAGTGCACTACATCTTCATCTTGAGATCGCCGCACGCCACGATCTTGCCCATGTTTGCGGCCGACTCGTGGATGTTCACGTAGAAGTGGCCCGTGTCGGGCAGCGACGCCGGTACCGAAACCTTCGCGGTGCCGTTGCCCTTCGCGTCGATCGTGATTGGCGTGTACGAACGCATGCCGCCAAAAATTCCGCCGGCCGCTGCGCACGAACCCGTGTGAATATGCCACGGACGAACGGAGCCCGCCGCATCACCCATCAACTTGATTTCAACTTCGGTTGTTTTGTCTTCGGCCTTGGCCGTGCCAGAGCCATGAATCGGCGCGCCATCCTT
>JBDUBA010000494.1:0-6537 GCA_040004335.1 Gemmatimonas sp.
CCTGAAACCGTCGCAGCTTGCGCAGTTGCTCGCGAACGGAGAGTGGGAGGAAATTCTGCATGACACCGGCCGGTAAATCGACGAAATCCGCCACGAAGGCGGCCAGTCCGCGCGCGCGTGCCAAGAAGAGTACGCGTCGCTACAAGAGTGCCGTGTTTGAAGCGCTGCATCGCTCCGCGAGCGCGCTGCATGACGTCGGCGCGATGGATCCGCAGACCCTGCGAAACTTTGATATCGCGTGCATCGAACCGCCGGCCGACTGGGACAAGAAAAAGATTCAGCGCCTCCGCCAACGGTTTAGCATGAGCCAGCCGGTGTTTGCCGCGTATCTAAATTCGACGCCGAGCACGATCGCGCAGTGGGAGAGCGGCGCGAAGCGTCCCTCGAATATCGCGGCGAAGTTGCTCCACGTCTTTGCGAAACACGGGCCGGAGTTTCTCCGATAGCGCACGAATGGTGGGAGCCACCCAACGACGCGTTCTGCTGCGAACGCTCCAATAAATTAGCTGTGAACGGAGGTGCGCAGCGCCGCAGTTACACAGCGTACCTCCTTGCCTTTGACTGCAGCAGCGCTCGTTATACGGCACCTCGCAACCCGGGCAAGATTTGCTGGGTCTGTTCTGCGAGCGAACGACGGTTCTCGTTGAAAATGCGAACGCGATGTCCATTCGCACCGGACGGATGCGGAAATCACGAAAGTCACTGCTTGGGTTCGAGGCGCCCCTCAGCAGCGAGCATATCCCGCATACTTTGGACGGCCTTTCCGAGTGGTACGATCAACGCACTTCGCACGGATTCCAATTCTGGAACCAGAATGGTGCGAGCAATATCCGCGAGCAGTGGCGAGATCACTGGCGCAGGCGTCCCGTGTAATTGCGCGTGACTCGAACACAGAATATCGACTGACGAAAGTGGTGTGCAGCAGCTCGCCCTCTGTTCCGAACAATTGAGAGGATGAGCTGATTCCAAGCGCGTTCGGTATGCCAGTGTCGTCAGGTATGCGCAGCAGATTGTTGCGAATAGAGCCCGCAAACGCACCCGACAACTTTGCAGCGCGCGCTACTGTGTCAGGCGATTGACGTGCGACAATTGCCGCCGCTGCTCCACGGAATCCGAGTTCCATTTGTGTCCAGCCGGGAGTGATGTCAAGGAGCACGGGACGTGCTGCGCGATTCGTCCAATCAATCGGGGCAGAGTGCATACGCAGGCGGTTTTCGCTGCCGATCAACAGTTCCGGGATTAGAAGATCCGACTGTCCGTTTGGTGCGCGAGATGGCAGGTCACTTATGGTGGATTCGAATCGCGCCAACATCGGCGTCCTGGCATGCTGTGTAACGCCTTGTTTAAGCTGCAAAGCGGCGGGTTGGAGGCACGCGCCGACCTGACGCGGGGCGCTCGGCTTTGTCAGCTGCAACCACTCGTTACGCGCCGAAGGGACGTACGCACGAACCAGGCTAGCACAATCCTTGCCGAACCGGCGCCTCCAAACCACATTGCACCTTGATCGCGAACGGCGCAGCTGACGCGTACTTGTCGAGCGAGTCTGGGAATGAGCATAGTCAAGTCTGATGCCGACGTCGATGATCGCATCATAGCGGTGTCGGATGTGCGATGCCGAGAGCGCCGGTCGGGCGCTGGGGCGGAACGGCAAGTGCCTCACCACGAGCTGGTCTTCGTCCGACGAGGCGTGTTCGTGACTCACGTGGGGCGGCAACTGCTGACCGCAGACTCCAATCACGTCGTCTGCGTGAGCGGTGGCACCCCAGTTCGGTTCAGTCACCCGACCGAAGACGGCGACACGTTTACCAAGATCGAGTTGCCGCCGGCGGTCGCTCGCGACCTCGTCACCCGGTATCTGCCGCGCCTCGCGGACGCTTTGGAGTGTCCCCTACCGCTGGCGTGTGTCGCCGTGACGCCCGCACTGATCCTCAAGTTCCACCAGCTGCGAGCGGCCTTCCGCGATCCGATCTCCGGGGGTCTCGCAGTCGACGAAGCCGCGCTGCAGCTGGTGCATGACGTCGTGCACGTCGCCCACGCCATGCGGGGGCGGCTGCCCATCGCGGTTCGGGCCGGGACGCGTCGTTCCCGCGCCGATCTGGTGGAATCGACCAAGCTGGTGATCGCCGCGATCCCCAACGCACCGCTCTCGCTGGCGACGTTGGCTCACACCGCCGGCTCTTCTCCCTTTCACCTCGCGCACGTCTTCCGGGACGAAGTTGGGGTGCCTATCCACCGCTACCGCCTTCAACTCCGCTTGGCGCTGGCGCTCGACCGGATCGCGGAAGGCGAGGACAACCTGAGCGCGCTCGGGCATGAACTCGGCTTCACCAGTCACAGTCACTTCACCCGTGCATTTCGGGCGGCCTACGGACAGCCCCCAAACCAGATTCGAAAAAGGTTTGCCTCGGGACGCGTCGTTTGAGCAAGAATGTGACAGCGAAGCCCTCTGCGATGCGGCAAGTTGCCCGTCATCATCCAGATCCACCGCAGACTGAGTAGGTTCGCCACGTCAATCGCCGGCGATCCCTGCCGAACGGATACTGAAACACGAAAAAGGAGGGGGACATGAGAAAGATTGTCATGCTGAACAGAATCTCTGGTGATGGATTCTTTGCCAGCCTCAAGAAGAAGTCGTGGGGGATGGACTGGTTTGTTCAAGACCCAGATGTCGACAAGGCGGCGCATAAACTGGTAGGCCGGGAGAGCCAGCCCGATACGTTGATACTGGGCGGAACAACCTATCGGGGACTCGAAAAATCCTGGACGCCCTGGTTGACGGATCCCAAGGCGCCCAAAGAAATGAAGGCGGTTGCTGAAGAGCTGACTGCTATGACAAAAGTGGTCTTTTCCAAAACCTTGAAAGCGGGTGACATTACCTGGGACAACAGCGAGCTGCATGCGGGTAACCTGATCGGCGCCGTGGAGGCGCTTAAACGGAGCAAGGGTGCCGGCATCATGATCATGGGGAGTGGCACGATCGTCCAGCAACTGGCAACCAAGGGCCTCATCGATGAATACGTATTCATCCTCACCCCGGTTATTGCGGGTGAAGGGAAGCCGCTCTTCAAGGATGTGAACGAATTCGGTCTCGAGCTCTTGAGTGCCAAGAGCTTCGATTCAGGCAACGTTTTGCTTCACTATGGGCTGGCCAAGTAGGGGTGGGCCCCATGACCAACGCACTCCGTGTCAAATCCAAGGCGCGAGGCTGGAAGCGTAAACTCGGATGGACGTGCCTTGGGTTATTGGTTCTGCTCCCCATTCTTGCCGCCGGTGGGATGTGGTTTGCCAGTAGCCAGATTCTTGCCGCCTCTTTCCGTGGGGCAATCAGGGACTTTTCTGTCTGCAAGCCGGAAACGGCCAGAAACTGGGGGGAGGTGGCAACCTCCGCCAAACGCACCAGTTTGTTTTTGACGAGGTGCAGCTGCAAGCGATCGGTTACAAATTGCCAGGGTGGTTAATCAAGGCGGCCGACAACGGTTTGGAGCCGGCGCGTGGCGCGATCATGCTGGTTCCTGCGGGAGGCAGTGACCGGAGAGAAGAAACAAGACTCATCCACTTTTACCTGACCCAACTGCTTGACGTTCTCACCTTCGACCTGCGCTGTCAGGGCGAGGCGCCGTGACCGGGAGCCCACCTCACTTACGGGAGTCGCGAATCGAAGGACGTACTTGCAGCCTACGCGTATCTCGCAGGTCAATATGACAGGGTCTATGCGATGGGCAGCTCGATTGGAGCGTCTTCGATCCTTATCGCACTGCCAGACATGCCAATGCTCTCCGGCGCCATCGCCGAGAATGCGAACTACAATTTTGAACGCCTCATCAGGGAAGCGCCGCAGGCGCAATCAATGCCCGGCTGGGTCAATGGTCTACTTGTTGATCTTGCTGAGGCGCGCGGTGATTTCAACGATGAGCACAGCCCAGCCAACTCCTTGCGCATTGCCAAGACGACTCCAGTGTTCTTCATCCACAGCAAGCAGGACGAAACGGTTTCCTACCAACAAACCCAGGACCTTGCCGCTCTGTACGCCGGACCCAAGGTGGTCTGGCTCGCTGAAAGAGGGGGTCATGCAGCGATATGGGACGCCGACCACGCGGGCTACGAAAGGCGGGTCGCCAGTTTCCTTGAAAGCACACGAAAGTAGGGGCCCGGCGCCGTTAGATGCCTGCGGGTTGCGATCGCACTCAAATGCTGCCCGCGTCATGCGGTGGGTCCATCGCTGCGAGTATCGAGTGAACGGTACCTGTCGTCGACGTGCATGAGAGGTCAGCGACTAACGAATACAGCGCGCCGAAGAGCGTTTATGAGTAGCAACGCTCGTTGCCCCGCGCGATGCTCGGTCGGCGCGGAAACTGCGCTTCGACCCGCAACCCCTTCACCGGCGGCCGTACACGATGGAAATGTTTGTCGCGCGCGATGAGGCACCAGCAGAACTCGCGCGCCGTGTGCGCTAGCAGCAGATTTTTCTGCCACGGCGCGCCGATGGACGCGGTGGCCGCGCGGCCGGGCACGACGCCGGTTTTCGCCCACGTCCTCGCACTCTGCGCGACCATACGCTCGCGCCGATCGAACGCGCCCAACACATCAGGCTCGACGAGTCGCCGTCTCCGTCCGCGCGCCCGCCAACAGTTCGCTCGCCACCACGCTCGAGCGCGCGGTGTGCGGCAGAGCCGATTCCAGGAAGTATGAGCAGGAGCATAGCGGCTCGATGGCGCCGCGCGTCGATGAGGACGTTCGTGTCGAGCGTGCAGAGCATCCGGCGCGGCGACTGCGACCGGCCGGGCGAATCCTCCATCGCTGCGACGCGATCAAGGGCGCTAAAGACTTCGGTGGGAAACGCGACGAGATCCAGCGCCGTCGATCGTGGGGGTCTCCGTCAGTGCGCAATTGGAAGCCGTGAACGAAGGACGGCAGCGAAAGAGTTGCTCGCTTGCTGTCGCTGGCGGCAATGACAGTGTGTCGCATTCCTGTCGTCTCTGTCTTGCCACATTGTGTGCACAAAATCGATGCGAACTCCGAGCCAAGACCAACGGTCAAATAGGACTTGCCGTATAACGCCGCGTTCTGCTGCGAAGGCTCAAATAATTTAGCTGTGAACGGAGCAGGGCGGAGTGCGGCGCAGTTATACAGCGCACCGTAATGCCTTTGACTGCAGCAACGCTCAGCCGGGGGCGTTTCGCGGGGAGTTACCGCTCATCGCCCGCGATCGGTGCCCGGTCTTTCACTTTCTTCAGGACCCCCTGAAACGCGTGACTCGATCCGCGTTTCGCGCGCGCGGCGAGATATTCGCTCGTCATCAACGCCGACATCTTTTCGGCTAAGGACGTCGCGATCAATTGATTGATGGAAATGCCTTCTTGCTCCGCCAGTTCGCGCGCTTGGCGATGCAACGATTCGGGAAGGCGTAAGCTGATCGTGCTCATGAGGGGCCTCCTAACAGCGCTAGAAATTGTCCAGGCGTAATCGCCTGGAGGCCGAACTGTTCGATGCCGACAAAATCGCGGAGATTGAACGTGACGATGTACGTGCACTGCGCTTCGACCGCGACTTCCAACACCATATCGTCATTCGGATCGCGCAAGAACGGTCGCCACAGAAAGTAGATCTGCCGATGGTGTGCGACGGAACACAGAAAAAGAACGATCCAAACCTGGGCCGACGGAAATGTTTGCGAGAACGATCCCTACCAACGCGTTGCGCCGGCCATTGGCCGTCCGGATTGTATGGAGTTGCTTCCGAATCTGCTATCGCTTCTTCCGGCACATCGATGAAAACGAGATTGTTCCTGCGATCTGAAATCGGTAGCCAGGGTTTGAGATATGAGAGCGTCCAATTCGGAACGCAGGCATGTCATCTGCGTCGCGGCGCTCAATGAACCTTTCGATTACGTGCCAAGACGTGGCGACCAAGTGCAATCTCCAATTTGAACTAGTAGGCCAGTTGCGCTATCAGCTGCGGCGGAGCCAGTAAGATCGCGTGGTGGACACGAGCGCACCGAGCGCCTCCGCGCGTAGCATAGCTCCGCTGCCGGTTGCAGCGCCTGTCAGACCGCGCGTGCAATTGCCGTCCATCGTCATCGGAGAGATGGCGTAGGTCAGTCTCGGAGTCGTTGGGTTGTACAGGATTCAACTATAGAAGCGCTCGCCCTCTACGGGCATGATGCGCCGCAGTGCGTGCGGACGATCACGTCAAGAATCTGGTCCAGGTCTGAATCCCACACCCCACGCGTGTTGCCCTGCGCGTCGACAAGGTCCGGGCGCGTCTTGTGCGCGATGACGAGGTCGAGCTTCGGCATCACGATGATGTACTGCCCGAACGCTCCGCGAGCCGCGTACGCCCCTTCGAACGCACCCGTCGCGCGCGGCCCGTCCCACACCCACCAGAGATAGCCGTACCCGTACGGGCCGTTCCTCTCGTCCGGCGGATTCAGCTCGGTGAGGGGCGTAAACACGCGCGTGCTCTCGACCACCCAATCGGCCGGAACGAGCTGGCGTCCGTTCCAGTTGCCCTGTCTGAGCATCAGGTAGCCCAGCCGCG
>JBDUBA010000270.1:0-6532 GCA_040004335.1 Gemmatimonas sp.
AAGGCCGCGCCCGTCGCTCCGGCCAAATCGGCGGCAAAACCCGCAGCGCCGCCAGCAAAAGCGCCAGCACCCGCCGCGAAAGCGGCTCCGGTACCGGCGTCAAAGGCCGCTCCGGCGGCAAAAATGCCTGCTGCGAAAGCTGCTCCAGCGAAAGCAGCGCCTGCTCCGGCCAAGCCGGCCGCGAAAGCTCCCCTAAAGCCGGCTCCGAAGGCGCCAGCCAAGGCTCCGGCGAAAGCTGCGCCGCCAGCCAAACCCGCCGCGAAGAAAGCTGCTCCGGGCAAAAAGAAATAACGCAGTCACGTGCGTCCGATGGTCGCACGTTCCATCATCGCGCGTGCGCCAACGCGCTTCGACTTCGGCGGAGGCTGGACTGACGTCCCGCCTTATCCCGAAGAACGGGGTGGTTTTGTTTGCAACATTGCCATTGAGCGACGGGCAACCGTTCGCATGCGTGATATCGAACCGCATGCTGTCGGCACATCAAACGACGCGCTGATTGTCGCCGCCTGCGCGCACGCGGCGGTCACTGATGCACACGTCACGCTGACCAGTAATTTTCCGTTTGGTGCCGGGCTGGGTGGTTCGTCGGCCGCCGGCGTAGCACTTGCCGCCGCACTCGCACACTGGAAGGGCGAGTCGCGCACGCCCTCAGAACTCGCCGAGTCGAGTCGGTTTGTCGAGACCCACGGTTTGCAGATGGCGGGCGGGTTTCAGGATCATTACGCTGCAGCATTTGGAGGCGCACTGGGCCTGACGTTCGAGGATCGCGTGCACGTACGTCAACTTGCGTTGACCGATGCCACAATCGCTGCACTCGAAACGCGAGGCCTGCTTCTGTACACAGGCGAATCACGCATTTCCGGCGAAACGATCACCGCCGTGCTCGACGCGTACAACGATGGTTCATCGCAGGTCATGCGTTCGCTCGAGCACATGAAACGTCTCGCACTTTCAATGGCGCACGCTCTGGAAAATGGTGACATCGACACACTCGGCTCGCTGGTTGGTGAACACTGGGAACATCAGCGCGCACTACACCTGCGCATCTCAACGCCACGCATCGACGCCATCGCCGAAAGTGCGTACAGCGCCGGTGCGCTTGGACTCAAAGCGCTGGGCGCTTCGGGCGGTGGTTGCGTGCTCGTCATCGCCTCCAACGACAACGCTCATCGAGTGGCCGAGGCGATCGCGCCGTATGGCGATCTTCTTGAGTGGAGTGTGGCGCGTACAGGAGTTGAGGTTCGCGATGATTTGCCGCTGCCGCTGAGCGACGTTTCTGGATAAGCTCCGAGCGTGACTGATCGATTCCCGCTCGACGCCGTCGCGCTCACGCAATCGCTTGTGGCGATTGATTCGCGCAACCCAGACCTGGTCCCCGGTGGGCCTGGTGAAGCCGCGTGCGCGCGTTTCCTGGCCGACGTGTTGTCGCAATGGGGATTTGCGGTCTCGGTGCAGGAGATTGCGCCGAAGCGCTGCAATGTCCTGGCGCGCATTGGTCCCGCGGGTCACTCACCATTGATCCTGAACGGTCATCTGGATGTTGTCGGGACGGACAACATGGTGCACGAACCCTTTGTGCCGGAAATTCGCGGCGATCGTTTATATGGCCGCGGCTCCACTGACATGAAGAGCGGCATCGCGAGTATGTGCGTGGGAGCAGCGCGTGCGGCAACGCGTGGTGCGTTGGCAAGCGAAATAATTATTGCTGCGGTCTGCGATGAAGAATTCGGATCGTTGGGGACGCGTACATTGCTGGCCGATGGTTTGCGCGGTACCGCCGCTATCGTTACCGAGCCCACGCGTCTCGCCGTGTGCCCCGCACATCGCGGATTTGCCTGGCTGCGCATTGATGTTTTCGGCCACGCGGCGCACGGCAGTCGATATGACCTTGGTGTTGATGCCATTCGTCACGCTGGGTTATTACTCGCGGAGCTCGACCAGTGGGAAACCACGTTGCTGCCAACGCGCAAACACGAGTTGATTGGACGACCATCGGTGCACGCGTCGATGATCAGCGGGGGAACTGGATGGTCCACGTATCCCGACCGCTGCACACTACACGTTGAGCGTCGCACGGTGCCCGGTGAAACGGGTGAGAGTGTGAAGGCGGAGTTTGATGCGTTGTGCGCGGCGTTGCACGGTTCGCGAGAATCATTTCGCGCGGAAGTGACGCTGGAGCTATATCAACCTGCCAGCGATCTCGCCGTTGATGCACCGTTAACACTCGCGGTGGTCGGGGCTTTGCAGAAGCAGTCGCTGCCTGCACCAGTGGTGGGTTTATCGTGCTGGACCGATGCGGCACTCTTCAACGCGGCAGGAATTCCCGCACTCTGTTTCGGTCCGGGCGACATTGCACTCGCACACTCCGCCGAAGAGTGGGTCACGCTTGACGACATCCATCACGCGACAGCGGTTCTTGAACGCGTCTGCGCATCCTGGGGACGCTGACACGCAATCGCATGGCACATCTTTCAGTCAAACAGTACGACACCATTGAAGACGCAATCGTTAAAGGACGCAGACTCGGTGTGTGGCGCCGCGGCACCGAGTATCTCATCATCCCGCTCGCGTTGCGCGTCGTGAATCGGCGCGAGTGCATCGACACCCGTCATCCCGCTACTGGTGCGCTCTTGCGTTTGTGGATCGACGAAATAGACGGCGTCGAGGATGTGCGTTGAGCGCGCGCTATCCACTGGTTGCGGTGTACGCTGACGAATCGTGTTTGGGAAACGGTCGCACCGGCGCCACACCGGGCGGGTTTGGTGCGCTCATTGAGTATCGCAGCAAGGATGAAACGATTGTGCGTTTCGATTTGTGGGACTCCGAGCGCGACACCACGAACAATCAGATGGCGTTGCGTTCGGTGATCGATACGTTTGAAGCGCTGTCACGCAAAGGCAATGCACTCTCCGTTCAGTTCACGACCGATTCGCGCTACATCGTTGATGGAATGACGTCATGGGTGCGCGGTTGGATCGGGCGCGGTTGGCGCAGAAAAGAAGGCGCGGTGGAAAATGTCGAACTGTGGCAAAGTGCCGTTGAGGCAATCGAGCGTCATCAATGCCAGTGGCGCTGGGTGCGCGGACACGCTGGGCATCCGCAGAACGAATATGCCAACCACCTCGCCACACGAGCGGCGGCCGAGCAGGACCGAAGCGCCGGGCTCAAGCCCTCGGGATTTGAGGGCTGGTGGGCCACCCACTCGGCCAAGTCAAAAAAACCACCGGTTCCCCCTGATCCGTTCCCGACCTCGCACGGTTTCGAACCGGCCCAACCGTTACCAGAATCATGATTGGATAGTCGGAATGTGTAGGCTTACGCCCTGTCGCTTCCCCGCCGGCCACGCGGCCCACCCCCGACGCACATGTTTAAGTATCTGTTTATTCTCGCAATCGGCATCGCCATGGGCTACGGCTATGGCTGGAAAGATGCCCAGATCAATACAAAACATATCGCCGAACGTTTAGTTGATCGGATTGGTGGCGATAATAAAAAGAATATGGACGCCGACATTGACGCGAGGATGCGTTCGGCTGAAAAGAAATAAACCGTGGAACCATGGACGATCTGGACCGGCTAGCCTTTCGGCTCGTGCGAACGGTGCGCAACAGTTACCCGCATTTGCTCGCACAGGAGTTCACGCTCACCGATCTGGAAGAGCGGCTGTTGCCGTTTCGCGAAACACGTCGCGAGATGTCAAACAATGGTCCGGAAGTCTGGGAGTTGAATGTGTTGCGGATGGTGTCGGGTGAGCGCGACTATCTGAATACCGATGCCGACTTGCAGTTGGCTTGTCGTCAGGCATTGACACTTCCGTCACCCACACTCGCGCTCGTGCGACCGTGGTCGGCAACTACGCTGCGCCTCGGTGCTGCCGCTGGTACCCTCGGCAACGATCGCGTGCAGACACAAGCAGGCGACGCATTTACAGAGAGCGCGTTGGGGTTGGAGTATTCTGCAACACCATTGCGACTGGCAACGCCGGGCATGATCACCACGGGAACCGCAACACGCCCACACGTTCAGTCAGAATCTCAGGCATTGAGTCCATTGTCGTCGAACACCACGGCAGCACAACACACCAGTGCCCGAAACGCTGCGGCGCTGGACGAATTGCGGCGCATTACTCCGGGACATACGCTACGCACGTGTGGCTGCCGCTTTTGTGGCGGCAAACTTCCGGAAAGTCGAAAGCTGACGTTTTGCCCGCATTGCGGTGTAAATCTCACCGTACGCCAGTGTCCGGCGTGCAGCACGGAGCTGGATGTGAACTGGCGTTTTTGTGTGACATGTGGGCGAGGCGCCGATGTACCGGAACTTCCGGCGTCACTTACGCAGATAGCCGGAACGATCGCGAACTAGCGAAGGACCGTCCGGTGATCCGGATCGCGAGTTTGGGGTAGTTTAACGTCATGATAACACCTCCTCGATCTCCAAAATGGCGCGTCCTCGCGCTTGCTGCTTTTGCCTCGGCCGTTTCAGCGTGCGCGACGGCCGCTGGCACCCCAGCTTCTCCAACAACGCCAAGCGGCACGCCCAACCCTGGCACCACGACCCAGCCTGCTCAGGTGCGCTGGCCTGTAAAAACTGCCGCGCACTTTGATTTGTGGTTGCATTCATTTGCCCAACTCACCGTCGACACAACAGTCATTCCGCTGTTCAAGCGCGGATATCGCGACTCCATTGCGGCCGTCAAGAGTCGCAGCAATGTGTTGACTTCGCTGGATGCAAATCGCGACAACTTGCAGAAACGATTGACGGCAAATCCGGCCCTGGTGCAGGCGCAGTTTCTGGTATTCGAATTTGGATCGTTTGCCGAGTTACAGCAGGCAACTTCAAGTTTTATTCAGGCGCAGGGCGACAAGACTCGCGCAGCCGATCAAGCAGCGGCCGCGACAATTGCGCGGCTCACCCCGTTATTTCCGACGGTCGCCGATCGGGATTGGTTGCGACTCTTCATGGCGGGCGTGACTGAAGAACAGTCGCGTTTCTATGACGTGGAATACAAACGCGTTTCCGCGGCCCGCAGCGGCGTGTTCTCCGCGGTGGACGCACTTTGGCAGAAAACGTATCGGCCAAAGTTTGACCGATTTCTGAATAACACCGGGCAACGGAACGGCGAGATCTATTTGTCGTTGCCACTTGGTGGCGAAGGTCGGACGGCCACGGGTGCGAACAATCAGACGTTGGTCGCGGTGCCGTTTCCGGCTCGTGCATCGGACGCTCAACAGGCGATCTTTGTATTCGCTCACGAAGTTACGGGCAACCTCGTCGGTCCCATTGTGAACGACAACACAACGCCCGCGCAGCAACGCGCAGGACAAACGGCTTCACTTGTTGCAGTGGCCCAGGTGTACGCCGGCTTAATTCTTCTGCAGAAAATTGCACCGGAGCTCGCCGAACCTTATGCCAGGTATTATCTGGCTCAAGGCGGAAAAATGGTGCCATCGTCCAACGCTCAGGAGGCACTGCGTTCGGCGTTTCCCCTCCCGGCCGCCATCACGACCGGAATTGCTCGACAGATCGAAATCGTACTGGGCGGCATCTAGCGTGAGCCCGCACAGCTACGACACTTCCTCTGTTGTAGTTACGTTTTGTAATCATGACTTCTAACGATCCCGGTTCCGGGCCCAACATCGAGCGCGCGGCGCTTGAACGCGTACTGGCGCGTGCAACCGAACTGCAGGCCGCGAATACCGACTCGCCCGAAGGCATCAGCGAAGCACGACTTGTGGAGATTGGTCGGGAAGTTGGCATTCCGGCCGAACACCTGCGCCTCGCGTTGGCGGAGGAGCGTTCACGTTCGCCGTACGCGGAGACGGAACAGGGGCCGCTGCTGGATGGGCTTGGAGTTGTGCAGATTTCCGCGCAGCGATCGGTGCCTGGAACACCGGCCGATTTGCTCGCGAATATCGACGCGTGGATGAAACGCGAGGAAGGACTCGACACGAATCGGCGTTTACCCAATCGATTGAGTTGGACGCCGAGAAGCGGGCCGTTGAGTTTCATCTACAATGCGATGGGGCGAAACGGTCGTTCGCTCGAGTTGGTGCGCACGGATGAAGTGTCGGCCACCGTCACCGCCATCGATGCGGCGCGGACGGTCGTCCGGTTCGACGCGGATCTCACGCGCCTTCGCCGGTCGCAGCGCAACATGATGTTGGGAATTGGTGTCGGACTCAATTCCCTGCTGTTTATGACATTCACCATTCCGGCGCTGATCCTTGGCGGCGCATCGGGGAACATGCCGATCGTGTTGCCGGCGATCGGGATTCTCGCGGCGTTGCAGGGGGTTGCCGGTTACGGCTTATGGAGAGTGCTCAAGGGGCAATACCGGAAAACGCTTGCAAAGATGCATCAGAAGCTCGAGCAACTGTTGGATAACGCCGAGCATGGTGCGATGACGGCTCGGCCGTCGTTGATTGGACAACTGCGGGATGCCATGATTGATGCGACGGCACCGCTCAAGGGAATTTTGCCGCCGCGGGATGTGTGATACGCGGAAGTACTGTGGACTGTGGCGGCAGCAACA
>JBDUBA010000018.1:0-6529 GCA_040004335.1 Gemmatimonas sp.
TCAAGTAGTTCTCCGCGCCTCCGGAAGTGCTCCGCGGTCTCCGCGTGAACCAAGGTGCCCGTTCATTCGCCGAGGCCGACGCGGGCGCGCGCAGTCAGGGGCGTTCTATGCGCGCAGTATGGGCGTTTTATACGCGCAGTACGTGCGTTGTATGTGCGTTGTATGTGCGCAATACCGGCTCGACAGAAGAACTCCGCCCAAACCGGGCCAAGTTCCCGTACCCGCAATCAACCGAGTTGAATCACCGCCACCAAAGGGCGACATTTCACATCATGTCGTGGACAAGCCTCCTGCTGTCTCTCACCGCGCGCGCACTGGTCAATCCGCGCGTCGCTGTCGACTTGCTGCGCGTAGCATGGAGATTCCGGCACCGTTTCTGGTATCGTCGCTTTCCTTTCCTGCCGCTGCCAGCCATGACGTATTTACGGTGGCGGCTCTACACCGCGTACGGCGACGAACAGTTTGTGCCACCCGCACCTGACGTAATCGCATTCGCGCGCTGGGTTGGTCGGCAGCCCTGATGGGCAACACCGCAACGCCTGCCAACCAAGCGTCCAAAGCGCGCGCAACAATTTCCGAACGCCTCAAAGCCCAAGCCTACGGACTCGGCTTCGACCTCGCGGGAATCGCCGCGCTTGGCGTGCCCGACACAAAAGCGCAGTTCGACGCATGGTTGGCGGCCGGCAACGCTGGCCAGATGGGATATCTGCAGGACATCGGCGCAGAACTTCGTCGCGATGCACGCGCACCGCACCCGGGCGCCACTCACGCTCTGGTCGTCGCAATGAACTACGGCGGGCGTGAACAACCCGGACCAGTAGCACGCTACGCACGTGGCGAGGATTACCACGAAGTATTGCGGGAACGTTTGCACGAACTGCATCAATGGCTCGAATTGGAAACAGGCCAGGCAATCAACGCCCGTCCCTACGTCGATTCCGGTCCCATTCTGGAACGCGATCTGGCGCAGCGCGCGGGGCTCGGATGGTTTGGAAAAAATACGTGTCTGATCAATCCCAAAACCGGATCGTTTCTGTTTCTCGCGTCGCTATTCGTGGAATATCCGCTGCAACCGGACGAACCATTCGACACCGATCGCTGCGGTACGTGCACACGCTGTCTCGATGCCTGCCCCACGAACGCGCTTCTCGAACCGCGAGTGCTCGATGCCAATCTGTGCATCAGTTACCTCACCATCGAATTGCGCACAGCCATACCAGAATCGTTGCGCACACCGATGGGCGATCTCATGTACGGCTGCGACATTTGTCAGGATGTGTGTCCGTACAACCGTAAGTTCTCACTCCCGTTGACTGAGTTGCGATTTGCTCCCCGTGCAGTGCTGGATGGCATGGATGCACGGTCGCTTGCCATACGATTGCTGGAAATGTCAGTCGCTGACTACACCTCGGCGTTCAAGGGCTCGCCAATGAAGCGCGCAAAATTCTCCGGCTTGAAACGCAATGCAGCGGTGGTGTTGGGCAACATCGGTTCGTCGACGGATGCAGCGACCCTGATCGCAACGTTAAACGATGACGCGTCGGTCGTGCGCGGCCACGCCGCCTGGGCGCTCGGGCGCCTCGGAAATTCACGTGCGTCATCTGCACTACGAGAGCGTTTGCTCGAAGAGTCTGACGCCGATGTGCGCGAAGAGATTGTTGCGGCGCTGCGTTCCATCGCGTGATGTCGGCCGGTTACGCGGTGTCCACTACCATTCGGAAACCCGGGTCGCACCCGACCACGCATAGTGAATGCCGATCTGCGCACCACCGCCGGCCGTGGGAATGTCAATGGCGGTCATGCCCTGCTCTTCGTCGTCCACCCAGTATGCCTGGTAGATCCCTTTCGCTGCACTGTAGATCTCGGCGCCGTCCTTTTCGCTGCGCATGAGCTTCTGCAAGCGCTCGACTTGTTTGACCTTCTCCAAATATTCGAGCGCGCCGTGCAACGCATTTGCGATTCTGGGTAGCGCCGCCGATCCCTTGACGAGACCAGACCATTTTGGGCCAAAGCTCAGGTCCCAGTCAAAACCGCCGCCCCCGTTAAATCCGTCAAACGCTGCAGCGTTTTTAAAGCCAGTCGCCAGCACGAGCGCAAAACCGCCCGAGGCACCTACCGAGATCCCAGCGCCGAGACCGCCACTCACGAAGCCAACGCCATGTGATGGATTGACGAGATTGAGCAGCGCACCAGCGCCTGCCTAAACACGCCCACCGGCACTTGCCGACCCTTTCACCATGATGCCCCCACGTGCCGTTATACGCTTCATTTGGCGGCGCGGCGCTCGACCAGCTGCCGCGCAATTCGAATTCGCCGCGTTTCTCGTGGAGCGCCGCATAGGCATATCCCGCGGTTGCGGACTGAGAAGGGCGCAACTCCATCACCTGCTTTCCGTCAACGTAGAGCTCATAGAAACCGGCAACGTCCCGCTTGTAGAATCCCTTGGTACCATGAGCCCAGCCGACGATACCGTGCGGAGGGAGGGCCCCGGGAATCGACCACGGGCGCATCCCGGCGGTCGTGCCTCCCTTTGTACCAAGTTTGACCTTGAACAGCTGAGGCGGCACCCGAAGCCCATTGCGGAGGGCACCGCCACCAAGACGAACGTCTGCATAGATCGCCATGAACTCTCCCGTGCGCGGCTGTCAAATCTGAACGATCACGGGATGGCTTCGATCCCGCGGACCGCAAGTATGGCACGCCCGACGTCACGCGCGCCATGTCGAGTGTCGCGATGGCTTCGCGCCGAGCGAACACGCCTGAGCACTTCGGACAATCAGCACTCGACACTTGCAGCTGTGATCGCCGTGCCCGACTATCACTCGTTGCCGGCAACCGTCCCGCTAAACCGCGGGTCGTACCGCATTGATCGCACTTCATGCGCAGACAGCAATATTTGACAACGACCAGTAAGGCACTGCCACCTTCGGTTCTTCCCCGTCTCACGTCGCCCATGATTCGTCTTCGCATTCGCCGCGCCATACTCGCCCCGTTGTTGATTGTGCCCGTTGTAATTGGCGCATCCGTAATGTCATCGCAGCCAGCGCGCAGCGGTCCGCAGCTGTTGGGACAAGTCTTGAATCTTGTCGCGGCGCGTTTTGCCGACACGATTGACGTGCAACAATTGTACGAGAAGGCGGCGCGAGGTTTGGTTACCGAACTCGGTGATCCGTATTCGGAATTGCTATCGCCGAAAGATCTCGACGCATTTTCGAGAAATACTGTCGGAAAATACGGCGGCGTTGGAATGTCGCTCTCGCCGCCGGTCGCCGGTTACGTAATCGTCGAACAAGTCTTTCCAAATACTCCGGCCGAATCGCGTGGGGTACAGGAAGGCGACCGCATTCTCGCAATTGACACCTTTCAAGTGCGCGGATGGTCAGTAGATCGTGTGCAGTCGCTGCTGCTTGGCGACCCAGGTACAAACATTTCCGTCACGTATCGCCGCATTGGAGTTGAAGCACCAATCAAGCTGCAGTTCACGCGCGCGCGCATCGAAGTGCCGGCCGTTGCATATCACCTGATGCTCGATGATCAGATCGGGTACATCCCATTGGCGCGTTTCACCGATCGCACCACGAAAGATGTCGGCGACGCGGTGCGCGCGCTGCGTAGTCAGGGCGCGCACGGTCTGGTGCTCGATCTGCGAGGAAATCCAGGCGGTATCGTTGATGAAGCGTACGGCATGGCCAATCTATTTCTGCCAAAGGGCAAAGAGTTGCTGAGTGTGCGCGAAAGGAGCGGCACGCATGCAATGGTCGCGGAAGAAGATCCGCTGGCTCCGGATATCCCGGTAGTGTTATTGGTTGATGGCGGGTCCGCTTCGGCAAGCGAGATCGTTGCAGGTGCGCTGCAGGATTACGACCGCGCGTTGGTGTTGGGAACAACCACGTACGGCAAAGGCCTGGTGCAAGGTGTGTACAATCTCGACGGCGGTTACGCGCTCAAGATCACAACAGGAAAGTGGTACACACCGTCGGGTCGCTCCATTCAGAAACCCCGGCACTACAATGAGCAGGGTCAATGGGTCGAAGTAGTGCCCGACTCGCTCGAATCCGCGGCCGTGCGCGCCAAACGTCCGTTATACAAGTCGGCGGGCGGACGCACCCTGTACGGGGGCGGCGCCATCACGCCCGACGTGATCGTACCGGCCGACACCATCAGTACTCCTGAGCAACAGCTGCGGCGACTCCTCGCGCCCCATTCTCAGAAGTACATCGAAGAAATCAATGCGATTGCGGAAGAACAAAAAGGTAAATTGAGCGCGACCTTTGCGTTCGATCCGGCGTGGCGATCGGAGTTGTATAACAAACTGCTTGCCGATTCTGTCGTGATTGATCGCGCGATGTTCAACGCGGGCGGCGCCGACGTTGACCGCGCGATTGAGAGTCGCATAGCGAAGATTTCATTTGGCGACGGGATCGCGCGGAAACACGAAATGAAAGAAGACAGCCAGCTCAAACGAGCGCTGGCGGTGCTGCACAATGCCCGTACGCAGGCGCAGGTCTTTCTCGCGGCGGACAAGACCTGACGCCTTTCACTCTCCGGATTGCATTATTGCGTTGCGGTCGTCGTTCGCTTCAACATCCAACGATACAACCCAACGGCCAACACGACAAAGCCGATCAAGCCCAGTGGTTTCGCCGCCACAAAGTCCTCGGGCACAAGTGCCAGCGGCGCGTCATTCTTGAACGCGACGATTAATCCGGCAATGAGCACACCAAACAAGCTCTCGCCAACAATCATGCCGGACGCCACCAAAGTTCCCAGTCGTTCAGCGCGCGCGGGCTCGCGTGATCGGGACGCGCGCTTGTTGTACCAATGACCTACGATTGCACCAACCACCACTGCAAACGTCGCCGACATTGGCAGATAAATACCGATACCAACGGCCAGCGGCGGCAGACTTCCTTTCTTCGTGGCCTTCAACGCGGCATCTAGCACAATGAGCGCAACGCCCAACACCGCGCCAATGCCGATCATCTTCCAATCGAGACTTCCGCCAATCACACCCTGTGCAAGCGCCGAGATGAGCGTCGCTTGCGGCGCGGCGAGCGGATTCTGCGAGACAACGCCAAGATTGGGCGCGCCTGCAAATCCGTAAGCCTTCGCCAACAAGTTGAGCACGAACGGGATAACCGCCGCTCCCGCCGCCACACCAACAATTAATGCGATCTGCTGCTTCATGGGTGAAGCACCAACCAGTTGCCCGGTCTTCAAATCCTGCAGGTTGTCATTGGAGATTGTCGCACAGGCAAACACGATCGACGTAATGAACAGTGCAAACGCCACCAGTACCGGTCGCGTTTCGGGTGTCGGCGGAACCACCAGCGCCACGATGGTCGCACACGTCACGATACCAAGAATGCCGATGCCTGAAATTGGACTGTTGGATGCACCAATCAAACCCGCCATGTAGCCAGCCACGCCGGCAATAAGAAATCCAACGATGAACACAAATGGAACGGCCAGCATCGTCAGCGCAACCGAATGCGGCGACAGCGCTGACGCGCTTGCAAAGCTGTACGCGAGATATCCGGTGACTATCAAGCAGGCAATCGTCAGGAGGACAATCCACGAAGGAGCCAGATCACGATCGCGGTCATCTCCCGTTGCCACCGTTTGCGATGCGCGAAGAGTGCTCATCAACCCGCCAATGACCGGCTTCGCCAGCGTCGCCAGCGTGAAGAGGGCTGACACACCAATGGCACCTGCACCAATAAATCGCACCTGAGTGCGCCAGAGCATCATCGTGTTCGACGTCAACGACGCGGCATCGGCGGCTGGATGCAGATAGGTGAGAATTGGCACCGCACCAACCCACGCAATCAGCAGGCCTGCCAACATTGCCATGCCTACCGAAAGACCAACGAGATGCCCTGCACCGAATAACGCGAGTGACCACGCGACGCTGTACCCACTGGCGGCGGACGCGCCCAATCTGAATACGCTACTCACTTCCGCGGCGACCACGCGTGTGGCTGCAACAATTGCGAGACCAGCCGACGCCGCTGTTCCAAGAACAACCGCCGTCAACCCTTCGCGCGCTTCACCCGCATCCGCAGCGCCCTCACCGCGCGCACTCGATCCCACCTTCAACACCTCGGCCGCCGCAACCCCTTCCGGATACGGCAAGTCCGAATTCGTCACCAACGCGCGACGCAGCGGAATCGTGAACAACACGCCCAATACGCCGCCGCTCGTACAAATCAGGAAGGATTGCCAGAAGGGAAAGCCGGTCCACCACCCGACAATAACCAATCCCGGCAACACGAAAATGATGGCCGATAATGTGCCGGCCGCCGACGCGACCGTTTGCACGATGTTGTTCTCGAGAATCGACGAGTCCTTGACGGCGCTGAGAATGGCCATCGAGATCACGGCCGCCGGAATCGACGACGCGAACGTCAACCCGACTTTGAGGCCGAGGTAAACGTTGGCGGCCGTGAAAACGGTGGTGAGCAACGCACCGAGTATCAGGCCGCGGAGGGTGAGTTCCTTGGGTTTCATGGCAGGAGATGGTAACTCC
>JBDUBA010000438.1:0-1968 GCA_040004335.1 Gemmatimonas sp.
GCTCGTTGCGGCAGCAGATCCTCCATCAACCACAACCAGCGATTGCTGGAGTGCACCCACACTTCCTTGTAGACATATCCGTTTTGGCCGGGCCAATACGGCAAGTCTGTGCTGCCAGCGCTCATCATTCCCACCGGAAGTGATCCAACAAAATCGCTGCTCGATACGCTGTATTGCTGCGCCCAGTTGTATCCCTCGCCATACATCGTGCTTTGCGTAAACGGATTGCGTCCCACAACCCACTGCGCTTGTTGCTGCGCCAGATCGAGTCCCGCACTGTCACCGCGCAAACGTGATGCCGTGGAAAGCCCTTTCGCTTGCGAGAGCAACACGCCGTAGTTGCCACGACGCGAAAACCACACGGGAAACGTGCGTAGAAACCAACCATTTCCCATTGGAGTTCCCGCGCGAACTTCATCTGCGTATTCCGCCTGTTTCTCCATGTATCGCCCGCCCGAGTCGGGCACTTGCACGCTGTCCACCACGCGATACACGTACGCTGGCAACACGGAATACGGTGCGGTAGTTACAGCACTCGCTTTCTGATACTCCGCGTAACGCGCGACCGTCGCGTACCATTGCATCCATTCGGCGTGATCGGGAAACGTTTCAATCAGTTGTGACAACGCAACGATGGGTGCCTGATCGGCCGCCCGATGAAACTGATGAAAAATGGTATCGCGATCGGGGCCGGTGTAGAAGAATCCCGATAACGGAAATGTCGAACCAACACGTGACACCTGTTGCGATGACATCACGGTGTGCGCCAGCTCCACGGCCTTGTCCCGATATTTCGCTTCGTTTGTGGCGCGCCACAGCTCGAGCGACGCCGTGATACCAATGCCGGCCAACTCCATGCGCGATGCCGCGAACGCTGGCGTATGCCACGTTGACGGCCCTTCAATTCCAACGATGGCATAGTCCCAATCCTCACGCGCGATGCGCAAACTCTTCGCCGCGAGCGCCGGGTCGCGACGCTTGAGCACGCGGTACGCAATGGCTTCGGCGGCGGCCGCAATGTAGTTCGCGTTGGGATTGTTTTTAGCTTCAACCGATTTGTCATCGGCGTCACCAACGATGTTGTTGGTCCAGTAGTTGTGACTTCCAAACCCTATGCGATAACCGCCAGCAAACCGTACGCGCAACACCCAATCGAGCCCCCACTTCGCTTCTTCGAGCAGTCGATCGACCAGCGCTGGATCGTCGCCGCGTTGCGCAATCTTGTCGGCCAGGGCGAACATCGCGTACGTACCTTCGCCGGTGTTGATCACGCCTTGTGACAAATCGCCCGCATCATGCCACCCACCACTCATGGTGATACGCTTGTCACCCAGTGTGGCAAACCAATCGAGATGATCAACGGGATGAATGCCGGGAACGTCAAACCCGCAGCGATTGCCGTAGTAGAAGTTGAGCGTTTTCCAGATGGACGACTTCCACGCATCGTCGCCAATGCGAAACGTTTTCGAATTCTTGCCCGCAACGCGCAACTGATATTCGCCCGGGCTGTTGATCTCCGAGAAATCCAAACGTTGAAACGTGCCCTGCGCTGCCTTGACGGACTCGATTGGCTTTCGCAGAACGGTTTCACCAAAGGCAAGGTCATTCACGCGAACGAGTTCGAAATCTTTTGCTTTGAGATTGCTGGCGATTGCTGATTTGGAAAGTCCCAGTTCATATCCGCTGTTGCTGAACGCGATCTTACCGTCACCCACATTCCAGCCAGTGTGCACATCGGGATCGACGCGCTGCAGTTCGAGGCGTCCAATCTCGAACGCCACGTGATCGTCGGGTGCGGACAACATGCGATTGACCCAATAACCAATTTCGAACCGCGTGATGCGATCGCGGGCAAAGGGTTCGATTTCCCAGACAATCTGCTGCCATCCGTTCTTGGCAAGCGTGACAAAGTGCGTGCCGTCTTTTTCGTAGCGATCGGGCACCTTCACGGCGCCGTTGTTGTGGATC
>JBDUBA010000478.1:0-6518 GCA_040004335.1 Gemmatimonas sp.
GGGAATTCCAGCTGCCATTCGGGACCGCATCTTTGAGCCGTTCTTCACAACGAAGGAAGTTGGTCGCGGAACGGGACAAGGGCTGGCAATTGCTCGTACCATTGTGCGGGACAAACACGACGGCACCCTTCACTTTGAAACAGTGGACGGTGCAGGTACGACGTTCATCATTCGGCTGCCGCGAACGGTAATGTCTGAAAATTTCGCCGGGGAAAATGCTGCATGATGCGACAGGTCTTGTTCGTCGACGACGACCGTCAGATTGTTGGCGCGCTTGGCAATCTCTTGCGGCGGCGGCGGGCAAACTGGCACGTGCGTTTTGCGTCCAGTGCAACTGAGGCGATCGAGGAGCTGGAAAAAGAACTAGCCGATGTCATTGTCACGGACCTTCGGATGCCAGAGACCGACGGGCAACAACTGTTGCGCACCGTCCAGCTGCGCTGGCCCAACATCGTGCGCGTTATTCTCTCTGGAGAAATCGACTTGGACATCTCAAGCCTCGGTGGACAGGCGCACGTTCTTCTGACGAAGCCCGTCGATTCACAGGAGCTACTGACGACGCTCGACCGCATCGGCACTGCGCTCGACCACCCGATTGCCAAATGAGCACGCCTCTACCGAACGTTTCGGTCGGTCGTTTTTCATCGGCCGTACCTCCAACCGTAACATCGCCGCCACCAATCGAAGCAGGCGTTGCGAGCCGAGACGACCTCCCATACGTGCTCTGCGTTGATGACGATGAGCGACTGCTTGCCGGTCTGGTGCTGCGCCTGCGACGCTCGTTCAGTGTTGTCACGGCAAGCAGCGCAACTGAAGCGTTATCGCATCTCCGATTCTCCCGTCCGTTTGCGGTTGTCATTAGTGACATGCGTATGCCAAACGTTGACGGAGCGACGTTCCTTTCCGCGATGCGGAAGGTCTCACCCGAAACGACCCGTCTGTTACTCACCGGCGAGGCCGATGTAAGAAGCGCCATCGCTGCAGTGAATGACGGAGAAATATTTCGTTTCCTTCAAAAACCCGTCGAAACGCCGTTTCTGATTCAGACCTTGAACGAATGCGTTGCCCGGCACGAAGCAATGGTCAACGAGCGAATTGGCACAGAGCAGGCGCTCCGTACGATCACAGAACTGCTTGCAATTCCGCTTGGCTTGCAAACACCGGCGCTCGCGGCCGAGGCAACCCGAATTCGCCGCATGATTGTCGAAGTCGCAGAGAGTGCGTGTAAACAGGAAGGCTGGCTGGCGGAGTTGGCGAGCGTTCTTCTGCACGTCGCGCTGTCAACGGTTCCCCTTGAATTGTCAGCCCGCTGGCGTTCGCGCGGAAAACTCACCGTCGATGAACGTCGCAAAATCGGCGCTGCGGTCCAACAGTTGATTGTTATTCTCCAACCCGTCACCAAAGCAGGCGCCGTGTGTGACGCGTTACTCTCAATCACACCAACGGAGAGTCGAGATTCGCACTGGCGCGTATCGCCAACCGCCGGCGCTGTCATGAGGCTTCTCACGCTTGTCATGCGCTTCGACGCAGAATTGTTGCAGGGTCAAAGTCCTACAGCGGCCATATCCACATTGCGGCGTGATGCGAACGCTGAAGATCTGCCCATCGTGCACGCGTTGGCCAAGCTGCGTGCAGAATCGTGCCAATCGGGCACAATTCTCAGTGAGGTGCAACTCGGCCAGCGAATTGTCAGCGACGTTCGTCTCTCCAACGGCGTGTTGTTTCTGCCAGGCGGTCATGACGTGACTCCAGCAACGCTGGAAAAAATTCGCGGCGGCGGTGCTGAGGTGCAGCAACGACTTGTCTATGCTGTCAGTGCGCCGGTTTAAAAAGCGGTGGTCGCGTAGCATCAACGACACCGACTCTTGAATTCACGTTCGCCGAGACTAATACTCAAAGGCGTGACCGAAGTGAATATTGTCGCATACCGGATACGCGATGACCGATCAGGAAACGGACAGACAGTTTAGTGGCCCAATTTCGGAGGTGTACGAATCGTACCTCGTGCCCCTTATTTTCGAAAAGTACGCGGTAGATCTGGCGAACCGCGTTGCCGCGCAATTCACTGGCCAGGAACACGCGCGTACCTTGGAAATCGCTGCGGGCACCGGGGCGGTCACACGCGCGTTGGCGTCTACGTTGCCCGAATCGGTCAGCATTGTTGCAACCGATCTCAATCAGACTATGCTCAATCAGGCCATGTTATCGGGCACATCGCGCCGCGTGGAGTGGCGCCAGGCCGATGCCATGCAGTTGCCATTCCCGAACGCGTCGTTTGACACCGTCGTGTGTCAGTTTGGCGTCATGTTTTTCCCGGACAAAGCGAAGGCCTTCGCTGAAACACGCCGAGTGCTGCGACCAGGCGGGGTATTCGTCTTCAACGTGTGGGATTGCATTGAATAGAACGAGTTCGCGCACGCGGTGACCGAAGCGATGGGCAGTTTGTTCCCCGACAATCCCGCCCAGTTCATGGCGCGAACTCCGCACGGATATTTCGATCAAGCGACCATCGAACGTGATTTGCGCATTGGAGGATTTACCGGCGAGGTCTGTGCCGAAACGCTGACCGCCCGAAGTCGCGCTGTATCAGCACGCCATGTTGCCATCGCGTTTTGTCAAGGCACGCCGCTCCGAAATGAAATCGAAGCGCGTGACGCAACCCGGCTTGGCGAAGCAACCGACGTTGCTGCTCGCGCAATTGCCGCGCGTTTTGGAACCGAGAACGTTGATGCACAAATGCAGGCGCGAGTTTTTACGGTTTCCTGAGCGCAACGCCGCGCAGAATCACCTGCCGAATACGCGTGGTGGCCGAAATATCCTCCAGCGGATTGGCTTCGAGCAGTACGATGTCCGCAACACGGCCCGCAGCAATCGCACCGTGCGTCCGCTCACGTTTCATCGCACGTGCCGGAACAATCGTCGCCGCAGCCAATGCTTCCGCGGGCGTCATTCCGGCTTTCACGAGGAGCTGCAATTCCTTGTGCACATTGGGCAACGCGGTGCTGTCACCATCAATCAGGCCGTCTGTACCGGCAATGATTGGAATGCCGGCATCACGCGCCTTTATTGTTAACGCCGCGGCCCAATCGTTCATCGCCTTCTCGGCCGTTTGACGCGCAAACACAAATAGCGTCGGCTCGAGGTACGTGCCCGCGCGCTGCATTGCGCTGATGAGCGAAGTGATGACGGCACCATTAACCGGAACCGAGTCGTACGGCCCCTTCGCGCGATTGCGTGAGTCTTCGGGTACAATTGTCTGCGCACCTTGCCACGACAAATAGGGAGCATGGGTGAGGATGTCCACACCTCCCTGCACCATTTGCAACGGACGCGCCGGAAACACTGTTCCGTGTGCCACCACGGTCATGCCCTGACGATGTGCTTCGGCCGTGAGCCGAGCAACGAGTGCACTATCGAGCATCGCATACAATTTCAATACTTCGGCGCCCGAACCACGCGCGGCTGCCACGGCCACCACCACGTCAGTTTGCGCAGTCACCGCTTGCGCCCATGGTGCGGTGCCAGGCTTGTATCCAAGACCCGCATCAATGAAGCGCGGATCGTTGAAAAAGTCCGGTCCCGCCATCACGCTCGCATACGAAATTTCAGGGCCAGGCATTTCGCGTGCGCTCACCATTCGCGCGTATTCTCCGGCAATGCGATTATCTCCGGCAAGCGCCTGCACCATGGTCACGCCGCCGCGCGCTGCCTGTGTAAGCATGCGCGACATCCCCGACGTCAAGTGCACGTGATGATCGACCAACCCCGGTATCGCGAACGCACCGCGACCATTGATACGCACGTCGATGGAATCAGGCGCCGCCGCGGAAACCGGCTGCACGCTTGTTATGCTGTCCCCACGCAGCACGATGCGCTGCCCTGGCACGAGTTTGCGCTGAGCGACATCCACAACGGTCACGGAATCAATGACCGTCACGCGCGGTCGCGCCGGCGGCCTTCCTCCCCGGCCCTGCGCGCCAACAGTCGACGTGGACAACAGGACGGAAAGCCACGCGAGCGTACCTGCGCGCACGATTGCAGTTCGGCTAGTCATGATGGGTCGGTTCATGCGTACGATGGAGGTAAATGTGCCAACAGCAAACGTAGAATGAAGTCGCGACGCACGCGAGAGCGTTCTACATTTCGCCACTCCAACAACACTTCTTCCGGAGATTGCATGCAGGTTACGCAGACAAATCGATTGCAGCTGCGCTGGCTCACGCTCAACGATGCGCCATTCATCGTTGAATTGCTGAACGATCCCGACTGGTTCCGATTTATCGGCGACAAAGGTGTTCGCACACTCGACGACGCACGCCACTACATCAGTAACGATCTGATGAAGTCGTATCACGATCTGGGATTCGGGCTCTATCTCGTCGAACAAGTTGCCGACTCGGCCCCCATTGGAATTTGTGGCCTCAAAAAGCGCGACGGTCTTGACTACCCCGATCTCGGGTTTGCATTTCTGCCAGCGTTTCGCGAAAGTGGTTTCGCGTTCGAAGCGTGCCAGGGTGTCATGACGCATGCGTTCAATGACACTTATAATCTGGCAGCTCCCGTGCCATTCCATCTGCTGGCGATCACCACACCAGACAACGTCCGATCGATTCGTCTGCTCGAGAAGCTCCAGTTTGTTTTCGTTCGAACGGTGGTCTTGCCCGGTGCGACCACGGAGCTCCGGCTGTACGAAGTTGTGATAGAGATGGTGACTGCATTGAAATGAATTCACGCAGGAACACGCTGCCGCTCATGCGCTATTTCCCCTCCGCCTCTTGTTTGATGTGCTGCAGCACCTGCTTGTGAATCTTTGAAATCAGTTTGTCCCCAAAAAGCGACCAGTATCCTTCTGGATACAACCGCATCTCATACCAGGTACTGCCCTCCAACCGAGTCTGACCGTTGGGCAACGCCACCAATCGAAACTCTCCTCGGCGTGATTTGAAATATCCGTCAAGGTGAGGCGGCGTCACGTTCGCAAACGGGCTCCATTCTTTGAGCGGTGGCGGCGATGAATCGACGTTAAACGACAGGCGCTCACCTGGCTCCCATCGCGTGATCGGTTCAACAAATGCGCCGGTCGAAAACACGCAGTACCGAATGGCACCAACGCCGGTGCCGCGAATCTCCGCCCGTTTCGGATACGCAATACCAACCCGAAATACAAACGCTGACGGTTCATCCAACGGCGGAAATGCAATCACATTCTTCCACACGGTTTCCCGGCTTGCATCGATCACAATCGACGACCGGACTTCACGCAAATTCGTAATAGGCAGCGCGCGATTTGCATCGAGTGTGGCAGAAAGTGGCAGCGCCAACACCACCAGCATCGATCCGCCAGTGAGCCGATTGTCGTGCAGTGCGACTTTTCGGCCAAGCAATGCGCCCATGAAAGCGAGCGCGAGGGCGAGCGGCGCGGCCATGGCCAGACACAGCGCGCCCTCAACGGCCATGGATAGCGCAATACCGGCCACGCAGAGAATCGTCATGGCCACGACCTGCAGTGTTTCCCGCACGCTGGTTGGATACCTGCGATTAAACAGGAATGCAGTCGCTGCCCCAATGACAAACGGAGTGCCGATGAACAGCGACGTGCCATACAACTGCAACGCATATACGCTCAGTCCCAACATACCAACGCCAATACCAATACCGGCCGCCATCGACAGCAACGCGCCGGGCAATCGCATCTCATAGGCACGCGGAGGTTCGGTCGCCACGGCCGGCCTGGCGTCCGTTGGTGCAACACACATGTACGCCATGAACGCGTAACTCAATCCCGGCACGAAGAACAGCAACGACCACCACGCCGAAAACCCCGCATCAATTGCGCGGCGCATGCTCATGGTGATGCCCACCCAGATGAACGGAAGCGACCAAAGCGCGAGCAGAGGTAGCAGCGCTGGCGGTGCACCAGCGAGTCGCGTGGACAGCAGCGCATGCACCGGACTCAAATAATCCGTAGGTGCCCATAATTGGCCGGTGCCAATTAACACCATACTGGAGTCGCCGGCAAACTTTAAAAGCGCGAGTACAACGCCCGCAGTCAGATACTGTTTACGCGAAACGCGACGTTCAAACGTGAAGCAAAGTCGTAGGTAATTGGTCAACGTGCTGCCTGACATGAATTCCGATTCCTGATGGGCTCGCGCCACAGTTGTAGAGCGCGTGCCCTAATCTCACGGACAGTTTTGGTTACGGCAACGCTTCAGTACGCCTAAGAGTCGTGATCTCCTGGTGGCACGATGTATGCTGCTAGAAGACGATGAAAACCACTGACTTTTAAAGGTGACCTCCTCGTCTCACCCCAAACGGGGATTTCGAGCGTCGCTCGAGTCCTCTCGTTCACCCCACTCCGAAGGCTACTGCCATGAAGAAGACATTCGTTGAACCCGTGCTGAACGAAGAGGCCACCTTGGCCGCGGTTACTTTGGTGCCGGCCGTCTCGGTCGTCGGCGGCGCTCCCTGAGTTTCCGTAACTAGCTTCACAAGCGGCGCTGGATCCACCCGGATCC
>JBDUBA010000219.1:0-6510 GCA_040004335.1 Gemmatimonas sp.
CGCCCATTTACGGCTGGCTGCTGTTCCTTTCGAGTTGGGCTGGTCGCGCAGCGGTAGCCTGGGCGTTCGGACCGTTCGTTGCGCTTTGGGTGGCGGCCGCATCCGCGGGTACGGGCGCATCGAATTTTTTCGAGGAACGGATGAAGGAGTTGGTGGGCGGATGGTTGGACGATGCGATCGTCTGGCCGCGCAATGTGGGGAGCACCTCGTTTGTAGAGCCGGCGGTAGTCAATCTGCTGCGCACGCCGCACCTGTGGATCGGTATTGTGTTCGCCGCCGTGTGTATTGCGGGAGCGGTGTACGTACGGAAACACCGGGAGCCGAGGTGATCCATCGTGGCTGACTGCTGCGAAGTATTCATCGGGTACACGGTACCTCTCTCCTTGACAGCTTAGGAGAACCACAGAATACTTCTCCTAACCACAATAGGAGAGCCTGTTGCCACCGAACGCGGAATTGCTTCCCGGAACCCTCGACGTCCTGATTCTCAAGGCCGTCTCGCTTGGCCGATTGCACGGATACGGCGTGCTGCTTCGCATCGAACAGATCTCCGGTGGTGCACTGCAAATTCAGCAAGGCGCGCTCTACCCCGCGCTGTATCGGCTCGAACACCAGGGACTGATCGACGCCGAGTGGGGAACGTCCGAGAACAATCGGCGCGCGAAGTTTTATCGACTCACCGCCTCGGGACGAAAGCGGCTCGGCGTGGAGACGGCAAGTTGGAACCGACTCGCCGCGGCAATCGCGCGTTCGCTTGCGGCGACACCGCAGGAGATCTAGCACATGTATCCGTCCGAACTGGTCGCGCGCGTTCGCTCATTGTGGCGCGGGCTGCGCAATCGCGACACGGTCGAAACCCAAATGCTGGAGGAGTTTCGGCTGCACCTCGAACTACGCACCGCTGATCTCGTTCGCACGGGACTCACCGAGGAACAAGCGGCGCGACAGGCACGCCTCGAATTCGGACACAGCGAACATCACCGCGTTGATGCACGCCAGTCGCGTGGACTGATGTTCTTCGATCAGCTTCGCTTCTCTGCACTGGATGTCAAGCTCGGCGTGCGAATGCTGGTGAAACATCGGGGCCTGTCTCTCGTGTCCGTCATCGGCCTGGCAGTGGCGATCGCGATGAGTGCAGGCGCGTTCAGCCTCAGTGAGTCGCTGTTGGAAACTCAATTGCCGTTGCCCGAAGGTGATCGCATCGTGGCGCTCCGAAATAGAAACGTCGCTGAACCGGGGCAGAACAGCGCGTCACTGCGCGACTTCATGACATGGCAGAGCGAACTGCGATCCGTGCGAGACGTTGCGGCATTCACCATGGCGCGACGGAATTTGGTCGCGCCCGGAGTGGAGCTGATTCCCGTCGACATCGTTCGCATTACGGCGTCGGGGCTGGGGCTTGCTCGAACCGCGCCGATCATGGGTCGATTGCTGCTGGAAGAAGACGAGCGCGCCGACAGGCATGTCGTTGTGATTTCGTTCGAGGCGTGGCGTCGTCGCTTCGCGAGCGACGCGCAGATCATTGGCCGCAGCATCGGACTCGGCACCGATCAGTACACGATTGTGGGTGTGATGCCGGAGGGTTTTCGTTTTCCGGTCAACGATCAGTACTGGATTCCGCTGAGCATTCGGGCGGCCGAGCAGGGACACGTCGATGCGGTGCCTCTGACGATTGCGGCGCGCCTGGTGGACGGCGCGACGCTGCAGAGCGCGCAAGCGGAGCTCAATGGAATTGGAAGGCGCATGTCGTTGCTGCATGTTGAAACGTACCGGGATCTCCGTCCGCAGATTCTCCCGTACTCGCGCGCATTCTTTGGCTTCGATGACCCGACGATTGTATGGCAGGCGTACGTCCTTCGTCTGTTCCTCAGTCTGTTGGTAGTAGTCGTTTCGGTAAACGTTGGCATTCTCGTGTACGCGCGCACCGCAACGCGCATGGGCGAAATTGCGGTGCGCACAGCCCTGGGTGCGAACCGCACTCGAGTGGTGACGCAATTGTTTGCGGAGGCATTGGCACTTTCCATCCCGGGCGCCGCTGTTGGTTTGCTTATCGCCAGCATTGCGCTAACGAAGCTGGAGCAACTGGCCAAACAGGAAATGGTGACACGAAGTTTCGGCGAACTGCCGTTTTGGGTTCATTTGCGGGTGTCGCCTTCGGTGGTCATCTATTCGGTCTTGCTCGCGATTTTGGGTGCAGCCGTCGTTGGCGTAGTACCCGCGTTGAAAGCAACCGGTCGCCACGTGCAAGTAAGTCTTCAGCAACTTTCCGCGCGCGGTGCGACACGTATGCAGCTCGGTCGCGCGTGGACCACACTCATCATCGCACAAGTTGCGGTAGCGGTAGCGGTACTCCCTTTCGCAGTGCACTTCACGCAGGACGCGATAGGCGCCGCGTCCGCTCCGCGTTATCCGGCCGAGCGATTTCTCGGAGGATCATTGGGGATGGATCAAGCAATGATGCAAGCAGATACTGGTGCGTTCGTTCAGCACGTGCGCGATGAGCGCTTCCGTAGCCTCGCTGCGGATCTTATCCGTCGAGTGGAAACCGACCCGTTGGTGCTTGGTGTGACCATTCGGAGTCATCTTGACCGCGAGCGAGTCGAAGTCGAACTGATCTCTTCCGCTGGATCGGTAAGCGTGATCAAATCGCGATCGATTATGGTCGACATGGTCGGTCCAAACTTGTTCACGCTGCACGACATGCCGGTCATTGCTGGGCGAACATTTCTTCAGTCCGACGTTGACGCAGGAATCCGTACGGCCGTCGTCAACAAGGTTTTTGCAAGAACAATCCTGCGTGACACGGGCAGCATCAGCACGGCAGTCGGGCACCGAATTCGTATTGTACAACAGAATGCAAACGCGGAAGGATTCGAAACGGGATCGTGGCTCCAGATCGTCGGTGTCGTGGACGATTTTGGGGATAACGAAACGAAGAGAGCGTACGTGCCGACCAAAATTGGTTTGTTATCGGCACCGATTGATTTCGTGATTCGCATGCGTGCGCAGCCGGCGATGGCGTTCGCACCCCGGCTGCGCGGTCTTGCCGCAGCGGTTGACCCGGTGCTCCAGATCGATGGGCTGATCAGCGCGGACGAGCGGCTGCGGCAGAGACAGCTGTTCCCGCGTTATCTCGCGATTGGAATGTCGGCACTGACAGTGAGCGTGCTGCTGCTTTCTGCCGCTGGGATCTACGCCATGATGTCATTCATCGTCGCACGGCGACGGCGCGAAATCGGAATACGCGCGGCACTTGGTGCCGATCCGCGACGGGTGCTCAGCAGCATTTTTGCACGTGCAAGCGCGCAGATTGCCGTCGGCATTCTGGTTGGCTTGCTTGGCACACTGGCGCTGGAACAGGTAACTGGCAAAGGCCCCGTACGCGACGGTAACATCGTCGTGCTGTTTTTTGTTGCAGCGCTGATGACGACAATCGGTTTACTCGCGGCCGTCCATCCCGCGTTGCGCGGGCTCGCGATTCAACCAACTGAAGCACTCCGTGAGGAATGACGCAAACGTTCCATGCGGAGTGCGGCTGGCCGCGTGGGTACCCTCGCGGTGGTCGCCCGTACCGTTCACGCCGGGCACGCGAAGGATTGTCGGTGGTATCAGTCACGAACGGGATCACGCGGCGCCGCGCTCGCCAATGCGAGGATGGCACCCGCAAACAGCAACGTGTCGGCAAAATAATTGACCCCGACCAACTGCTCGCCCATTGCTGGTGCAGTCAACGCAGCAATCATGATGGGCCCGTACAGCACAACGACCAACGCGACGAGCCAGCCGCCAAGTAGCGCGGTCACGGTTCGTGTGTTCTTCGATAACAGAACGCTGCCGCCCGCCACGAGCAGGGCAACGCCCGTTATGTAGTCAATGAGTTCCCTCCCAGGAATCCATTCCGGGATTTGCTTCTCGAGGGGAACACCGGGCAGCAATGTTGGATGGAGAAAATGATGTACGCCATAGAAGATGATGGCAAGCGTGATGAAGGCCCGTCCCACGGTGATGAGTATGCGTTTGAGTCGTTCGTTTGTTGGCGCCCACGCCGCGCCCGCGAGAATCCAGCCAGCGCCTCCAAACGACATTTCCCGCGCGCAGATCACCCACAGCCGTTTCATTTCGGGATGGCGCAGCACGCCGGGGAAATGAATCATCGCGACAAACCCGAACATCATGAGTCCAAGGAGCACGCCCGACCAGCGCACGGCAATGCCAGTTGCGATGCTCAGTGCCGCAGCAATCAACGCGACGCCCACGCCATACACCCAGAACATGCGCCATGGCATGTAGGCCGGCACGAGGTTCGTGACGAACTGCGGACCAAAGAGATGAAGCGCGCCAAAGACAGCCAGTGGGACAGCGATACACACCGTCTTGAGGGCCACCACCTTGTCCAAGCCGCGCGACTCGGCGATATCGCTCCACGCGCAAAAGAGCGCGACGAGGAACAGAACAACGCCGGCGGCGCACATTCCAACGACGGTGTACGAGCCATCGGGAATCGTGGCTTGCTGAATCGCATTCATCGTTGTTTATGCGCTGGAAGGTGTGAAATGGCGAAAGACCCGAACCGTCGTATTGGTGAACACGCCACAGGCGGTTCAGGTCACCATGACAACCGCTCGGTCATCGTGTTTTTCGGGCAGCACGGGCGGCGTCAACAGCGTGTGCCGGGTGCATCAGTTTAAGTCCTTTCGCGTTTGTGTCGGCCGTCTGCAGCAACAAACGACGCAAGTCCGCGCCACTTAACGCCGGATTCACCGCGAGCATTTTGGCCGCGGTGTTGGTAACGATTGGTGCGGCCATTGACGTGCCTGTTCCATAACTCACTTCGCCGCCGGGAAGGCGCGACTTGATGCGCCATCCGTTTGCAAACAGTGTGACATCATCGCCGAAGTTCGAAAATGCCGGCAAATTTCCCTGCTGATTTACCGCGCCAACGAGCACGAAATTTGGCAGATCGAGACGCGTCGCCGGATTGGCTTTCGCCACGGTTTGTCCTGCGTTGCCCGCCGCCCCGACAAACAGTACCTGTGGCGATGCCATCATGCCGGCACGCAGCACCGCGCGCACGGTATCCACAGAGTATCGAGCGATGGCCAGGCGCTCATCGACAGAAAGTGCGGGTGCGCACTGCTTCAGGTTTGTCACATAGCTCTGCTCGTAGCGCCCCCAAGACATGTTCACGACGCGCGCGCCGCTCTTTACGAGAAAGTTGAGCAAATCGCGAATGGATTCGGCTTCGCGATTGGCCAGATCGCGATTCCAACACGGAACCGGTGGCGTGCCGTGCCACCACTCCATGCGCGCAATCACGAGTTCCGCCGCATCAAAGTTGGTCATCGCTGCATCGGCAACACCGGTGCCGTGTCCGTAACTGGTCCAATGGCCAACGTCTTCTTCCGCAACTTTGCGTGCCTCTGGCGTCATGGCCGCTTCGCGTTGCTGCACCGCGCGCGCTGCGGGGCTGTCAACAAACGTATCCATGTCGTCGAGGCCAATCGTTACGGCGTTCAATTCGGCCTGACGCGCCAGCAGTGCTGCCGGCACCAGTTCCATTGGTGTGTCTTGTCGCTTCTTGAACGAATCGTATCCGCGAATGAGCGCCTTGCCTTTGCTGTCGCGCGCCAGACGGCCAGCAAACAGCGTGGTGTCAACGCCGCTGTCCCAGATTCCGATGCGAATCGGTTTTGCTTTTGCGTCGATGGAAACCACGGCCTCTCGCGCAGGCCAAATATTGGTTGTGTCCGGTTTCGGTGCCTGCGCCAACAGCGTCGATGACGAACCGATCACCAACGCGGCGGCTATTGTACAGGAAGAGAATTGCATCCGCGAACTCCGGTGAAAATGAGGCGACGCCACGGGGTGATGCGCGCCTGCACTGGAGGCGTGGCCGGGCGCCGCCACTTGACGCGACTCCAGACGATGCATCGCGCCGCTCGCTCGTGCAAGCTCCCCGCATCCGTGTCTGTTACCTCGGAGTGTCGTGCGCGTACCGCGCCACGTGCGTGCCCGCGAAGGTATGGTTCGCGTAGGCCGACCGCGCAGAAATCGGTGTCTGGCTTCAATCAATCGTTTCGTGTTGCGGTTCTGTCGGCATGCCCACATCGATGGTCGCCGGCATTGCGGCGGTCTTGATGCAATCCGGCCCGGCAACCCGCAGAGTGCTCCGGTTAAAGTTCGCTTCGGCGAGCTTTCGCGCACTGGTGGCATCGCGAACTTACTCGGCGCAGTTCGCATGGCGCAGCCGGAGCAAGCGCGGCGAACGTAGAACTGCGGTTGAGGAGGCATTGACCAAACGTGCTGCGCGGACAACGTTTGTTCGCGCTGGCGAATTTTACGAGTCGGTTATCTCCATTCCGGAAACGTTTTCCCATGCCGAGCCGCACGCGTTGGCGCGATGAATAGCTCCCTTCAGCGACTGACTGCCGCACTCGCCGACCGCTACGCCATCGAGCGCGAACTGGGCACGGGCGGAATGGCGACCGTGTATCTCGCGCGCGATTTGCG
>JBDUBA010000481.1:0-6492 GCA_040004335.1 Gemmatimonas sp.
TGGGGATGTTTTCGTTGTTTGATTTCTCCGCCAAGCTCGATCCGGTGGCGACCATGCTGGTGCAGAACCACCGCAACGTGATCGCCGATTACTACGGCGTTACCACCAGTTTCAATAAGGCTGTGCTCAAGCCGGGTGTCACCGTTCTCGCATCCGAAGAAGGCGCGCCCTGGGTCAAGTATATCCATGGCGATTACGGTAAGGGCTCGTGGACGTTCCTGGGCGGACACGATCCGGAAGATCCGAAGCACTCAATTGGTGCGGCCCCAACCGATTTGTCCCTGCACCCAAATTCGCCGGGTTATCGATTAATCTTGAACAACGTGTTGTTTCCCGCGGCCAAGAAGAAGCCGCGCAAGACCTGATGAGCGGTTCAGCCAAGAATTTTGCCACGAACGAAAACTCGCGCGGCTGAACCAACCGCTCGCACCGCCAACCTCGGCGAAGCTCGGCTCGATGTGAAGGCCGCGCTCGCAATTCGTACAGCGATCAAGTTCGCGGGCGGCAATGAAGTGTGTTTTGCGGGTACGCTCGATGCCGACGGGACAATTGTCGCGGCCCGCGTGGTAGCGCGTGGTGATGTCGGCAGCGTACTCGCGCTGCCAGGATTCGCGGAACGCGGCCAGATGCTGTTGCACAATCATCCATCAGGACGATTGATGCCGAGCGACGCCGACATGGACATTGCGGCGCGTATGCACGGCAACGGCATCGGATTTGGCATCGTGGACAATGACGCGACGAAAGTGTACGTCGTCACCGAAGTGCCGTTGGAGTCGATCGCGAAGCCGATTTCACCGGACGGGGTTGATGACGACCTTGGCCCCGATGGATTGATCGCGGCAACGATGCGATTGTCCAATGGCCAGCCGTTCGAGGACCGGCCCAGTCAACGCGCAATGGCACGCGCGGTTGCGGATGCATACAACACATCAAGTGTGGCGTTGCTTGAAGCGGGAACCGGCGTTGGTAAATCACTCGGTTATTTGGTCCCTGCATTGCGATGGGCGGCGGCCAACAAGGAACGCACCGTGGTGTCCACCAACACCATTACGCTGCAAGAACAATTGGTGAACAAAGATTTGCCATTTTTGCAGCTGGCGCTGGATGATCAGCCCGTGCGTTTTGCCTTGCTCAAAGGGTGGCGCAATTATCTCTGCAAGCAGCGATTGGAACAGGCGCGTACTTCGGGCGCGACATTGCTGGAGAGTTCGCAACTCGCCGAGCTTGAAGTGATTGCAAGTTGGGCCGAGCGCACCAAGGACGGATCTCTGTCCGATCTGGCGACGCCGCCCCGAAGTGAAATCTGGGATGAAGTTGCGGCCGAACCGGATTTGTGTGGGCGCCTCAAGTGTCAATTTTACGACGGATGTTTTCTGTTTGCTGCGAGGAAAGCGGCCGCGGTTGCCGATGTTGTCGTCGTCAATCATCACCTGTTGTTATCCGATGTTGCGGTACGACGCACCACGCAAAACTGGGAAGACTCGGCCGTCCTGCCCTCGTACAAACGATTGATCATTGACGAAGGACATCATCTCGAAGAGGCCGCCGGATCGCACTTGGGTTCGTCGGTCACTCGACGCGGACTGGCGCGTCTGTTCGCGCGCCTGGAACGTCGTGGCAAAGGGCTGCTTCCTGCGCTCGCCGCCAAACTTGGTGGTGCGACCGATCTGCACAGTGTTGCGAGTTTGGATCTCGTCAAGGAACGCCTGATGCCGTCCAACACGGCGGCGCGCGAATTGGCGGCGCATGTGTTCGACTCGTTGTCGTCGGTGTTGGAGCTGGAGAACGTACAGATGATGCGACTCTCCGAAGATTTTACTCAGCATGTGGTTTGGAAGGGCACGATTGAAAAGTCGCTGGATGCGTTGCTCAAAGAGATTTCGCTACTGCAGGAAGCGCTCACCACCGTGCGTGAACGGTTGGAGAGTGATCTCAAGCGCAGTGAAGAGATGGCCCCGCTGATCAACGAAGTGCGAGCAGTTGGTCGGCGACTGCAGGCCGCAGGTGATTCGCTGGCGCAGGCACTTCGCCCGCCCGCCAGCGGACCTGCAGTTGTGCGCTGGATTGAGATGACCGGAAAGCCGGGTCCCGATCGCAATCTCGCTGCGCACTGCGTGCCGCTTGAACTGGCGCCGGTGTTGCGTGACGATCTTTTTGCGCGCGTGCAAACCACCATCATCACCAGTGCGACACTCGCAACCGATCGCGGTTTTGATTTTCTTGAACAACGATTGGGTTTGGACCAATCCACCAAGTCGAAGCACAGTGCGGTATTTCCCTCGCCGTTTGATTACGCGCAGCAAGCGTTGATGGTAGTGCCGACTGATCTGCCCGCACCCAATGTCGATCCCGCTGAACATTTGCATCGCGTCATCATGCAACTGCGCGATTTGACCAAGTTGTCCGACGGCGGCGTGTTCGCGTTGTTCACCAGCCATCGTGACGTGCGCGAAGCCGCGCGTGTGTTGCGCGAAGAAGCGTTGGGTTTCGATGCGCGGTGGCCGTTGCTCGTTCACGGTGAAGACTCGCGCGACGCACTGCTCCGCCGCTTTCGTGAATCCTCACGCGCCGTGTTGCTCGGTACGTCGTCATTCTGGGAAGGTGTGGATGTTCCCGGTGATGCACTGCGCGCATTGCTCATCGCGAAACTCCCCTTTCGCGTGCCAACCGAACCCATGGTCGCGGCACAGTGCGAGGCCATCGAAGCGGCCGGTCGCAATGCGTTTGGCGAATTCATGCTGCCGCACGCGGCTTTGCGACTGAAGCAGGGATTCGGCCGGTTGATTCGCACCGCAACCGATCGCGGTGTTATCGTCATCTGTGACCCGCGCGTGGTCACGAAACAATACGGCATGCAGTTGTTGGCGGGGTTGCCGCCAGCGCGCCGGCTGAAGGGCGCCTGGGCCCGGTTGGTGCCGGAAATTCAGCGCTTCTATGACCGTGGCTGACCAATCATCGTGCCGGGTGTCTTGAGAACAAATCAAGGTGCCGGGTGCGTTCAAAACCGTTGAAATCCGCACACGTTTTCGCAGCGTTTCGCCACATCATACGTAGGTCATACGGCTCGTCCTTCATTCAAAACCGCTTTCCCACCAACATGATTCGTCCGTCAAAGATTGTGTGCGTAGGCCGCAACTATCGCGCGCATGCCGCCGAAATGGGCAATGACGTTCCGAAGGAGCCCCTGCTGTTCCTTAAGCCACCTTCAGCAATCATTCGTGACGGGGAAGCCATCACGCTGCATGCGGTGTCCACACACATTGAGTTCGAAGGCGAAATCGGTCTGGTGATCGGGCACACCATTAGTCGAGCCACTGAGGCGGAGGCCATGAAGGGGCTGACCGGACTCATTGCGCTCAATGACGTGACGGCGCGCGATCTCCAGAAATCGGACGGACAGTGGGCACGCGCCAAGGGTATGGACACCTTCCTTCCATTGGGCAAGCCGGCACCAGTGCCCGATGACCTGGAGAACGTCACGCTGGTTACACGTGTAAACGGGGAGGAAAAACAGCGCGCCAAGGCCAGCGATATGGTATTCCCGATTCCCATGCTGCTCTCCTACATTTCACAGTTCATCACCCTCGAGGCCGGCGACATTGTTGCAACCGGCACTCCAGCGGGTACGAAACAGATTTTTCCGGGCGATGTGGTGGAAGTTGAATTAGTTGGGCTTAGCCGGGTAACCAATCCGTGTGTTGCTGGTGACAAATAACGGGTAACATCAGCAGGAATCGTTCAGAGCGGGGCAGCGGTTGCTGGCGTGTTTCCTTTAACAATCGCTGCACGGCTTCAGTCTTCCTGTCGAACGTATACAATTTGGGCACGCCGGACGGCTTTCACGGGTACCAACGAGGGTCATGTTAGAAACTCCCGCACAGACGCCACCAGAGGCACCAGACGAGCGGCCCAAAGCCGATCGCCGAGCGTTGCGCGGGCGTCTCATTGTGCGCGAGGGGACAAAAGCATCCGACCGGACGACTCCGCGAACGTTGTTGGCGGCCATTGCCGTTCATGTGCTCGTGATTGCGATCCTGGTTCGCCTCGTAACGCTGGGGCACGGCTTGCATGATTGGTTTGGCTTGAAACCCCTCATGGAGACCCCGCAAGAACGGATCACATACGTCGAACCCCGCAAGCCCGAACCCAAGCCGCCAGAACCCAAACGGGTGCCAAAACCCGTGGTTCAGGAAGTGCAGGTCGAGCCAACCGCTCCGGTGCTCGCACCAACACCGCCCACAACGGAAGTTGCCATTGACCCGGCACTCATCGCGGCGGGCCGAAGCGGCGGCGACAGTTCGAGCACCGGAATCGGCAAGCCGCGTCCGTTGGGCATCAATCCAGCGCTGATTGGACTTGCGCCGGTAAACTCCGACCCGCGCGTATGGGCCAGCGGCGCTGGGGTCATCAACGTGCCACGCAGTCCGCAGCAGCTGATGGACAGCGTCATCGGATATGCGATTGCGGCGGCGGCCGATTCCATCGATAGCATCGCGCGCTTGTACGACGCCAATCGGAAACCCGCCGAGTGGGTAAAACGCATGAAAAACGGCGACAAGTGGGGCTGGGACAAAACTGGCCTGCGCCTGGGCAAATACACGGTGCCTAACGCGCTGCTTGCTTTGCTGCCCGCGAGTGCGCAACGCGGAATGCAAAGTAATCCCATCGAAGCCAGAAGTTCACGCGCCATTCTGCTCGCACGTGAAGACATCGATCGTTTTCAGTCGCAAGCTTTGGGTGAAGCTGATTTTAAGAAGGCGCTGAAAGAAATCCGGGCGCGAAAGGATCGCGAATACGAAGTTCGTTCGAAGGCGCGTGCGGCCGAGGATAACAAACCCAAACAATCGCCTCCACCAAAAGCGGCCAGTAGCGGCGGCAACTGACAAATTTCAGAAGATTGTGAAATCAAAACGCCCCATGCTTTCGCATGAGGCGCTTTTTATTCCGGCGTTGCAAGTGTCAGCTGTTCAGCATTTGTACGGCCGTGGCCAGGCGCTGCAGTGAACGTTCGCGACCGACGTACAGCAACACTTCGAAAATGCCGGGACTCGCCGCCTGGCCCGTGAGCGCTACGCGCAGCGGTTGAAAAATCTTGCCGTTGCCAACGCCCAGTTCCGCAGCAAGCGCGCGAAGATTTTCTTCGGTGCTCTGCAACGTCCAATCGTTAAGCGTTGAGAGTTTCGCGTGCACGGCACTCAAAATGTCACGCGATGCCGTGCGATCCTTCCACTGCTTCGCCATCGAATCGGCGTCGTATTCAAGCGTGTCACGAAAGTACGGCGCGGCCAGTTTCACGATTTCGTCGATGGTGCGTGCGCGCACGCGCAACAGCTCCAGCAATGCGCGATACCACTCGGCCTTCGCTGTGAGTTCCGCAACCGTCGCCAGGCCCCCCCGCTCAAACGCCGGCCACACCTGCGCCTCAATCTCGGCAATTGGGTTATGCGCGAGATGCTGGCCGTTCATCCACTCAAGCTTCGCGTGATCGAACACTGCGGCCTTCTTCTGCAGTCCATTCACGTTGAACTTTTCGATCAGCTGCGGCAACGTCATCACTTCGATGTCGTCGCCTGTTGACCATCCAAGTAGCGACAAGAAATTGACCATCGCACTCGGCAACATGCCCTTGTACTGGTAGTCGCCAACGGCGGTGGCCCCATGACGCTTGGACAGCTTCTTTCCGTCGTCGCCCAAAATCATTGGAACGTGCGCAAACTGTGGGACGTTGGCACCCAAGGCCTGATACAACAGGATTTGTTTTGGCGTGTTGCTGATATGATCGTCGCCGCGCATGACGAGCGTGATACGCATCTCAATGTCATCCGACACGACCGCCATGTTGTACACCGGCGTGCGGTCGGAGCGGAGAATGACAAAGTCTTCGATTTCGCTGTTGTCAAACGTGATGGTGCCGTGCACGAGATCGTTCCACGACGTCGAACCTTCCGGCACCTTGAACCGAATCGCATACGGTTCGCCACGCGCGATTTTTTCAGATTCCACACTGCCGTCGAGGCGCGCGTTCTTCCGATCGAAGCGATAACTCCCGCCCGCAGCTTCAACGATCTTGCGTTCGGCCTCAATTTCGGCGGCGGTTGAAAAGTCGCGATAGGCCGAGCCGTTCGTGATCAACCGTTCGGCATCGTCAACGTGACGCGCGACGTTGGCGCCCTGGTAAACGACTTCTTCATCCCAATTGAGGCCGAGCCAGTTCAGCCCTTCGAAAATGGCGCGCGTGCTTTCGTCGGTGCTGCGGGCGCGATCGGTGTCTTCGACGCGGAGCAGCATCGTGCCGTTGTACTTGCGGGCCAGCAGCCAGTTGAAGAGCGCTGTGCGGGCGCCACCCACGTGTAGTGAACCGGTGGGCGAGGGGGCGAACCGAACGCGCGGCCGGACTGGCGCCGGGTGGTCGTCGGGATGCGACTGGGTCGACATGGCAGTGTTTCGAAAACGGCGAGTTACGGACGCGAGATGCGGCGATTGGCGTTG
>JBDUBA010000300.1:0-6450 GCA_040004335.1 Gemmatimonas sp.
GCGGACTGGCGTTGCGCGGATTCGGGTGATGGCAACCGACTTGCGGCAACCGACTTGCGGCAACCGACTTGCGGCAACCGACTTGCGGCAACCGACTAACAGCAACCGACTTGCGGCAACCGACGAACAGCAACCGACTAACGGCAACCGACTAACGGCAACCGACTAACAGCAACCGACGAACAGCAACCGACGAACTGCAACCGACCAACAGCAAACGATTAACTGCCTTTGGACAACTCGGACTTTGGTCGGACTGGGCGGACATTTTCACAGCGGATTTTCAGAGACGGATGGCTCCACCAATTGGAGGCAAGTTGGTGCCTGAACACATAAAGAATTTACGAAATGCAAACGTCGCGGCCACGACCGGAACTGGCGGAGTTTCCGGAACTGTCCGTCAGGTCCGACCAAAGTCCGAGGAGTCCGAAGGCAGTTGAAACAGTTAACGAACTGAATGTTTCACACAAAACTACGCCAACGCAGTCAATAGGCAGTGAAGTCAGTTCACGAACTGAATGTTTCAGACACAACTATGCCAGCGCGCTCAACGCCATTCAAGTCAGTTCGTGAACTACGGTTTCACACAACATAACGCCAACACGGAAGATGCAGTCCGATACGTCGTGTTCACCGTGACGCGCGACGCTCGAACGCCTCCGTCACCACATTGCCCGCCAACACGCCGGCGGCCAACGAAATCCCAATCAATGCCACGCGGAACGCGGTCGAGACGCCTGTTTGCACATCTTGACCCAGCATGAAAGTCACGCTTCGGAATCCAATACTACCAGGCACCAGCACCAACAGGCCCGGGGTAAGTGTTACCATCGCCGATCGTTTCAGCCATCGTGCGCTTGCATTGCTGCCAGCACTCACCACCAGAGCACCAAGAAACGCGCCCAGTTCTTCGCCCAGTGCGCCGCCGGCAAAACGCGCGGTGAGATACGCGAGCGCTGCCGCCACCACAATCACGCCCGCGTCGCGTCGCTCCGCATTCAGCAACACAGTGAAGGCGAGTGGTGCAATCAGCAACGCAATCCATTCCGTAAATGGAGGCAGATCTGTGACCGATGGCACCTTGAAACCGCCGGCGAGACTTTCCGTGGCGCCAAGCAGGTGGTCAATGGCGACACCGAGACGCGCGCCCAACGCAATGCCGAAAGCCAGGCCCAGTAACACAACAAGCGCGCCCATCACGCGCGATGTTCCAGACGCGAGATGGCGGGCGGACAGTTCTGTTAACGCAATCGTGAGCGTGAGACCCGGTAACAGAATGGCGAGGCCGGCGAGCGATGTCGCGTAACCGGAATTCGTATGCGTAAAGGCATCAAGCGTAAATGCGAGCGTCGACACGACAAACGCGGCGAAGAAGTCGACCACGTGTGACCAGGATTCGCGGCGCTGGGCAAAGGTGGCAATAACACCGGTCACGAGGCCAAGAAACGCTGCGACGCCGACGTCGATGAGGTTGACCTTGAGAAAACAGGCAATGGCACCGGAGGATAGCACATAGGCCAGCATGCGAAGGGCAGTCGGCCACCGCGGCGGGCCGCTCAGAAGTGCGGCGATGCGGCGATACCCTTCGGCCGGATCGGCTGTTCCCTCCACGACGTCACGTGTAATGCTGCTCAATTCGGACAAGTGACCCAGATTGGGCGCACCTGGTTCTACGCGTAGCAGGTGCACCTGTTGATGTACTGCGGGTCCGATGCCAACCAGCAGACTTGTGGGTGTCGAGAAGAACTGCGCTGCGAGTCCCAGTCGTTCGGCCACGCTTAACAGTGAAGCCTCGAGGCGATTGGCCGGCGTTCCATACACGTGTAAGGTTCGAGCCAACTCCAGCAGAAACTGGGTTGCGGCATCGTGCGCAATCCCGGTGGGCGTTGGGACTGGAGGCAGGCCCTTGGCGGCGTATTCCGCTGTCACCGTCATTGAATGGGCCGACGCACGATTACCTTTCCTGAATTCCGTCGAGTGAGAGTAGATCCCGCTCGACATGATAGCCACTCGTACTCGCTTGCGTCATGTCGTCGTCACCAACTCCCGAATTTCGCCAGGCACGTTTTGGTGCGCCGCTGCTGCTCATTGCGGCCGCGCTCACCGCGTGTAGCGTCGAAGATGTGGTTCTGCCGTCCGATCCCGCTACCGAAACGTTTGCGCCGTCACTGGGCGTGAATATCGCATCGATGACCGTTAAGGCGAGTGGCCTGTGGGTGCAGGATTTAATTGTGGGATCCGGACTGGAGGCTATTTCCGGACGCCAACTGCAGGTGGTGTATACGGGATGGTTCACCAACGGCCAGCAGTTTGACAAAAGCTCCAGTGCTGGCATTCCCATTACGCTCGGCCGCGGACAGGTCATAGCTGGCTGGGATCTGGGACTGGTCGGGATGCGGCCCGGCGGCAAGCGTAAGCTTGTGATCGGGTCAGAACTGGCGTATGGCAGTTCGGGGTCCGGGACGGCGATTGGCCCAAACAAGACACTCGTGTTCGACGTTACGCTGTCCAACGTCGTGTAAGACTCGCCTACGGGAAACGTTTCGCTGGTGTACGACTGCACCGAACGTGCAGCGCGCGCATGCATTGCCATCGCCCGCCGCGCAACAAATGGATGATGCACGTTTGTCTCGACGGAATACAATGCGTCCATGCTTGCTGCCGTCGCCTCCGCCGCCGTCCTTGGAATAGACGCACTCGACGTCACTGTTGAGGTGCATGTAGCGAACGGGCTACCGCAATGGACGCTTGTCGGATTGGCGGCGACAGCAGTGAAGGAAAGCCGCGATCGAGTAGGTGCGGCGTTGGCGAATTCCGGGTTTGTCGTGCCGTCGCGCAAGGTGACGTGCAATCTGCAACCGGCTGATTTTCCGAAAACCGGAACCGCGTTCGACCTCCCAATTGCACTCGCGCTGCTAGCAGCCAGTGGGCAGCTCGCGACGGCTTCGCTCGAAGGTGTGTGTGCAATTGGTGAACTCGGGCTCGATGGGCAATTGCGACCCGTGCGTGGCGTCCTGGCGATTGCGCGCCATGTTGCCAGCACGAGCGGCGCACTCTTGATCGTGCCGCTGGCCAATGCGGAGGAAGCGGCGCGTGTGCGTGGTGCGCGAGTCGCACCAATGGCAACGCTTCGGGACTTAGTAGATGAACTGCAATCGGGTACGCTCTCGGCGCAACGGGTACGCGTGCAGGAACGTGAACAGTGCGTTTTCGCACCCGATCTTGGCGATGTGGTCGGGCAGGAGATGGCGGTGCGCGCCATTGAAATTGCGGCGGCCGGGTTTCATAACATCCTCATGCAAGGCCCGCCTGGCGCTGGCAAAACAATGCTTGCGCGTCGTCTCGCGGGCATTCTCCCGCCCCTTGATGATGAAGAGGTACTCGAGGTTCTGGCGATTCATTCAGTGGCGGGATTGTTGCCTGAGGGTGGTGTTGGTCATCCACTGCGTCCATTTCGCGCGCCGCATCACACCGTGAGCACGGCAGGACTAGTTGGTGGCGGAAGCTTGCCACGACCGGGAGAAGTGAGTCTCGCGCACCGCGGCGTTTTGTTTCTGGACGAGTTGTCGCTTTTTCCGCGTGGCACACTGGAATCCTTGCGCCAGCCGCTCGAGGATGGGTTTGTGAGTGTGGTACGCGCGGCCCACGCGGTTCGATTTCCGGCACGTTTCTCATTGGTCGCGGCGGCCAATCCCTGTCATTGTGGCTATGCAGGATCGACCGACCGCGCCTGTACGTGCAGTTTGGCCGATCTCGAACGTCATCAGTCGCGGTTGTCCGGTCCGTTGGTTGATCGCATCGATTTGCATGTGCACGTGCAGCGCGTCCCGCCCGAGCAGTTGGCTGCGCATGCGCCCGCCGACCGCTCCGCGATCGTGCGGGAGCGCGTCACGCGTGCGCGTGAGCGACAACGCGTTCGATATGCACATACATCGCACGCGCACGAGTCCGACTGCACAACCAATGCGTCAGCGCCCGTGCGGTTGCTTGCGCCGGCCGCGCGCCTTGACGGGGACGCGCGCGCGTTGCTGGTGCGTGCGGCCAATCAGTTGATGTTGTCCGCGCGATCGTATCACCGCGTCCTGCGCGTTGCGCGAACGATTGCCGATTTGGATGAGGAAGAGAACGTATCGCGTCTGCACATTGCCGAAGCGTTGCGGTATCGGCCGGTGGCGGTGAATGAGGATGTGGTGGCACCGAGTGTGGGCGTGCGATGATCAAAATTCCCATCGGGCGACGCAGATCCGTATGTTTTGCGGCCGGTCGCGACCGCCGCCGACAGTACTGTCGGCGAAAATGCGGAAGGCGGTACGCTTGAATTGCGGCATACTTGGGTTATACTCACAGTCGCATCTCGACTGTGACGGTGGTGTCCCTCACAAGCAATATCCGGTTGCTTGATGCTCCAGGAAATGTTTTGGTTCCGGCAAAAGCGTCGGGGTTGGCACGCGATTCGGTGGTGAATGTGTCGCAGATATTGACCGTCGACCGCGACATGCTGACCGAGCGCGTGAACGTGATGACCCCGTCGATCATGAAGCAAGTTGACGAGGGCTTGCGCTTCGCGCTGGATTTTTAGTCTTCGAGCGCGTTGCTTCACGCGCAATTCAATCGAGTACTCCTGGTGACATTCATCCGGATGTGCCTGATGCCACTCGTTGTTAACTTTTCGATGTGCTTGATCCGTCGCCAGAATCATGGTGGTCACTTGCCCTGCATTCGTTCGTACAGGTATCGGGGCATTCTAGGGCTATTGGCGCTATCGCCGCTGATTGTGACGGCCAGTTGCGCAAATCGCGACAAAACAACGTCTGACCTGACGCGTCGCGAGGTCGAATCAGCACAGTCGGTGAGTGACAAGAATCAAACACCGGCGATTGCGGGTGCTGCAATTCCCATCGTCGCAGTTCGCGACCTGGTCATCAATCCGACAGAACCTGGATGGGAGCTGACGAACGTTTCCCAGATTATCGGGCGGGACGACGGCGGCATTTATGCGCTCGACCCTTACGATCAAAACGTGCGGGTATTTGGTCCAAACGGCGAACTTGTACGCCGACTTGGGCGAAAGGGTTCAGGTCCTGGCGAGTTCACGAACGCCGTCGGTATGAGTTTTGTGCACGACTCGTTGTTCGTTTTCGAATCTTCGAATAATCGCGTGACAACGTTTGCAAATAATGGAGGCGCGCCGGAAACCCGTACGGTTCTTCTCAATCCACCTGGCGGAGGACACTTACGCAGTCGGACAGAGAGTGGTTTTCTGTTTTCGATCGATGGCAGTGACGAGTTAGGCAATTCCTCCAATGGCAGTGCCGGCTTGGTCAAGTCGTCGGCGTACGTTTCGACCAACGACCATGGGGCAAAAATTTCGCTTTTGTTGGCTGGTATTACCACGGCGCCTCTGCTTCGGTACGACATTGGCGTTGAGCACGTGAAGAATTCCAAGTACGGAAAAGTTGTCTCGGTGCAGCCACTGATACAGACGTCCAAGACCGATGTGTATCCAGACGGATCGGGTTTGTTGTTGGCCACAGTTCAATCGAATGGCGGTCTGGGCGGATCGAGTATCAAACTGGTGCGGATCAACTTGCACGGGGATTCGATGTGGTCGCGCAGTTTGCCTGTTGCCACGTTTCCGGTTACCGATAGACAGATGGGCCAACTGGTCGACTACCTTGCGGCGGCTGACATGTTCAAAGGGGTCGCGTATGCCGGTGACAAACAGATGATTGCCGATTCGTTGAGGCGCGAGAAGTTCTGGCCGCCTCTTCGCGACATACGCATCGCGCGCGACAATTCAATTTGGATCACGCTTGGCGGTCCGCCGTGGGAAGCGGTGCGTTATTGGCGGCTTTCGTCGACTGGTGTATTTCAGTCGATTGTGGAACTGCCCGCCAGGTTTCGATTGCTCTGGGCCGATAGCGATCATGTGTGGGGTACGCGCACGACTGAGAATTTCGAGCTGACGATTGAACGGTACCGTTTGCCGAGCAAGGACGCAGACCAGGGACGGCCGTGAACGACGCGTGTACGCTCTGGACACGGCACGTTTTTCGGGGAGATTCGGGCGGGGAAGTGGGCGCACTTCGGCCGTATTCAGGAAGTGCTGGATTAGCCGATCGCTGCGCTTTGCTCTGTATCAACCACTCCCGCTGGCCAACACCACATTCGAGGTACCGATGCATTCATCTCGAACGGTCTGCGCAATAATCGGAATTAGTTTTGCCGCATTTTCGCCCAAGCATGAATTGCGCGCGCAGTCGTCATTCATTGTATCGCCGTCGGGTGTGTCGATTCCCGTTCGTACGCTGGCGCCAATTTCGGCGTAGTGAGGTAGTTCTCTGCGTACTTCGCGCCTTCGCGTGAATTTTGGTGCAGTGATTTTTGTACGGAGCATTCGCCCGCGCTCGAATGAACTTTGGTGAAGCTATTTTTGCGCGGAGAACGCGG
>JBDUBA010000241.1:0-58386 GCA_040004335.1 Gemmatimonas sp.
GCAACTGCAACTGGTACTGCAACTGCCAATAAACGGATCAATCGAATTTAGCGGATCAATCGGATACGGCGCGCTCGCGCCGATGGCGCCTTCATGGCGCCGTCCGAAGGTTTGCGATTTTCCTCGAATAAAACACGGCCGGCCGCGACGTTCAGAGACGCGATGTGTTCGCGTGATCCGCGAAATCCGCTATTTTCGGCTGCTGCGCCGTTGCAGTTCAGTCGCGTCGATGATGCGTTGGTATCCGCGTGATCCGCCACATTCGCTGTTTCCCGCTGCTGCGCTGTTGCACTGCATCCGTAATTGACGTACTGCCTCACCACCCCATCCGTGCGCGCAGGCCCGTCACATGCGCGATGTGGTGATCGCCGTGCCACGCATACAAGGCCGTCAGCTGATCAACACGTGTTGGCCCGGTTTCCGGATGCATGAACAAACGTTCACGATCACCGGCCGACGTATTCCGTAACACCGACACCGCGCGCTTGTGCACGGCATCCAACAAGATCAGCGAGGTCTCCACGGGAATCTCCGTGATGTCGGACAACAATATCCAGGCATCCTGATCGTACGGCTTGATTGTGGGATTGTGCTCCGTCAGCGCCACCTTGAGCCGCACATACATGTTGATGTGACTATCCGCCACATGATGCACGAGTTGGCGCACGGTCCATCCATCCGGACGATACGGTGTGTCCAACTGTGCCTCGTTCAAGTGACTCACGGCGTCGCGCAGGCGAGCCGGCTGCGTCGTGAGCGCCACTACCGCCCGGTCAAACTCCTCACTGCTCAAGGACGCGGGGCGTTGAAACTTTCCGATCGGGTACGAGAGGTCTTGTGTCATCAGTCCTGGAGTAACGCGTTAACCCGCAATTGAATTTCTGCTATCGACATGCCCGCAATTGCAACAACCTTGCGACGCGAACTGGCACCGGCCACCACACTCACCGAGTTCACCGGAACCTGCAGGAACTCGGCCACAAACGTGCGAACGGCCTCGTTCGCTTTTCCATCAACTGGCGGCGCCGCGATCGCAACTTTGAGCGCCTCACCGTGCAGGCCCACGACCACGTTTCGTTTGGCAGCAGGTTGCACATGCAACTTCAGGCGCACAAGACCGCGGGATTCTGACAGCATACCGAAAATAATAGTGTAAGGTTGCTGAAGTGTCGTTGTCAGCGTGCGCTTTTTGCAACATGCGCCTGAAACAACACTACACCAGCTTCTTCCCCGGCGCCGTCCCAGAGCATACGTTGCCGCGCGTCGGTCCTCTGCCCGGGACTCGACCGCGACCATAAATCGGGGCGTCACGCGACACGATCCAGGAGCACACTCGATGGGGACCAGGACCAAGCTGTCAATCATGATGTTCCTGCAGTTCTTTGTTTGGGGGGCATGGTTTGTCACCATGGGTACGTACCTGGGCACCACCCGCCATTTCACGGACGTCCAGATTGGCAGCGCCTATGGCGCAACCGCTATTGCCGCCATCCTGTCGCCGTTTTTTCTGGGGATTATTGCCGATCGGTTTTTTGCGAGCGAGAAGTTGCTGGCCGTGCTGCATCTGCTTGGCGGCGCAGTGATGTTCATGATGTCGAAACAAACCGAGTGGAGCACTTTCTATCCGCTGCTTATTTTGTACGCGTTGTGTTACATGCCGACGCTGTCGCTCACCTCGTCCATCTCGTTTCATCACGTCCGTGATGGGGCACGTGACTTCCCGTTGATCCGCGTGTTCGGCACACTTGGTTGGATTGTCGCCGGCACCCTCATCAGCAAAGGACTGCATGCAGACGCTCTGGCGCTGCCCATGCAAGTTGCCGCCGGTGCTTCGGTCGTGTTGGGCCTCTACTCGCTGATGCTTCCGCACACGCCACCTAAAGCGGCCGGGACGCCGTTCAGTATTCGCGACGCACTTGGTCTCGATGCGCTGCAACTACTCAAGAATGCCGACTTTTCAATCTTTGTATTGGGATCGTTCCTGTTGTGTATCCCATTGCAATTCTACTATTCGTTTGCAAATCCTTTCCTGAACGAAATTGGCGTGAAGGATGCGGCATTCATTCAGACGTTTGGTCAGTGGTCCGAATTTGGTTTCATGTTGCTGCTGCCACTCGCGCTCCGCCGGCTTGGCATCAAGTGGATTATGCTCGTGGGCATGCTGGCGTGGGCCCTGCGCTACTTCGCGTTCAGCCGCGGCGATTCCGGCGCCGGTATGTGGATGATTTACGCGGGCATTCTGCTGCACGGCGTGTGTTACGATTTCTTCTTTGTGGCGGGCCAGGTGTACACTGACGAACGCGCCGGACCCAAAATTCGCGCCGCAGCACAAGGTTTCCTCAATCTTGTCACCAACGGTGTTGGCTATTTTGTGGGCGCCGCGGTTTCCGGTGGCGTGGTCAGTCGCTACGCGAGCACCAATCCGGCGGGCACAGTTTCGCACGATTGGCCACAAATCTGGCAGGTTCCCGCGTTCGGCGCGCTCCTGGTCTTCGTCATCTTCCTCGCGTTGTTCCGCCCCAAGGTTGAGATCGATGCGAATGCCCTCAAGGCTCGCTAATACGTTTTTTCAACGCATGATCAACCGCAACGGGACTGCGCGCATTCGTGTCTGATCTCGAATCGTGGCAACGCGTGATGGTGGAGGCGTGCGTCGACTCCATCGAAAGCGCACTGGCTTCTGAACGCGCCGGTGCCGGCCGAGTCGAGTTGTGCGGTCCGGGAGTGGGCGGCACAACGCCATCGTACGGATTGATGTCGCGTTGTCGAGAACGACTGCATGTTCCAATGCACGTGATGATCCGTCCGCGCGAGGGTAATTTCGAATACAATGACGACGAATTCGAAACGATGGTGAAGGACATCAGTGCAGCGCGCAGCGCGCGTGCCGATGGCGTGGTGTTTGGAATACTTCGCGACGATGGCACGCTCGACGAAGATCGCATGCGCATCCTCGTCGAGGCCGCCCGCCCCATGCGTGTTGCGTGCCATCGCGCGTTTGACGCAACGCCCAATGCAACCGACGCGTTGGACGTGGTGTTGCGTCTGGGCATCGATCTGGTGCTGACGTCCGGTCACGCGGCCACTGCCGTAGACGGCCGAGCGCAACTCAGGACACACTGCGAACGCGCGGGTGCCAGACTCACCATAATGGCAGGCGGCGGCGTTCGCGCATCAAATCTCCTGGATGTAGTGCGCGACACCGGCGTTCACGACGTGCATATTCGCGCCACCGATCCCGACGTCTTTGCCGATGCCATGAAGCAACTCGGCCGCCAACTTACGGAGCCCGTGTCATGATCCGCTTTTCCTGCACAAATCAGCGTCGAGGATGGCAGCTGTTGACACAGACCGGACGCACGCTGCGTTCAATGGCAAGGGCAGCGGCAAGTGTGGTGATTGCCATCATCGCGTTGTCAGAGAGCGTTGCGGCGCAATCACAAAACTATTCGCTGATTCCCCGCCCCGCGGTTGTCGACGCTCGACGCGGCCAGTTCAATCTCAAGAGTACAACTACACTGCGAGCGCCGGCGCAATTCAGCGCGGTTGCCCATCGATTTGCGCGCGACGTTGCCAACGCTACCAACTTCGATCTCGCCGTAAGAGCAACCGGCACCGCAACCAGCAACGTCATCGTCATTCGTCGTGACACGTCAATCGCGCCGGAGGGATACCGACTGGATGTCACGTCAGGCACCGTCACAATTCGCGCGTCGCAACCCGCGGGCGCGTTTTATGCGCTGGAAACCGTTAAGCAGCTGTTACCCGCAGCCATCTATCGCTCAGCGCCGGTCACTGGCACCGAGTGGAATATGCCGGCAGTGCACATCGAAGACGCGCCGCGGTTCTCATGGCGCGGCATGCACCTCGATGTGTCGCGCCATTTCATGCCCAAGGAGTTCGTCAAGAAATACATCGATCTTCTGGCGCGCCACAAAATGAATCGTTTTCACTGGCACCTGACCGAAGATCAGGGCTGGCGAATAGAAATCAAGAAATATCCGCGCCTCACCGAGGTGGGCAGCTGTCGTGATCAGACGTTGGTTGGATCGTACGTCGCCGATCCCGCGAAACGCGTATTTGATGGTATCCAACACTGCGGTTTCTATACGCAGGACGACATTCGCGAAGTTGTGGCGTATGCGGCCGAGCGGTTTATCACGGTCGTGCCTGAAATTGAAATGCCAGGACATGCCCAGGCCGCAATTGCCGCATATCCTGAGCTTGGCGTGCGCCCCGATACCGCAGTGAGCGTGCTCGGCGTGTGGGGCGTGAGCGAATTCATTTTTAACGCGAATCCGTCCACGATTGCGTTTCTGCAGGATGTGCTCACCGAAGTGCTGGCGCTCTTCCCTGGCAAGTGGATTCACATTGGCGGCGATGAAGCGGTCAAAACACAATGGAAAGCGAGTCCGCAAATTCAGGCGCGCATCAAAGAACTTGGCCTGAAAGACGAACACGAATTACAAAGCTGGTTCATTCAGCAGATGGACGGTTTCCTCACGGCGCGCGGTCGCCGTCTTGTTGGATGGGATGAAATTCTCGAAGGTGGATTGGCCGAGAATGCTACGGTCATGAGTTGGCAGGGTGTGAAAGGTGGCATTGCGGCAGCGCAAGCCGGACATGATGTCGTAATGGCCCCCAGCAGTCACACCTACTTCGATCATCTGCAGTCACGTGATCGCAAGAAAGAACCATTATCCATTGGCGGATTTCTTCCGCTCGACACCGTGTATGCGTTCGAACCGATTCCTGCGGCGTTGTCACCGGCCGAAGCCAAACATGTCCTTGGTGCGCAGGGGCAGGTGTGGACCGAATATTTGCCCGATCCCAAAGCAGTGGAATACATGATGTTTCCACGCATGGCGGCACTGGCCGAAGCGTTGTGGACGCCCGCACCACTGCGCAATTACAACGAATTCCTGGCGCGCCTGCAGATTCATTTGTCGCGACTGCAGGCGCTTGACGTGAAGTTCCGTCCGCTGGACGCTCCGCTTAGATAGGTGCGTGCACCGCGCAGCTTAACCGCGCGGATTCCACTTGCCCTGCGCAACCGCGGGCACAAATGTGTCGACGTTTTTGGGTGGGAACGAAACGGTTTTGCCTTGTTCCGCGCTCATGTACGCCGCCATCAGCAAACGTACCACGTCCAACCCGTCGTGAAAGGTGAGCTGCGGTTCTTCCTTGCCAAGAAAGGCGCGCACAAAGTGTCGATCTTCGGCTTCGTAACCGTACGCCACGGCTTCAGCCGCAACGACCGGCATCTGTCCCACTTCGGCGTTTTGTTTCTCCACGAGATCTTCGCCAGCTTTTCCTTTCACTTCGCGTGAAAAGAACAGGTCCAGTCCCGACTCCAGCGAATTCCACTTCATGGAATATTCGGGGCCCAGTAGTTCAGCGCTCAATCGCAAACCGGCGCCCACATAACTCCAGCTGGTGGTTGCTTCGCCAATTGCGGTAAAACCTTCTGGCGTTTCGAACTCTATCATTACACTCGCGAAATCTTCGGAAGGCGTTTTTGTGTAGTCAACACCCATCGACTTTTTGAGCTTGGCCGCGTATTCCTTGCGCGACCATTTGAGCGATGCAATGTGGCCCGTTACGCGAACGGGCTTGAGTGTCATGAGTGACGCGCCCGGTGGCGTGAGCAGTTGGCGCACCATCAACACGGAATGGCACATCATGTCATTTAACACACCGCCACCTTGCTGCTCTCCGTTCCAGAACCACGGCATGTGTGGTCCGCTGTGTTCTTCCGCAGCACGCGCGAGATATGGTCGACCCGTGGTTGCAGCACCTCGTTTCCACAACAGATTGTAGCCAGTGGTGATTTGTGGAGCGAACGCCTGGTTTTCCAGATAGCCGTGTTTGATGCCGGCCTTCTCAACCATTTTGAGAACTTTCTTTGCCTCGGCAACATTGCGCGCTAACGGCTTTTCGCACGCAAGCCCTTTGAGCGTACCTTTGCCCGACGTTACTGCATCGCAAATTTCTTCGACGTTTTCTATGCGGGCCTGATTGGGCCCGTTAAGCCACAGTGCGTCGATTGCCGGATCGGCCACCATGTCGGTGATGCTTTTGTACGCCTTGGCCGCACCAACGTCGAGTTCACGCGCGTACTTCGCGGCCGACGCAGCGTTCTTTGCGTTCGGGCTCCATACGCCCAACACGTCCGCATCGCGCACGCCCCGAAACGCCTGCATGTGAAACCGCGCGTTGAAGCCGGAACCGATGAAGCCAATTCCCAGTCGGGAGTCTGACATGGTGGGTTGAATGAGAGATGTTAGAAAAGACCAACTTTGCCGCGCACCGACTCAATCAGTGCCAACGGATCGAAACCGACGCCCTGGCGGAACACGATTTCGACGTTCCGCACATCAGCAATTTGCGCCGCGGGGTTTCCGTTGATCACGAGAAGATCGGCAAGTTTGCCGACCGCTATCGAGCCGGTCTTGTCACCGCGCCCCATATAGTTCGCGCCGTTCAACGTGCCCATGCGAATCGCTTCGAGTGGTGTGAACCCGGCCTCGACCAGCAGCTCAAGCGCGCGCTGGTTCGAATAGCCGGCAACCAGTCCGCCTCCACCCGTTGGATCGGTCCCGACAACAAGCGTGCCGCCCGCTTTGGCAAAGGCGCGTTCCATCGCCATGCCGTTGGGAAACAGCTTCGTGTAAATCGACGCGGTTTGTTTCGCGGTGCTGGCAAACCGTTGCTCGAACGTTTCCCGGAGTTGCGGTAATAACAGGTCGAGCCCGCGTGGCATGGGCCGACCTGGTGTGAACGTTTCGAAAATTGTGAGTGTGGATGTGACCGTAACTTTTTTGTCAATGAGATGTTTGAAGAGCGCTTGCACTTCGGCGCTCTGCGGATCGATAGTGGCGATGGATTGTTGTGCCGCGCCGCCTCGAGTCACGCATTTGTCCGGTTGTTTGTTTGGCACGAAATCGTTGGCCGCAAAAAACCCGTGTTCGAGGTTATCGATGCCGAGATCGGCCGCTTCGCGATACGTGACCGAACACAAATGCCCGGTAACCTTGAGACCGCGCGCGTGGGCCGCTTGAATGGCGGCGCCCAGTTCATCGCGCGTGATATTCATGTACGCCTTGAACGACGTCGCCCCTTCACCGGCCCAGTAGTCGACCTGTTTTTTTGCATCAGCCGCATCAATGAGCGTGCGCACTTGGACAAGACCCAATCCAGGGCCTTCGAGATACGGTGCAGTGGCGTCAATGAATGGGCCGGGTTTGTCGCCCGAATTGGTGGCGCGCGCCGTGGCGAGTTCGCCAAACCCGTTCATGTTGCCGCCGGTGCGCATACTGGTCACGCCACCCGCCAGATACAAGCGCGAAAAACTTTCCGCAAAGTTGCCATACACACCCGGACCGGTCGGATAGAACAAATGTTCATGCACCATCACCATTCCCGGCATGATGGTTTTCCCAGCCAGATTCATAGTGAGAGCGCCCGCTGGAACTGGCGTGTTCGCCGCACTTCCCACGGCCGCGATCAGGCCGTCGCGCACGATGATGGTTTGTTGTTCACGGGCGGCAGCACCGGTACCATCGATCACGCGAACGTTGGTCAACGCGAGCACGTTGGTATCAACTTTCACATACGAACGCACCGCAGGCGCAACACGCAGACGTTGCGCGACACCGTTGTGCGCGGTTGTGCACGTGAGTGCCAGTGCTGCAGCAATCGAAAGTTTGATCGTCATCTTCATAGCAACGTATCCACGACGGTTTTGGCGCCGTATGCAAGTGTGAAGTGATCCCTCAGCTTCTGCCCAATGAACCCGGGCCTATTCAACCGCAGGTTTTGCCAACTCCGTCAACGCCTCTCCCGCAACGCGATACACGGTCCAGTCATTCATCGCACGGGCGCCCAGACGCTCATAAAACCCGATCGCGCTGACATTCCAGTCCAGCACCGACCACTCCAGTCGACCGCACTCGCGTTCAACCGCGAGCGACGCAAGGTGCGAAAGCAAGGCACGCCCCACGCCAAACCCGCGATGCGCGGGATCGACAAACAGATCTTCGAGGTAAATACCCGGACGCGCCAGAAACGTGGAATAGTTGTGAAAGAACAACGCAAATCCGGCCGGAGCGTTTTCGCGGTACGCCAGCACCACCTCAGCAACTGGTCGTGCTCCAAACAGCGTTTTCTCCAACTGTGCTTGAGTGGCCTGGCACTCGTGCGCGAGTTTTTCATACTCGGCCAAACCGCGAATGAATTGCAGAATCACCGGAATGTCGGTGCGTTCGGCCGAGCGAATCTGCACGCCGCTTGTTGAATCCGTTGACATCACTCGCGAATGGCTGAAACGGTGTCGAGACGTTGTCGCACGCGCAGCCGCAACGTGTGTTTAGTCTCGGGAGTTTCGCTCACGTAGTGCGATTCCGCATGGCTTCTGCAATCGCGCGCGCCGATTCGTCATCGCTGTGTTCGAGCATGCCCTTGACGGTTTCCTGATCGTGCGCGCTACGATTCTGGCTGAGTTTGTACTTGCCCTCCAGCTGCTGCACGGGCATCTCGAAACCGACCACGCCTCGCATCATCCCTTCGCGATACTTGTCGGGCAAACTGTGCCACTGTTCTCCGTACGCGGCATCATGCTGCGTGATCATGGTGTCGAGCATCATTTCGATGGTATGCGGCGCATCGGCAAAACGCACGGCTTCGAGCACACCGACGGCGTGCACCGCAATGTAATTCCAGGTGGGAACACTTTCCCGCGCTTCGTACAACGAGGGCGACACGTAGGCGTGTGGTCCGGAAAAGATGATCAGCGACGGCGTACTACTTTCCGGCGCAAATGCGCGCACATGTTCGTTGGCCTTCGACACATGTCCCGTAAGGACCACGGTTTCACCGCGAAGTTCGACGCCAATCGGAATGTGCGTTGCAAACGGTATTCCGTTTACGATCGAAACTACCGTTGCAAAACTGTGCGCCCGCATGAATGCGAGCAGTGTTTCCCGATCGTCCTCACGAAAGTAAGTGGGGATATACACAGTTCAGCGACTGAATGTATCGCAAGAAGAAATCTTGCCTTCGGAATATCCACGTTGAAACCACTGCATGCGCTGCGCGGACGATCCATGCGTGAATGATTCAGGATTGACATACCCCTGCCCCATCTTCTGCAAACGATCATCACCAACAGCGGCGGCCGCCTTGAGCCCACCTTCAATATCGCCGGGTTCGACGACACCGCGTTTATTGGCCGAGGCCGCCCAAATGCCAGCGAAACAGTCGGCTTGCAATTCCATCGCCACACTCAACGCGTTGCCACTTTGCGGATTCTCCTGCTGTGCGCGCCTCAACTTTTGTTCGGTGCCCAACAAGTTCTGCACGTGATGTCCGAATTCGTGAGCAAGCACATAAGCGCGCGCAAACTCTCCCGGCGCACCAAACCGCTGGCTCAATTCATCAAAGAAGCCGAGGTCCACATACACCTTGCGGTCACCCGGGCAGTAGAACGGGCCGGTTGCTGATTGCGCAAAACCACACGCCGATTTGATGCCATCGCGAAACAGCACCAGCTTTGGCGTCTGATATTGCTGTCCGCCCGCGGTGAAAATCTCGCCCCACGTCTGCTCAGTGTCGTTGAGCATAAAGTTCGCGAATTCAACCGTGCGATTCTCGGCAGCACTGGACGCGACTGGCGCACCGGTTGCCGGCGCTTGTGTGCTGAGGGTTGGATCGGCACCGCCATCCAACTCGGTAAAGAGATCTTTCCTGAAAATCAGACTTAATACCAGCACCACCACGGTACCGCCAAGTCCGAGACGGATGCCACCACCGCCACCACCACCGCCGCCAAATCCCATGCCTCCGGATTCTCCGCGACGGTCCTCAAGATTTTCATTGCGCCTGCCTGGAGTCCAACGCATCGCTTCGCTCCTGAAAACTACGTTTGCCTTACGCAACCGGGATGGTGCGCACTCGTTCGTCCCAGTGCAAGCGCAAAGCTCACTTTAATTGCATTTAGCCAGCACCCGGAATCAACAGCTGAGCTGGTTTTGAATTGCCGTCGAGTGCGACCGCGACAATTGCGCGACCACACAGCGCGCCGATCACGTTGCCTGTACCACTGTAACCACCAATAACCCAGACGCCGTCCCGCGTTTCTTCCACGACCGGCAAACCCGTGTTTGAGTATCCCGCGGACGCCGCCCACCGATGGCTGATTGGCGCGTGCACACCCAACGATTCACGCAGGAACGCCTCGAGCATCGATTGAACGGGGTTGGCCGGTGTGGTATCAGACGTCCACTCGTCATCACCTGCCCGGTCGCGAAACCCACCCAAGGCAATCGAGCCGTCGGGTAACTGCTGCCAGTATTCGAAACCTTCCCGATAATACATGGGACAGGGCACGACGCGTTCGGTGGTTGGCTGCGTGGCCAACATCTGGAGACGTGCCGTGCGCACACGGCCCTTTAATTCCGGAAACAACAGCTCGAGTTTGCCATCGATGGCGACGATAACCCGTTGGCAACGAATCACCCCCCGCGACGTGGTCACACGCCCACGCGCGACATCAACAACAGGGGTTACCGAGAACAAACGTGCCCCACCATTCACGGCGGCTTGCGCCAGCGTACGGCAGCGCACGAGTGGATTGCACGCCGCATCGGACGGGAGTGTCAATCCGATGCCGTCCGCACCGTCGTACCATTCCACCTGCAAACCGTCGGCCTGCATGACGCGCATCTGCGCTCGACAATCAGCAATTTCGGCTTCATCGGCCGCCAGTCGCCGTGAACCAACAAATCGAACACAATCGGGAGTGGCCTGCGCAATGCGATGAATTTCCTCGAGCGTGGCCTCGTAGATGGAACGCGCCTGCTGCTGGCCGTGCAACCGAACCGCATCGTGATAGAAATCGTACGCGCCCGCCAGCAGAAATCCCCCGTTGCGTCCGGCAGCGCCCGCACCCACGTCGATCGCATCGACGCCAATCACATCTTCACCTCGAGCAAGCAGTTCCGCGATGGCTGTGAGTCCGGACCCACCCAAACCGATCACGCACGTCCCGCAGGTGGCCTCTCCATCAAGCGTTGGAAACGAGACCCAGGCATTGTCGTCCCAGACTGGAGCGTTCGGAACAGAAAACGCCTGTTCGCTGAGCGTGATTGGAGTAGTCACGGTTGAATTCCCGTTGTAAGCTTGCGGCATGTTGTTTTCGCGTCGCCTGCACGGTACCGAATTGCTCGACATTCCGCGATGCCCGCGTGTTATTCGCGATGGCGCTACCGACTATCTGCAATTCATCATCCGAACCGGCAACGCGTATGGCCCGATTGTGCCAATGCTCGCGTCTGCGCTGGCCGAGCGTGGGATCACCAACGTGATCGACTTGTGTTCGGGGGCCGGGGGGCCATGGCCTGAATTGCGCCAGTTACTGGTAAATGCCGGAGCCCCAGCAAACCTGCGCGTGACGTTGACGGATCTCTATCCGAATCTCAATGCATTCACCAAAAACCAGGCGTGCGACCCACTGGTGACGGGCGACAGTGTGCCGTTGGACATTGAACAACACGTGATGCATCGGCCTGGATTGCGCACGCTTTTCTCGTCGTTTCATCACTTTGCGCCCACAACGGCAGAACGTGTGCTGCGGAACGTCCTGCACACGAATCAACCAATACTTATTGCCGAGGTCACTCAGCGCAGTGTATGGCCCGTGGCGTTCATGTTGCTGGCGCCGCTGTTGGTCTGGCTTGCCACTCCGCGAATAAGGCCATTCAGTTGGTCGCGCATTTTTTTCACCTATGTCATTCCGGTCATCCCATTCGTGGTGTGTTACGATGGGATTGTATCCTGCTGTCGCACCTATTCCCCTGACGACCTCAAGGCGCTGGTCAGGAGCGTGGATGATCTCCGGTACGAGTGGCGACTGGGGCTGGTGCGGGGACGCGGTCCTCTTCCGGTAACGTTTGCGCTCGGCCTTCCCACATCTCGCGAAAGCTGAGCGAGAAGAATGAACGCGCCTTGGCGCGCGTAGGTGTTTGCACCGTTGTTGTCGTTGCCGGAGCTGTTCCACGAGCAGTTGGCGTTGCGACGGGCGCGGGAGTTTTTGGCGCGGCAGCGACCATGCGATTTGATTGGGGACAGGTGATGTCCGCAAACAGAATCGCCGATGGTTCGCCGAAGCGGGGCATCATTCCCGGAAATAGCAGCAACACACCACCAACGCGCAACCGGCGCAGGACGACCTGCGTGGCGCGATGGACCGAGCGACTTGTGGCAGTGGAACGCATGGCGTTAACGGCCGAAACGGCGGTAAGCGGCGAGGCGGACGCGTGACGCAGTCCGAGAGCGTGTAGCGGGATTTCGCGGTGAAATGAAGCGGGACTGCGTGTGAGCGTGCGTTCGAGACGACCGTATGACACCAGCGGCGTTGAAAGAGTTGTAGCCGGGTTTGAAGTGCGCCGGCTCGTTCCGCTGGACGCTTAGTTCTTGATCTTGTCGGGCGACGCGGCGCGATACAGTCCGTTCATTTCGCCCAACATTCCAACAGCCGTGTCGATCAACGGGTCACCATCAATTGAGAACGTACCAGGCGCCCACGGCACGGCGACACTGGGAGGAACCCCTTTCCACTCGATCGGCTGTTTATCCGGCCCAAACTCAATCCAGCGCGGCACGCTGAATGACCATCCGTTTCCCATCTTGATGGTTTTGGGATTGCCCGACGCGCCGCCGGTGGTGTCACCAATAACGGTGGCGTGCGGCAACACCCGCATGGCGGCGACAAAACTTTCGTTCGCGCTGAATCCACCACGTCCGGCAAGTACGATCACCGGTTTTGTGTATTGCCAGGGTCCGCGCGGCGCAATCGTACGCGCTTGTTCAGGTCCGAGATCGTCGTGTTTGGCACCGTTCCGGACCTGCACGTACGACACCACATACGGTTTCGTCACGAAGCGACTTGCAAACGCAAACGCTGCCGCGTCGCTGCCACCCGCGTTCGTGCGCACGTCGATGATCATACCGGGCGCATCGCGATAACGAAGCAGCGCTGCATCGAGTGCGAGCGAATCAATTTGATTGACGCCCCATGTCGCAATGTAGATGTACGCAAACCCGCCCACTGTACCTTCGCCCCAGGCATTGCCGTGCGGGATGTAGCTGGCGTTCCGAAGTGCGCGCACCCATCGGTCACGATCGAAGTTTTCAAGCGCCCACGGTACGTACGTGGGCACAATCGTTCCTTTCGGATCGACGAACCACACATGAACGTCGCGCAGTGGTTCAAACATTTCCTTGACGATCGCGATGAACTGGTCTTCCGTGCGTGCGGCCGCCGCGCGTGGACGGTACTCCGCCTTCAAGTCATTCCAGTTGGCCTGCGTAACTTTCTTGTAGCCGAAGGCCGGATACACGCGATCGTATTCGGACCATATCTGGTCAAATTGTGCTTCGTAAGTTGGCGCCAGTCGCGAACGCACACTTGCACAGGCGGAGACAACAATCGCAGACGCACATAGAAGCGCGCCGCGAAACGCGCTGCGGAGCGAGGACCGGCGACGTACAGAGTGAATCGCCAGCGAACGGCGAATTATGCGTCCGTAATGCGTACCGTACCGCCGGGAGAGGGAGACGGAAACTGTTCGGTGCATGGGTAAACACATCGCACCGCCATGTATCATCGCGAATGGTCAGAAATCACGAAAGGGGTGTGACCGTTTGGCCTCCGTCTCGGGGGCGATGCCCCAAAGTGTCGTCAGCTGCGCTGCGTTTTTACCTGGCCGTGCAGAACCGCCAAGTCGGCGGACAGCTGCAGCGCCGCGAAATAGAGCCGTTGAAATGCGTCACCATTGGCATCGGGGGTGAGCAGCTCCCGCGCCCGCGCCAGGAGTGCGGCCCCTTCACTCACCGCCATGGGCGCGTCCTTGTCTTCCATTCGCTCGTCGATGAGCAAGACCATCTGCCCCATCGGGCGGAGCCAATCAAACCACGGGTCGCCAATCACGAGCTGCAGGAACACGCCGTTGTTCGCAATCCGTCCATGCACTTTCTCGTAACGGACCCGCTCGACCTGCAGGAGTGCGCGATGGACCCTCAAGAGGTCTTCGCGGGACGCCGTCAGTTGGTGCCGGACGGTTTCCGTGGCTGGTTGGCCGTCATCGGCCTTGGAGAGTTGGTTTTCGGACATCTGTTGCGGGCTGGAGAGAGCGTCGAACGCAATCGGACTGGCGACGGCTAACGGGTCAGATACACTCGCGGCACGAACCGGGTTCAGAACAGGCGTGGGAGCTGTGTTCGAGGCAGACCTGCCACTAATGTACCCAGCGATCGGCAGTTGCCGCTGATTGTCCGTCTCCCGCCGTACGCCCTCCCCAAACTGCCCCCGCTGTGCGATTTCGCGTCCTCGCCACCTTTGCTGTGGCGGCCATTTCATGCGTAGCCAGGCCCGCCGCGCTCCAGGCGCAAACCACATCCTCCACTGCGCCCTGGCCAACCGTCCACCAAACGAATGGCTGGTACGGCAACATCTTCGAACAGCCAATCACGCCCTCGTTTGGTCTCGTGACTGACATCCAGTGGCGCCGGAACGGATTCGTGGAACACCCCAAACAACTTTTTGCGGTAGGAGGCATCTCCTGGCGCGCAACCACGGGCGTTCGATTGACGCTGGGCGGCGGATATATCGCGAGCACGCCGTACGGCTTGTTACCGGCTACGTATCCAACCCGTGAATATCAGATCTGGTATCAACTGCAACTTGACCAGCACGCAGGGCCAATTGATTTCAACCATCGGTATCGCTACGAAAACCGATGGATTCACGACGTCATTCACGATGACGCCGGCGAACACAGCAGCGATACCCGTTTCGCGCATCGGTTGCGCTACCAGCTCCGCGCTTCACATCCGTTTCGCGCCAAGCTGCGCGGTCAGCCACTATTGGCGTTTGCCTCCGACGAGGCATTCCTTGGCATGACGGCGGTCGAGCGGCGCGTTGCGTTTGATCAGAACCGCGCGAGCGTAGGAGTGGGAATTCCGCTGGGTGCCCATGAACGAATGGAACTGAGCTACATGCAACAATGGATTGCCAACAGCAAGCTCAAGACCAGCGAAGTCAATAACACATTCCAGGTGATGTTCGTTCACAAATTTCCGCGGTGACCGCGACGCTCAACCACGGGAACGTGATGCTGCTCCCGTGGTTTTCGCCCAACTTTCTAGATTGATGGACTGCTTTCGAACATCTCGCGAGCTTTCGCACTCTTGTAGGCTTTGCGAACCAGCCAAATGACAATGGCCGCTGGAATAACGATGAACACCAGCGCCTTGAGCGCGAAAATGGTGACCAAGCCAATGGCGATCAGAAGCAGTACCGGGAAGCCCATAATTCCCATGGTAAGGAATGGGCGAAGGGCAAACAGCCGCAGCAGTACAGCAATCACTGGATGAAACTCCCGTTGAGGATGCGTTCTCCTACGTCACCCGGGGGGGCGCAGGTTTCCGACTTCTTCAAATTGCTCAAAAACGGCAAACGCGCAATTAGTTTCCGCGGCATGTTCAACTCGATCGCGGCGGCCTCCGGCCTCAGTTTGTTGTTCGCGGCGGTTGCTCCGGCCCGTTTGGCGGCCCAGGACAGCGCCCGCGTGCGGGGACCAGCCGCCTCACAGCACGCGTCGACCGATTCGGCGACCGTCCGTTTTGCCAGGTATCGCCGGTATCCCTGGAACGGCGTCAACGTCTGGGCCGGCAACGCCTACGAAACACGATCGGCGGCGCACAATGAACACATGGCCGGCTCGATGCGGATTTTGGGGATCCAGATTTCGCGCGATATCTGGCGAGGCCAGCGTGGCAAGTTGCTGTACCTCGGCGAAGTGCTCCCAGTCATGCTGGCCCGAAGCGGCCCGCCAACCCAGCGCATCCCCGACACGCTGCGCAACCACTACAGCGAGGCCGAACTCAACCGATTCAAATATCGGGACGCCTACGGATTTGGTCTGGCCCCCTTTGGTCTCGAGGCCTCATACCAGACATCGAAAACCAGCAGCGCCCTGTTCAATATTACCGCCGGCGGATTGCTGTTTAGCAAGATTGTGCCTTACGGTAACGGCACCCAACCGAATTTCACCGTGTCACCAGGCGTCGCGTTGCAGTGGGAACCTGCGCACCAGATGCGCATGGCGGTCGGGTATACCTTTCATCATTTGTCCAATGCGAGTTTCGGGAAAGCGAATCCCGGCATGAATTCACAACTCTTGTATGTGCGATTCTCGCGATTGCGGAAGCAACCAACGCCATAGCAATGCCAGTACACGTTACGGTCGACTGAACTTCTTGCGCCACCACGCGCCCACCACTCCACCCAGCATACCGAACAAGTGCAGCTCCCAGGAGATGCCGTTCTGCAGCGGTGACAGGCCAAACAGAATGGATCCCCACAGCACGGCGGCGGCAACCGACAACGCAACCGATGTGAGCTTGCGATCGAACCATCCAGTGGTCAGCAGATAGCCGAGATACGCGAACACCAGACCGCTCGCGCCCACGTGAATGTTTTCCCGGCCGATGAGCCACGTGGCGCTTCCGCCCAGCAATGTGCCGAGTATCGTGACGCGCCAAAAGTCGCGTTCGCTGCGCAGAAACACGGTGCCACCAATGAGCACGAGTCCAACGGCGTTCATTGCGAAGTGTTGAAAATTGGCGTGCAACAACGGATGCAGCAGAATTCCCCACGCGCCGCGCGCCGTTCGCGGCAACAAGCCCAATGCCTGATCGACGGCGCCGCCGGTAACTGCGTTGAGCGCCGTCATTACGCCCATCACGCCCAGAATACCGGCGAAAACTTTCACTGCGCGGATTAAGGTGCCACCCACTGTTCGCGTTGCGGTTTCGAACTTTGACGTCGTGCTCACTGGACCTCGCAACGCGTCCAATTCGGCGTGACGAGTGCGGTCGTGCAGGTCTGGTGATGTCATTGGTCGAGGGGTTGAAGCATCTTCGCAATCTCGGCACGGCGCGGCTCGAGAAATGGCGGCAGTGACAAACGTTTGTCGCTGATGGGACCATCAACGTCAAACCCTGGCCCCACCGTTGCCAGTTCGAACAACACGTGATTGGGTTCCCGTACGTAGATCGACTTGAAATAGTGACGATCCACGATGCCGCTGTTGTGAAAGCCCAGCAGCGAGAGTTTGCCAACCCAGTCGTCCATGCTTTGTCCGTCGGGCACCAGCAACGCAACGTGGTGCACTCCCCCTGCGCCGTACCGTGCACGCGGCAAGTCATCACGCACAATCACGTGGACTTCGGCGTTTGGACCACCGTTACCGATATTGTACACGTGCACGTGGAACTCGGGCGCGTCGGCAAGCGGATAGGTGTGGTGATGCGTGAGCCCCAGCGCGAGCGTGAGGAATTGATGTGTTGGCTCGCGGTCAGGCACAACGATGGTGATGTATCCCAAGCCACGAATCTGGAATTCGGCGGGAACTGAACTGTCCGTCCACGGATGCGCGGCTCCGAAACCGCCGTCGTCAATGATGGAGAGCTGCGTCGCTTCGTAGTCGTCGAAGTCGACCACGTGTCGTCCGTCGCGTTCGGTGATGCCTATATTTGCTACGCCCAGTTCGTTGAGTCGGGTGACCCAATACTCAAGCGCGGCCATTCCTGACACACGAAACGTGGTGAGTGCGATGGAATTGTTTCCGCGCAACTCGCGCGCGGCGTGCGGAATATCAAACACCGTCATGTCGGAACCGGGAGTTGCGTTGCCATCACCGAAAAACAGGTGATACATGCGCGGGTCGTCCTGATTGACGGTGGTGATGATTGGACGCATTCCCAGCACGCGTGTGTAGAAATCACGCGACCGTTTGATGTGGGCGCTGACCGAGCTCACGTGATGTAAACTGGCGAGTTGCAGCGGAGAGACGGTCATTGCGAGTGGGAACGCTGAGGAAGTGACGTTGGGCGCGTTGCTGAGGTTGCCGTTGCGGCAGTACTATTGCAACAGGGTTTCTGTACAGTAGCGAAAACCCGTCCCATCCGCACCCGCTGGTCTCAAACTCATGCACATCTCCATGCGATTGATAGCGCTCGCGACTTTGCTGATGGCCGGTGGTCCACTGCCTGCGCAGCTCGAACAACCGAAACCGGTGACTGGCCTCTACGTGTTGCAGCGCATGCATGACACGTATGCTGGAAAGTGGTACAAGACCCTGACGTTTACGCAGAAGACTACGCGGTATACACCAGATGGCACGCCCACCGTGCAGACCTGGTACGAGAGCATGCGCAGCTCGGCCGATTCTGGAACGCAACTACGCATTGACATTGGCGATCTCACGCTTGGACGGGGCATGTGGTACACCGCGGACAGTTCCATTCAGGTGGTTGCGGGAACAGCTGGCGTCGCGCGCGCAAATGGCAACGAGTTCGTTCCGCTCATTCAAGGTGTGTACGTGGAACCCGTAGCACGAACGTCCGCGCAACTCACCCGGCTTGGTTTTGATTTAACGAAGGGATATCACAGCGTGTTTGAAGGTCTGCCGGTGTGGGTGGTGGGTGTGTCAAACTCAGCGGATACTACGGGGTCAAGGTTTGTAATTGATACGGTGCGCCGAGTGGTGACGCGTGTTGTGTTGGTGCGGCGAGGTCAGGCAGCCATTGACGTGAGTGTTGGTGGATATGTACGCGCCGGCAACGGGTGGCTGGCGACACGCGTTGCGATGCAATCGCGCGGTGCGCCGATGCAAACGGAGGAGTACAGCGATTGGAAGATTGATACGCCGCTGCCTGCGTCGTTGTTCGATGTGCGGCAGTGGTCGACGGCGCCGCATTGGGCGCGGAAGCCGTAGAGGAACTTGGGCTGGAGTTTGTTGTTGGCCTTTTCGGCTGCAGTTAGTTGTTGGGCTGTTAGGCTGCAGTTTGTTGTTGGGCTGTTAGGCTGCAGTTTGTTGTTGGGCCTTTGGGCCTCCCTGCAGTTTATTCGGCCATTTGGCTGCGGTCCCTTTTAGGCTTTTCGGCTGTTCGGCTCTTTGGCTGTTCGGCTGCGGGTCAGGGCACGCGAACGATGCGTGTGAGCCCCGCTCCGAACGGAGCGACTCCCGGTATGGTAATCGGCAACTTGCCTGTGATGGATGCGCGCCCAAGAATGGCCCGCGCGGCTGCGCGCTGTGAAAATGCGGAGGCACTCCACGCGAGCACGTGTGCGTCCGCTCGCGGCAAACTCATGGCCAGGTACGGATTCGCGAATGACACCAGCACCACTTTGGTGCCGGCCTTCTGCAATCCAGTGATGAGATCGGCCAAACCAATCGTTGCGTCCATTGTGGCGGTGGTCGAACTCGCCCCAATGTACGACGACACAATAGCGACGTCGGCGCCGCTGGACAAATTGAGCACGTTATCAACGGCGCCTTTCAACAGCGCCGGTGTTGGACTTGCGCGATAGCCGCCCGCGTTTCCTGCGGCTGCGCCTGCCGTGGCATCAAACACAACTTCGGGTGTCAGACTGAGCGACAACATGCCTGCAAATACGCTCTTGATTTCTGCGTTGAACGCGACGCCCGCGCTGAGTTCGTTCCGCGACGCGATGGAGATGCTAACGACCTTGCTGGTAGCCGGCCGCGAATTGAGTGGGACAAGTGTCAGTGAATCGTACACCAACGTGATGGATCTTTCGGCCGCCGCGCGCGCCGGTTTGAGATTGGCTTCAACACCGATCGTTTTGCGCAGCCCTTCCACGTCAACATACCGGTTGCGATCGAGACCGAATTCGTGTTTCGCCATCAACAATTTGCGAACGGACGAATCGACGCGCGCTTCGGTGAAACGCCCCGATTGAACACCTGCCACCACGGCATCAATTGTGCCGGGAACGCTACTGGGCATCAGTAACACGTCGTTGCCCGCAACCACTGCGCGCTGCGTCACTTCCGCCATCGTGAGTGAACCAAGCACGCCGTTCATGTCCAGCGCGTCGGTCACGAGAATTCCGTTGAATCCCATCTGCTTGCGCAGCAAATCGGTCATAACTTTCGGGCTGAGCGTTGCCGCAGTACCGCTTGAGTCGAGCGCCGGCAAATCGCCGTGAAACGTCATCATGCCACGCACGCCGGCCTTGATCGCTTCGCGAAACGGCATGAGTTCGACCGTGTCCAGGCGCGCGCGCGATGCGGTCACGCGTGCCAGTTCCAGGTGTGAGTTCTGCTCGGTGTCGCCATGGCCCGGAAAATGTTTGCCGGTGGCCATCATGCCGTTGTCCTGAATGCCGCGAATGAATGCGCGCCCCATCGCGGAAACCAGTTTTGCGTCTTCGCCAAACGAACGCGCGCTGATAACGGGATTCTTCGCGTTGTTGTTTACGTCCAGCACCGGCGCAAACGCCATGTGCAGTCCCAACGCGCGGCCTTCAGACGCGGTGACGCGTCCCATTTCGTACGCGAGCATCGTGTCACGAGTCGCGCCAATTCCCATCTCGTAGGGGAACGCGGTCGCGCCGCCAAGATCGATTGCGTTTGGAATGAAGTAGCCACCACGCGCGCGAAACGCTGCGCCCGTTTCCAGGTCGGCGCCCAACAGCAACGGCACCTTTGACGCACGTTGCAGTGCATTGGTTTTGACCGCGATGTCGGCCGGTCCGCCCACCGAAATAATGGCGCCACCCAAATGCTGGTCGTGAATGAGCTTCTCCATCGAAACCCACGTGGGATTGTCGTCGGCGGTGTAGTCACCCAACGTCCAGACCCATACCATTTGTGCCGCCTTGTCGCGCAGTGACAGTGTCGACAACACCGAGTCCGCCCATTTGCGATCACTCGGACTTCCCGTAGCATCGGATGCAATGCGCGTGACCGTCTGCACACCCGAGGCACCAGAACGTCCGGTGGCGCCTGGGGTTGCCGCGGTGCCAGTCGCACAACCGCCAGCGAAAGTGGCGACCGCCAGCAAGACAACGGGAAAGAAACGAGAGGTGGGAGAGAGGCTCGGCATGGACGGGTGTGGAGGGAGCGTTCTACAGTTAAGCAGCAGCAAATTTCGGGCGCGGGACTTGAATTCGTACCCCACTAACCTCGGCAGCTGTACAAGATAGCGCCTGCTGGCGAGAAACCGCATTTTCGTGGCGTTCCGCACTGCCGAATTGGCACGGGCAGCTTTCCGTGACGAACGGATACCCCGCCTGCGCGCCGAGCCGTCGGACGATAGTTTGACCGGAGCTGGCCGTTGAATATCGCCATCACCTAAGCGAGGAATCCATCATGGGAGCGGGCTACGCTGCGATCATCATCCGGCGCGAGAAAGATCTCGTCGCGCACTTCGAACGGATGCGCGCTACCTCTCCGGAATCAGCGCAGAGCGTGCAGGCACTCCAGGTCGAGGCGAATCACTTCTTTCGTCGCCTTGAAACCCGCGCAGTGATTCGGCAATCACCAACGGGACTGTATTACCTCGACCAAGCGTCGTGGAACGCTGTGAACGCGATGCGGCGGCGCGTGATATTCATCGTACTGATTCTTGCGGTCGCCGTTGCGGCGGCCACGGCGTACACCGCGCGTTCGCGATTGGTGCCGACCATCCCGCCGGCGCCCAGTAATCAGTAGTGGCGTGCCGGTTGCGTTGCGCGCGCTTGGGACCGCGCTTTCGCGGACGCTGTCGCGCTGACCCGCACGAAGCGTCAGTTTCGAAGGTTGATGGCGAACACGCCCTGCTCCAGTTGCGTATCTCCCCCAGTCGCTTCAATGACTCGCCGCGCGAGCAACGTGCGTGCATTGGCAACTAGCGGAGTCGCGGGCATCAGTGTGATGACAACGACGTGGCGGTCGCCGCTCAACTTGAGCGTAAGGTGCGCTTCGGGGTTGCTTGTTTTGATGCACTCCGACAACAGCACGAGCATCGCGCGTTGCAACCGCGCGGCATCGGCGTGAAGCGGAGGCACTAGCCGTGCAATGTCCGATTGAAGTTCCTGATTGCGGCCCGCCGCCTGGGCCCGCAACGTAGGGAGAATGGCATCGAGAATGTCAGCCGGAAACACGCGGTCGCGGCGCAACACGATACTGCCCAGCTCCAGTCCAGCCAATTCGGCAACCGCCGCCAGTTCATCATCGACACTTTCGGTAGCGGCACGGGCCGCTCCCAGCATCTCCTCCTGGTTTTCGTTCAAATCACCGAAATGATTCTCAAGGAGTATGTGGAGCGGCAATCGCACTTCGTCCAATCGCTGAAGTGCCGAATTGGCCACGGTGGAAAGCACTTGCGCCTGTTCGCGATTTCGCAACTCCGAGCGCGCTAATTCGCGCGCACGGACAACTTCAGCCGAACGGACTGCGCCACTGAGATCCGTCACGGTTCCCTCAATCACATCCAGTTCATCGCGGGTGTGTTCGCTTCCGGTTGCGTGCGCCGACCGTTGAGATTCCGGAGAAATGTCATCGCCGCGGTTGCTGGCCAGCCGTTCAACGCGAACGGCGACATAGCGTACGTTGGCCCAGGTCAAGCCAAACGTGACAACGGTCGCCACAAGCGCCACCACGAGAAACAACTCCGGGACTGTGCGGGCAAATTGGCCCCAGTACGCCAATGCGGCCACCGTCACCAAGCCGACAGCTGATGGCAACGCAGTGAGGTACAAGCGGTGTGTAACCATCATGACTCGTCCGGGGCTGCGTTCTGTTTGGCGCCACCAGATTTTCTCATGGTCGTTGTCTCGACGAATGATGCAACCAGAATGTCAACGGCCTGCGCACTGTTCATCAACCGGTCCACTACCGAAGCCTTCAACAAACGTTGCAGTCTGGATCGACGCGTTTGGCCAACGATGATGAGAGAAACGCCACGTTGGAGCGCGAAGTGGCCGAGTGCCAGCGCTACATCATCGCCTTCCAACTTGACCACTTCGGCCCCCATCGATTGCGCGAGCTGGATGTTGGAAACGAGTGTGCGTTGTACGGTGCTGTCAATTCGGTCCGCACGTTCGTCCGGCGTTTGCACGTAGACACAAAACCAGTCGGTGTTGAGTCGCCCCGCAATACGGCTGGCCTTCCGCAGCAACGCCGCGGTGTACGGCGGATTACTGGACATCGCCACCATGACACGATCGACGGTCTTCGGCGCGCGCGACGGTACATATCCCACCTCTCGCTGAACGATGGCTTCGCGCGTGCGGTCGACTGAATTCGCGACTTCTCTGAGCGCCAACTCACGCAGCGTGGTGAGATTCTCCTCCGTGAAGAAGTTGCGGAGCGCCGACTCCACTTTTTCCGGACGGTAGATCTTGCCTTCGCGCAACCGTTCGCGCAGATCTTCGGCGGAGATGTCGAGATTGATCACCTGATCGGCAGTGGTCACCAACCAGTCCGGCACGGTCTCGCGCACCGTAACACCAAGCGTTGCCGCAATCACGTCATTCAACGACTCCAGATGTTGCACATTGACCGCAGCAATCACGTTGATTCCCGCATCAAGCAGTGCAACGACGTCTTCCCAGCGTTTGGAATGGCGCACGCCTGGAACGTTTGTGTGCGCCAGCTCGTCCACGATGGCGACTTGTGGCCGGCGCTCCAGCAGTGCCGGGAGATTGAGTTCCTCCAGCACGACGCCACGATACTCGATCTTCTGCCGCGGAATCGTTTCGAGATCACCCAACTGCGCCTCAGTCTCGGATCGGCCATGTGTTTCCACGAAACCGACCACGACATCGATACCGCGACGGCGCAGGTCGCGGGCTTCGTTCAGCATACGGTACGTTTTCCCTACGCCAGCGGCCGAACCGATGTACAGCTTGAGCTTGCCGCGGTCGCGTTGTGTCACTAACTGGAGAAAGTCAGTTTCTGCTGCTTCGCGTTGTCGCGGTGAATGCATCAGCGTGTAGTCATCGTGAATTGTTCAGCCAAGGGCCCGAACGCCGTCGCGGAGAAAACGTAGCATGGAGGTTAGAATTGCGCGTGCGGTTTAAAACGTCAACGTCAACGAAGTCACAACAAGCGCGTCGCGTTTGGACAGTGTTGCGCGAATGCCATCCGGGAAAACCGGCTTGTCGTTCTGGAATCCGCGAAGTTCAGTGCGCCACATGAAGCGTGATTGCGGCGACCAGTCCAACCCCACCGATACGCCATTGCCCCGGAACGCCGCGTTAGTGACGTCATTCACGCTGCCCGTGCCGATGATTACCTGATTCTTGTCATCGAATCGTTCAAGGCGGACGCTCATGGCAACGTTTGAAGAAAGCTGAGCGCGCGCAATACCGGTGAAGCCGTACCACGACGCGGTGCCATTGGCAGCGTCGCTCTTGTCCTGCGTGCCCACATCAACCTGGCCAAGCAGTGTTGCACGCCCCTTCACGACCTTGGTGCCAACTCCATTGAACGTGCGCAAGCGTGTACCCGCCTCCTGCGTAAAGAAGTTGTAGTAGCTGAGCGTGGTGTTCGTGACCGGTGTGAAATCCAGACGAATGCCCGCGCCCTTTCCGCGATTGTTCTCGCTGATATTCTGCCAGCCATTCACGACATCCACTTGTGCCGTGAGTTTGGGTGACGCCGTCCACGTGATCCTCGCACCACTTTGATAGTACGGCGAATACTCGGCAACGAGCGAGCGCGTGTATGTGGGGTTGTCACGCGACGCCCAACTCTCCATGCCCATGTGCGAGAAGAAAATCCCGCCATCGATCCAGACATTGTCCGCGAGTTTCGCACCGACAACCGCCTCCTGGATATACCGGGCAAGCGATGGACCGCTAACCTGTCCGTTGGCAGGTTCGCCAGAATAATTGGATTGCACCGAGGTGCCCGCTTGCAGCGCGATGCGACCACGGACGCGCTGTCCGTCCAGTTTCGCTTCGACGAATGCGAGATTCACGTTGAACTCGTTGTGACGAGCCGGTTGCGTAGTGAACAGCGCGCCGCCAGCGAACGACCGATCATTACTAATAGGACGCTGAAAGTCCCATGCGTAGTAGGTGTCCACAAAGGCACCCCACGTAATTTTGGTCGTTGTGTCGCCCGCGACTGACTGCGCGCGAATTGCGGTCGGAACAACGGACGACAAGAGCGCGCAGAGATAGACGCGATTCATGACGCAGTGCCTTTCGAAGTGTCAGATTTTGCGTGTGCGGCCGAGTCGGTCGCTGGCATTACTTTGCGTGGGAACGCGCGGTCGATGTCGATGTTCAACATCAGCACATTCACACGTGGTTCCCCAAAGAAGCCGAATTGTCGTCCTTCGACGTGGCGCTCAACTACCGCTCGCACGGACGCCGAATCGACATTCCGCGCATTCGCCACGCGACGCACCTGCAGAAACGCATTCGCCGGAGAAATGTGCGGGTCGAGCCCAGAGGCCGACGCGGTCGCCATATCAGTGGGAATTGCGCCTTTCGTGGCGCCATCGTTCGTAATTGCGGCGGCGACTGCGCCTGCGATGAGCGTGTCCGCGAGTTTTATATCGGTCGGACCCTTGTTGGTTCCGCCAGAAGCCGCGCCGTCGTATCCCGCACCCGCCGCCGATGGGCGCGGGTGAAAGTAGGACGGTTGTGCAAAGGCCTGTCCGATCAACTCACTGCCAACCACTTGGCCGTTGACCGTCACGAGAGAGCCGTTGGCTTGATGCGAGAACAGCGTCTGCGCGATTGCCGTAACAATGCCCGGATAAACAACACCGGTGATGACGCACAGGGCGAGCGTCAAAACAATGGCCGGGCGTAACTGTTTGCGAAACATTGAAATTCCCCTTAAACAAGACCCGTGAGAACCAGCACGACATCGATGAGTTTGATGCCCACAAAGGGCACCACCAGCCCACCGATGCCGTAGACGAGCAAGTTGCGTCGCAGAATTACCGACGCGTGTGCGGGCCGATACCGCACGCCGCGAAGCGCCAGTGGAATCAGCGCAATGATCACCAGCGCATTAAAAATCACGCTCGCCAGAATCGCCGACTGCGCACTGTGCAACCGCATCACGTTCATCGCGTTCAGCGCGGGATAGGTCGCCACGAACATTGCCGGAATGATCGCGAAATATTTGGCAACGTCGTTGGCAATCGAAAACGTGGTGAGCGACCCGCGTGTCATGAGCAGCTGCTTTCCAATCTCGACGACCTCAATGAGCTTGGTGGGATTCGAATCGAGATCGATCATATTGCCAGCTTCCTTCGCGGCCTGCGTTCCGCTGTTCATGGCCACGCCAACATCTGCTTGTGCGAGTGCCGGAGCATCGTTGGTGCCGTCGCCCGTCATTGCCACGAGCTTCCCGCCGGCCTGCTCGCGCTTGATCAGCGCCATCTTGTCTTCGGGTTTCGCCTCGGCGAGGAAGTCGTCGACGCCCGCTTCTTGCGCGATAGCGGCGGCCGTTAACGGGTTGTCGCCGGTAATCATGATGGTGCGAATGCCCATGGCACGCAGGCGATCGAACCGCTCCTTCATGCCACCTTTCACCACGTCCTTCAAATAGATCACGCCCAGCACACGCGAGGTTCCGTTTTCGAATTCGGCCACCACCAGTGGTGTTCCACCCGCACGCGCTATGCGCTCCACGCTTGCCGAAAGTTCGGGTGGCACTGAGCCCTTGAGTTCCTGCACCCAACGCCCGACGGCATCACCAGCGCCTTTACGTACTTGCACTGAACCCGTGTTAACGCCGCTCATGCGCGTTGAGGCAGAGAATGGAACAAACTCCATTTGCCCTGTGGGATGCGGCGTGTGGTCCGTACCTTCGGCGAACACGCGATTGCCTTCGGCCAGTGTGCGTCCACGCAGACCAAACTGTTCCTTGGCCAGCACAACAATGCTGCGTCCCTCGGGCGTCTCGTCCGGCAGCGACGCAAGTTGCGCACGATCCGCCAGATATCCGAGCTCGACGCCCGGCATGCTGATGAATTCCACCGCCTGACGATTGCCCAACGTGATGGTGCCCGTCTTGTCGAGCAACAGCGTGTTCACGTCGCCCGCGGCTTCGACAGCGCGGCCACTCATCGCGATGACATTTTGCTGAATCATGCGGTCCATACCCGCTATTCCGATCGCTGACAACAAACCGCCAATCGTCGTTGGTATGAGACACACGAGCAACGCGATCAGTACCGGCACCGAAACACGGCCGCCACTGTAAACCGCGAACGGCTGCAGCGTGACGACCGCAAAGAGGAAAACGATCGTCAACCCGGACAGCAGGATTGTCAGCGCAATTTCGTTCGGTGTTTTTTGACGCGTTGCGCCTTCGACAAGCGCAATCATGCGGTCGATAAACGTTTCGCCCGGATTCGCCGTAATGCGGATAACAAGAAAATCCGAGAGCACCTTGGTTCCACCGGTCACCGCCGACCGATCGCCGCCAGACTCGCGAATGACGGGTGCAGACTCTCCCGTTATTGCCGATTCATCAACGGACGCGACGCCTTGCACAACTTCGCCGTCGCTCGGGACGATATCGCCCGGTGTGCATAACACGAGGTCGCCTTTCCGCAGCGATGTCGCGGGCACCATTTCGTGCTCCAGAATTTGCGGGGCGCCTCCCGTATCGGATGCATCAAGTCGCTTGGCGTGCGTCTGTGTACGCGAAGAGCGCAGTGCGTCGGCTTGCGCCTTGCCGCGACCTTCCGCCATGGCTTCCGCGAAGTTTGCGAACACCACGGTGAACCACAACCACAGCGCAAGTTGCAGGGTAAAGCCCACGTCTCCGCGACTGTCTATGACATCGCGAATGAGTACGAGCGTTGTGAGGACGCTTCCGACCAGCACCACAAACATCACCGGATTCCGAAGCATGTGCTTCGGATTGAGCTTCGCAAATGCATCACCGATAGCGCGTTTCACAATCGGGCCATCGAACAACGGACGTTTTGTCGCAGACATTAGAAGAGTCTCCCGCCAAGCATCGACAGGTGCTCAACAATTGGGCCGAGCGCCAACGCTGGGAAGAATGTGAGAGCACCAACTATAAGAATGACACCAACGAGGAGGGCAACAAACAGCGCGGTCGTCACGGGAAACGTTCCGGACGATTCCGGAGCGATCTGTTTGTCCGACAAAAATCCGGCGAGCGCGAGCATCGGGACCATCATGCCGAAGCGCCCGATCAACATCGTGATGCCGAATAACGTGTTGTAGAACGTCGTGCCGCCGGTGAGGCCAGCGAACGCGCTGCCATTGTTTGCCGCCGTCGACGAAAATGCGTAGAGGATTTCCGATAACCCATGCGGCCCACTGTTGTTGAGCCCCTTGAGTCCGGGCTCAAGCGCCACGGCGATTGCCGTCATGGAAAGGATTGCGGCCGGAAATATCAGCACGTAGAGCATTGCCATCTGCACTTCGCGCGCCTGGATCTTCTTTCCCAGATATTCTGGCGTGCGTCCGACCATCAGGCCCGCCACGAACACCGTCAGCACGACCATCATCAACATGCCATACAACCCCGCGCCAACGCCGCCAAACACGACCTCGCCCAGTTGCATATTGATCATCGGTACTAATCCGCCAATCGGCGTAAACGAGTCGTGCATGGAATTGACCGCACCACACGAAGCATCGGTGGTGACCGTGGCAAACAACGCCGAGTTGGCAATGCCGAAACGTGTTTCCTTGCCTTCCATGTTGCCGCCGGGATTGACGCTGGTCGTAACGAGATCAAGTCCTCGCGCCGCGTGGATGGGATTGCCACGTGCTTCCGCCCAGTAGGCGGTTGTGACACCTGCAGCGAACAAGAAAAACATCGCAGACCACACCGCCCAGCCGTGTTTCTGACTCTTGACCATGCGACCCAGCATGTACGTCAACGCTGACGGAATCATGAAGATCGTGAACATCGCCCAGAAGTTGCTCCACGGCGTCGGATTCTCGAACGGATGCGCCGAATTCGCATTGAAGAATCCACCGCCGTTCGTTCCGATCTGCTTGATGATTTCCTGGCTCGCCACCGGACCCATCGCCAATATCTGCTTGGCACCTTCAAGCGTCGTGATTTCAAGATACGGTTTGAAATTCTGAATCACGCCCTGTTGCACAAACAGCAGCGACAGCATCAATGAGAATGGAAGCAGCACGTACAACGTTCCGCGCGCGGTGTCCGTCCAGAAATTTCCCAGACGCCCGGCGCTTCGGCGCGCGATACCGCGCACGAATGCCACGGCAACAGAGATTCCAACGGCCGCGGAAACGAAATTGTGAAATGCAAGCTGCGTCATCTGCGTGAAGTACGACATGGTCGCCTCTCCGCCGTATGACTGCCAGTTCGTGTTCGTGGTAAACGAGACCGCCGTCTCGAACGCCTGACGCGGCGGCACCGCCGCAAGTTGCTGCGGATTGAGCGGCAACAGGTGCTGCAGGCGCAACACGGCGTACGTCAGGAGCAACGACGCAACGCTGAAGAACAGCATTGACGACGCATATCGCAGCCAGTGCTGATCTTCGTCAGCGTCGATTCCCGCCACGCGATAAATGATGCGCTCAACCGGCGACAGCCACTGAAACGTGCCGTCATACACGCGAACGAGATACAGGCCAAGTGGTTTTGCGATCAGCAGCACCGCCACGGCGAAGAACAGAATCTGGAGCCATCCATTGGTGGTCATCTCAGAAGCGCTCCGGACGCAGCAACGTGTATGTGAGATACAGCAGCATGAGCCCCGCACACATCAGCGCGATCCAGCTATCGGAGCTCATTGCGCGCGCTCACGGTCGATGGTTGGGCGTCCCAACCGTGCGCACGCAACGAGATAGCCGAACATCAGCGCGAAGAACGCCAGCGTTCCCAGTATGTAGAAAATGTCGATCATGACCAGCACCAGAAAAGTTGACTACCCGGCGCAGTCCTTAACTCCTGCGCCACCACATTATGGATTATTTGGCATAAGCGATGTGTGGGGAAAACAGTGCCGCGTCACAAGGATTTCACAAGGATTCCGTACCATTGCCAGCATTGCACTTACGGTCCCGTGTTGCTCGCCGCACCTGTTGCCGGAACGTCGGCCGCTGGCAGCGTCAGCACAAACGTGCTCCCGCCGCCGTCACGTGCCGCGACACGCAAGGAACCGGATTGGACTTCGGCCAACTGTTTTGCAATCGACAGGCCAAGACCGGCACCGCGTACGTCTGGAGGCGCATTTCCGGAGCGGAAGAACGGTTCGAAAATTCGCGCCTGATCATCCTGAGCAATACCGGGGCCTCTGTCGCTGACTGCAATTTGCAGTACGTCGCCTATGCGACACAAGTCAATATCAATCGCGCCATCGACGGGCGAATATTTTGCTGCATTCTCCAACAGATTCACCAGAATTCGAAGGGTCAATCCGAAATCAAATCGACCCACCAGCAGCCATTCCTGGGCATACTTCACGCGTATGACATGACGCTTGAGCGCGACAGACGCACGCTGCAGCGCCGCCTCAATCAATTCATCCGTCGTGTTGAGCCCAGCATCGACGGGCATCGTGCCAGCGTTCAGCTGCGAAAGTTCGAGCAGGTCTTCAACCATCGCGGATAGTTGATCGACCTCGCCCTCAATCACGGTCGCACGTTCAAAGAGATCGCCGTCGGACGCCGTCGCGATTTCGTGCGCCAGAGCTCTTATAGTCGTTAGCGGCGTGCGTAAATCGTGTGACACCGCCGCCAACAGCGAGTCTTTCAAGCGATCAACTCTTCGCAATTCTTCGGCCGCTTCCTCCGCCCCTTCCAGTCGCAGACGTTCCATCGCCAGAGCGGCATAATACGCCAACGCCGTCAGGACTCGCAACTTCTCCGACGTGAGGGTGAGTTCGCGATCATCGCTCACACGCAACACGCCAACCGTCTTGCCACGCACCGACAGCGGAATCGAATACGACACATTTCCGTCTCGAATTTCCGTCATCGGGCGCTCCATTTCACTCACCACATGGACCGTTCCGTCGCGCCGCGTAAGAGACTCACGCCCCGACTCAGCCACGTACGCCGGCAGACTTTCCAGAACCGCGCTGCCTTCGGCCGCGCCGGCAATTGGACGGAGATCCTTGCCAGAGTTGCCAACAAACAGCTCGCACCGCGATACGCCAACGCTGGATTGTATCACGCGAGCGATCGCCGCCAACGCGTGTTCCGCTCTGGCCGCGTTCAATGTTTCTGCGCCCAGTGTCGCGAACTGATCCAGCTCACTGCGGCGCCGCTCGGCCAGCTCGGTCTGCACGCGTTGACGATTCAACAGCTCCGTCGCGACGACACTGGTGATGAGGAACGAAATCAGCACCAGCCAATCGAGTGGATCGTTGATCACGAGCGTGTTGTACGGAGGCAGGAAAAACACATTGAAGAGCACGAAGGCCGCAACACCAAGCGTTAGGCCCGCGAGTCGCCCGGCCGCGCTTCCGCCCAGCACCATCAACAAATACAGGAGCGCAACATGCGCCTTGTCCAACCGATCGCGAAAGGCCAGCATGAGCGCGGTCAATACCACGAGCGCTGCGAACGCCAACAGGAGCTGACTTTGCGTCCGGCGTTGCTGCTTCATTGTCAATCGCTCAATTCGAAGCGGTAACCCACGCCCGGTTCGGTCTTGATGTGTTGCGGCCGTACGGGGTCCGCTTCAATCTTTCGACGCAGCTGTCCAACGTACACCCGTAAGTATTGTTGCGCGTCGCCGGCCGCGTTTCCCCAGATGGCGGCGAACAGCTGGTTGTGCGTGAGCGTTTGATTGGGATGTGTTGCCAACGTGCGCAACAGCTCCCACTCAGTGGGTGTAAGGTGCACGATTTCATTGCGGAGGCGAACACTGCGTTGCACCAGGTTGATAGTGAGCGTTCCCGTCGCAACTACCGTTGGTGCATTCGTCGCGGACTGCTCCTCCGTGCGCCTCAGTCGCGCACGTACGCGCGCCTGTAGTTCGGCCGTACTGAACGGTTTCGTGACGTAGTCATCCGCGCCCGCGTCGAGTGCCGCAACCTTCTCGCGCTCCTGATGGCGCGCTGAGAGGACAATGATTGGCTTCGCCGTAAAAGCGCGCAGATCGCGGCACACATCAAGCCCGTCGCGGTCGGGCAAACCCAGATCCAGAATGATGAGCGCCGGTTGCTCGGCGGCAGCGGCGTCCAGCCCTTCGGCCGCGGTGGCCGCTTCGATGATCCGCGTGCTCGGGTGCTGCAACGCATTTCGCACCACGCGACGAATTTGCGGTTCATCATCGATGACGAGCACCGTCGTACGCACTGCGCTCATCGGGGCATCGGCTACGCTTTGAGTTGGTACAACAGGTCGTCTTCGACGCGATACAATAACGGCACAACCGTGATTTTTGGATACAACCCACGCAGGCGCTCAGCTTCGCGCATGACAAACTCGATTTCGTCGTCCATGGCAAATTTTGGAATACTGTCCGCAAAATGTTTCTCCGCGCGTTCGGCATCCCAGCCCGCATGTTCTATCAACCCGCTCACGAATTCGTTGTGCAGTCGGGCCACGCGCGTCATGCCGCAATCGGTGTGCGCGATCAGCACAATGGTGCGCACCCCGCCAATCGAGATGGCGAAAGAAATACGGAATTCGTTGTCGCGCATGTTCGCGCCGGCCGTGCGCAGCACAAACGCGAAATCGTTGGGAATGCGCAGTGCCTTGCGGCTGTCCATACACATCCCGATCAGCACCTGATGCCCGAGGCTTGAGCCGAGCGCGCGTTCGAGATTGTGATATTCGAGCAGCAATCCGACCGGTGTGCCGTGGTACTCAGGCAAAATGTCGGAGCGGTAGTTCACCGGAATAATCTGAGTCATGTGGCTGGTTGGCGTTGAGTCGGACCTAGTAACGCCAGCTCTTGAGATCAGCACCGGCGGGCGCAAATTTCTCCATGTGCGCCGTCATCTTCACCATGAGGTCATTCATGGGCGGTCCCCAACAGTGCGGCGCCATCGGTTGAAACACAATCTCGCCCGCAAACTTGGGCGCGCTGAGTCTCTTGAGTGACTCGTCCAGCATGTGAACGCCCATGTTCAGATAATACGAATCGGCGTCACCAACATACACGTTGATTTTGTTGGCGAGTTTCGGCCCAAGCGTTGCCCAGTTCGTTTCGAGGATGCTGCGTAAGTCGTAGTGCTCTTTCCAATATGCGGCAACTTTCGGATCGATCTTGCCTGTGCGTTTGTCCCAGATGCGCTGCGGATATCCTTCGGCGTCGGACGGTCCGTAGGTCGCTTCCCAAATATCCCACTGTCCGCCGGAACGTGACTTGTCGCCAACCGTCAGCTCAAACCAATTCTCGTCCTTCATCATGGCCGTGATGTTGCCATCGGGCTTGCGCTGCGTTGGGCGTTCCACTCGCATCCAGTCTTTTTGAAACCAGTAGGCGTTGGTGTCACCATACACGTTCACAATTTGATGGTAGCGAAAGTCAACGCCGTCGGGACACAACGACCACGTGCCGCCGTAGAAATCCGGATAGAACACTTGCTTGGCCAGTGAAATCCATCCGCCGGTTGAACCACCAGTAAGCAACCGCGCCCACGGTTGACCAATCACGCGAAATTTCTTTTCGACTTCCGGAATCAACTCCTGCATGATGGCGTCGCCATACGGGCCGTTGTTGGCCGAGTTGACGCCATATGAGTCGTCATAGTAGGGCGAAGGATGCTGCAGTGTTACGACAATCATGCGCGGCGTGCCGTCTGCATTCCAGAATGCGTTCGATCCAATGCCTGGTGCGCGAAGCGAGAAGTGTCCCTCGCTATACACGATTGGATATTTCACGTCTGGATGTTTGTCGTAGTCTTTGGGCAATAACACGACGGCACCAAAATAGATTGGCGCGCCCCACCACTTGCTTAAAATTGTGCTCTGCATCTTGATGCGACGCACATTCCCGCTGTCCGCTGGCACCTTGATTTCGGGGATCACCTTGTTGGCGATCAACCTGATGGGTACGGACGATTGCGGATTGTAGGTGATCTTGACCGGATCGCCAAAAATGTTGCCGGGCGATGACTTCCAGTTTTGCCCTTCCCACTGATCCATGTGCAGCCACACGGTTTTACCGTCGGCGCGCGCGAATTTCGTGTAGACGTTTACAAACGGCTGCACCCAATATTCACCGGCCGGTATATCGCGCAAACTTTGCACCGGATACCCAGGCGTGCCGCCGTCGATGACCACCGAGGTGCCGGCCTCCATGCCCTCAATATTCACACCGAAAAGCGGCGTTCCCGTTTCACCGGTCTGGGCAATGGGAGTTCGCGTTCCGTTGAACGTTCGGCTGATTGCCACATATGCCCGCCCCGTAATTGGGGCCGTGTGGGCAACCTTGCTGAATGAGATTTCGAATCTCGGCCCCGATGCGCGTTGAGCGGCAGATGTCTGCGCACTCACCGAAGAGGCTGGCGCAACCAGCATCGCGACCGGGACGGCGCATGCGACGCACCGCCGGAAGAACGTTTTACCAGCCAACGCCGTGGTGCGGTATTGAGTATTCATTCAGACAAGCTACCAACATGGTCAACCGCCGAGAAGCACTTCCGATCCCCCCATGAACATCCTGGTTCTCAACGCCGGCTCGGCCACGCTCAAGTTTCAGGTGCTTGCAACGGACGGGTCGCGTATTGACAGCGACAGCGACGTACGGCTGGCGCATGGACTGATTGAGCGAATCGGGGGCGAAGCAGTTATTGCCGCAGGTGGTGCGAACGCCGAGAAGAGAAAGATCACTGCGGCAATTCCCGACATGCGTGCCGCGGTTGACTGGGTAGTCGGGTGGGTCACGAACAGCGAGTCGGGCACAACACTCACCAGTCGCGCCGATATTGCCGCGGTTGGACATCGTGTTGTACACGGCGGCGAACAGTTTACGCGCAGTGTCAGGGTTGACGATGCGGTGCTGCGAGAAATCGAAGAGAACATCGAACTCGCACCACTGCATAATCCGCACAATCTGCGTGGTATTCAGGCGGCGCGTGCCGCACTTGGAGATGGCGTGCCGCAAGTAGCGGTCTTTGATACTTCGTTTCATCAGACACTGCCCGAACACGCGTACCTCTATGCGATTCCGTATCCGCTATATCGGCGGCACAAAATACGCCGCTACGGATTTCACGGAACGTCGCACCGCTCCATCGCGTGGGGATTTCGGCGTCTCACGAACCGCAAGCGCGAAGACGTTCGCATCATCACGCTGCATCTCGGCAACGGATGTTCGGCTTGCGCCATTGTGAACGGGCGGAGCATTGACACGTCGATGGGCTTTACGCCGCTCGAGGGCCTGGTCATGGGAACGCGCTCGGGCGATATCGACGCCGCGTTGGTCGATTACATTGCCGCGAAGGATGGCCTCACTCCAGCGCAGGCCGAAAATCTGTTGAACAAACAATCCGGCTTGTTGGGTATCTCCGGCCTCACGAACGACATGCGAGATCTGTTGGCCGAGGCGCAGGAGAATAAGGACCGCCGAGCGAATCTGGCGATCGAGATGTTCTGTTATCGGGCCCGGAAATACATCGGCAGCTATCTGGCGGCGATGGGTGGCGCGGACGCGGTGGTGTTTGCCGGTGGCATTGGAGAAAATTCTGCCGAAATTCGTGCACGCATCTGCGACGGTTTGCAGTGGGCAGGGTTACAGGTCGATCGTGCGCTCAATGATCAACTGGCGGGTGGACGCGCTGGGCGTTTTTCCACCGAGGGTTCTGGTCTTGAAGCATGGGTCGTGCCAACCGACGAGGAGCTCTTGATTGCGCGCGACACGTTTCGGGTTGTGAGCGGACTCGATTTACCGGGGTGATTCGCGCACGGTGAGACCGAGAGCGCTCTGCCGGGAGATCTCATCACATTCGCCGCGTCAACAACGAGCATCGGATCAACATCTTTTCCGCGAGCTACGGCAGCATCGGGAACTCCAATCGCCGCGGCAGGTAATCAGGCAATGCTCACTGCCCTGACCCGTCATGCCGCACTCAAAGTGCTGATGTTGAGAGCGATCGTTCTGTTTCTGCTTGTGACGTTAGTGGTCAGCGCCCTCCGCATCGACTCACCCGTAGGCGTCGTGTTGTTGCTTGCGGCGCTCGGCTGGGTTGATCTGCAGCGCAGGCACGAATCGTTGTTCTGGAGCAACCTGGGCTACAGTGCGTGGCAGACAATCGGAGTAGTGGTCAGTGTTGGAGTTGTGGCTGAGACACTCTTCAGCATTCTTGTGCAACCGTGGATCGCATTGTTATTGCGAAGGGGAACCTGAATGGTGTACCTCAATGCCGACTCAATTGGCAAGACATTTAATGGTCGACGTATTCTGAGTTCAGCCACTCTGCGCGCAACCACCGGAGACGTTCGCGTAGTGTTTGGTCGTAACGGTGTCGGCAAATCAACGCTCCTCAAGATTGCCGGAGGCCTTGTTGCGCCCGATACGGGCATCGTGCAAATCAACGGCAACACAATTCTGAAACCGTCGTTGGCGCACCTTGCGCGTATTGGCGTTTTCTATTTGCCCGACCACGATCTGTTCTCAACGAGCTTGCCGTTGGGGAAACAGCTGAGCTTTTTTGAGCAGCGATTCGAACGGCGTAGCGTTACCGAGGCCGCGAGTATCGCGAATGTTGGGCGCTTGCTCGACCGGTTACCACAGACACTGTCCGGTGGCGAACTGCGGCGGGCCGAGCTTGCCGCAGTCCTGACGCGACGCCCGGCTTGTCTGCTGGCAGATGAGCCCTACCGTGGTATTGCCCCAAAGGACCATGACTCCCTGGCTGACATATTTCGAGCCATGGCCGCCGACGGCTGCGCAGTGGTTCTCACTGGTCACGAAGCGGCGTCCCTCATGGAGCTGGCAACACACATCACCTGGTGCACTGCGGGTACCACCTATGAACTCGGCCCGCCCGCTGCGTCGCGAGAACATGAGGCGTTCGTGCGCGAGTATCTCAGCAACAAACGCTGAGGTCGGGCGGGGGGTGTGCCAACGTGCATGCGCGGCCATCTGCGTGAGTCGCCAGCAAGTGCGTGCCAATACATATTGCGACACGTTCATCGTTAACCTGTGTCATCCGAAATGCCTGCTCTCACACCCCCAATTCAACAGCGGGTAGACCGGCGCCGCAAACCGCCAGTTTTGCCACTGAGCACCAAGCTCAGGGCTGTGACGGCGATCGCGGCGCTGGTGCTTATTGTTGGTTCACTGGGCGTTTTCCTGGTGAATGAATTTCGTGGCGCTTCGGCACTGGTGGCCCACACACTCGAAGTGAAACAGAATTTGGCTGCCCTGCTGCAGCGTTTGACCGACGCAGAAACCGGCCAGCGCGGATTTCTGCTCACCGGAGCCGACGAATTCCTGCAGCCGTATGTGAGGGCGGCCGAAGATGTCAGCAGGCGGCTCGCGAACCTTCGCCAATTAACGCAAGACAATCCAACTCAATCGCGACAGCTTGTCCGTCTGGAAGATATTGCGGAATCTCGTGCGACCCAATTGGCCTCGCGCATTCGCGACTACCGGGCTGGCGCGCCAATTGTGGTTGACACGCTGCGCTCGGGCAAGGAGGAGATGGATAGCCTGCGCACTTTGGTGGCGCAAATGGACAGCGCTGAGACCAGTCTGCTTACCACTCGCGAAAACTCATCGGCGCGCCTGGGCTGGATTGCGATTGCGGTAATTCTGCCAGGAACGGTCGCCGCGTTTGCACTGTTGATGGTGATCACCTCCGCCATCAAGCGGGAGGTGGCGCAGCGTGAAGCCGCGCACGCGCGCATCGAAGAACAGAACACCGAATTGGAGGCGCAATCTACGATCCTGAGTGAGCAGCAGGTTGAGCTGGAACAGCAACTCGAAGAGCAGCAGGTCATGACGGAAGAACTCGAAGCCACCAACGAAGAATTGCAGCGTATTACGGTGGTGGCCGAAGAAGAGCGCGACGCGGCCGAACACGCACGCGATCGCTATCGGGCCAGCGACACGCGATACCGCTTCATGGCCGATTCAATTCCGGTGCAAGTGTGGACGGCCGCACCCAGCGGTCAACTGGATTTTGTAAGTGAGGGCGTCGTTGCATATTTTGGCCGCGCGCGCGACGAAATCATTGGAGATGGATGGCTGTCGGTACTGCATCCGGATGACGTGTCGCCGGTGGTGGAACGCTGGACGCACTCACTGGCAACCGGTGAACCGTATGATGTGAATTTCCGTCTCAAAGACAAGGCCGGCACGTATCGGTGGCACGTTGGCCGTGCGCTGGCGCATCGTGGACCAGACAACGAGGTGACCGGATGGTTTGGCACCAATACTGACATTGATGATGCGCAAAATCATCTCGAGGAACGTGATCGGTTGGTGCGCAGTCTTGAACGCACGAATCAGGAACTCGATCAGTTTGCCTATGTCGCGTCGCACGATTTGAAAGCACCGCTTCGCGGCATCGCCAATCTGTCGGAATGGATCGAAGAGGATATTGGCGATGCATTCCCGGCGCCAGCGAAGGAAAAAATGGAGCTGCTGCGTGGTCGTGTTCGCAGGCTCGAAGGGTTGATTGACGGTATTCTCGAATACTCGCGCGCCGGGCGTGCCCGCAATGCCCCCTCGCCCATCGACGTGAATCAACTCGTGCACGAAGTCGTGGAGCTCCTGGCACCGCCGGCCAATGTGCAATTTCAGATTGCAGCGCTTTTACCAACCGTTCTTTCTGAACGTGTACCGCTGCAACAGGTGCTGAGCAACCTGGTAGGTAACGCGATTAAGTACACCCAACGCCCCGATCCCGTGGTCCAGATTCATGCCACGACTACCGGCGATTTCGTACACTTTCGGATAACCGACAACGGACCAGGTATTGCCCCCCAATACCACGAGCGCATATTTGTCGTCTTCCAACGTCTTGTGGCGCGCGATAAGGTTGAGGGAACCGGGATCGGTCTGGCAATCGTGAAGAAAATTGTAGAAGGCCGTGGCGGACGAGTTTGGGTCGATTCGCCAACGGATATCGAAACAGGAATGGGTTCCACTTTCAACTTTACCTGGCCGCGTGTGCCGGGCCGAGAGGACTGAGTCATGCATGACGATCGCCGGCTGAATATCCTGCTCGTTGACGATGATGACATCGACGTGATGAATGTCCGGCGCGCCTTCGAGAAGGGACGCATTGCCAATCCGCTTTATGTCGCACACGACGGAGAAGAAGCCCTCGCGATGCTGCGCGGCTCCGAATTTCCGAAAGCCCGGCGATTGGTGTTGCTCGATCTGAACATGCCGCGCATGTCGGGCATTGAATTCCTGCAAATCGTGCGAGCCGATCCTGAACTGCACGCAACATCTGTGGTGGTGCTGACCACGTCGGATGACGAACGCGACAAAGTGAATGCCTACAATTTGAACATCGCCGGTTACCTGCTGAAACCCGTCACACTCGGCACTTTTGTCGAGGTTATGGCCACGTTGCAGAAATACTGGCAATTGGTGGAAATGCCGTGATGACCCGCGTCAAGTCCATCCGTTCAAGTGCACCGACACCAAGACCTGTGGAAGCGTCGTGCCGTTAAACAGTCCGTTTCGCGTTTTGTTGGTCGATGACGACCAACTCGATCGCATGGCGGTGCGACGCGCACTCATCGCGGTTGCGCCCGCCGTAACTATTGTAGAAGCCGAGGATCTCGCTGGCGGCATGTTGGCGATTTCCGCAGCACCGGCCGATTGCCTGATCCTCGATTACCATCTGCCCGACGGCCTGGGGCTGGACTTGCTGATGCATGTTCGCGCTGCCAGCAAAGCGCTGCCAGTGATCATGCTGACCGGAGTTGGCGACGCGCAGACAGCGGTCGAACTGATGAAAGCCGGCGCCACGGACTACATCCCGAAATCACAATTGTCGGCCGAACGCCTGGAACGTAGTCTGCGATACGCGCTGCGTATTCGCGCGGCCGATGAACGCGTGCGCCGCTACACTGAGCAGCTGCACGCGCTGTCCGGCGCGGCCATGCGCATCAACTCAACCGCGTCCGTTAACGCGATGTTGTCCGCCACCGCCGAGGAAGCGCGGCTACTGGTGGGTGCGCAACGCGCACTGGTCGCGATAACAACCGGTGCACCTGCGCGCGAAGCAGTTCGCGCAGTTTCTGAATGTGTCACTTACGTTGCCGGCAACAGCGAAAACGATTCTGCGAGTGAACCCATTGAAGCGCCACTGCTGGCTCGCGACGGCACGCTGTTGGGCACGATCAGCGTGTGGACCAACAGCAGCCTTGAGATTTCCGAAAGCGATCGGGCATTGATCATGCAGTTGGCGCAATTGGCCAGCGGTTCCATCGAAAACGCTCGGTTGCTGTCAACAGCACTTGCCGCCACTCAAGCGCGCGACGACATGCTCGCCATCGTGTCGCACGATTTGCGAAATCCGGTGCAGACCATTGCCATGGCCAGCACGTTGCTGCTGGAGCTCGCGCCAACAGATGATCGTCGCGTTGCGGCGCGGAAACAGGTCGAAATTGTATTGCGGGCCGCCAGTCGCGCCAATCGCCTGATTGATGATCTCCTTGACGCAACTCGCATTGACGCAGGCACCTTCAGCATTGAGGTCACGCCAACACGCATCGAAACACTGTTGCGCGACGCGGTGGACGTGCTCACGCCCCTTGCGCACGCAGGCGAGATTGAACTCGTCAGCGTATTCGAACAAGACTTGCCGCTCGCGCGCGCCGACTCCCAGCGCGTATTGCAGGTCTTTTCGAATATCGGTGGCAACGCCATCAAGTTCACACCGAAAGGCGGACGGTTAACGCTCACGGCCAGTGCGAGCGATGCGATGCTGGTGATCACCGTCGCGGATACCGGTCGCGGCATTGCCCGTGACGACCTGGCGCACATTTTCGATCGTTACTGGCAGGCGCGCGGTCGCGAACGTGTGGGCGCGGGACTTGGACTGTGGATTGCGAAGGGTATCATTGACGCGCACGGGGGCGAAATTGACGTGCAGAGTGAACCGGGCGTCGGCACCACTGTTCGCTTTACGCTTCCCTCGCTGTGAGCGGATACTCTGGAACACCGTTGGCTAAAAAACTGGGCATCAAGGATGGGCACAGCGTTGTTGTCATCGATGCACCAGCGACTTATCGAAACAGCCTGGAACCGTTGCCACCCGATGTCAAATTTTCAACGCGAGCGGGCGCGAACACCAACCTCGTGCATCTGTTCACCGCGAAGCGCGCATTTCTTGCGCACACGTTGCAGGCGCTTCGTGACAAGCTGGCGCCTGATGCAACCGTGTGGGTTTCCTGGCCAAAGAAATCGTCGAAGGTCGCGACGGATATTACGGAAGACACCATTCGCGAAGTGGCTCTCCCAATGGGGTGGGTTGATATCAAGGTGTGCGCCGTTGATGACGTGTGGTCAGGGCTCAAACTTGTTGTGCGGAAAGAACTCAGATGAACTGAGTGACATCTCGCTCGTCAGGCGAAGTGTGCCAACAAAAGTTCAAGGCACAGCATCAACAGACGTTAGTACCGATCGCATCTCGGTTACGCGCGCGTCGAACAGCGATGGTTGCATCGGATCGGAAAAGAGCGTCTCGAAATCCACCGCACTGAATGCACGCTCCAATCGCGCCGCGAATGATTCGCGCAACAATCGCACGTAATATTCCACATCATACTCAGCCAACTCCGCCTCGCCTGACGGGCCGCTGAACGCGTCACTGCCTTCCCCGCGTTCCGGCGCCAGCGCTCCAACACCGCCGTGCGTTCGGTACACACGCACACGCTCGCCTGCACTCCACTTAGTTCGTCCGCTCGCAAGCATGGCTTCGTACGAAATTTCACGCCGCGATTCGCGTGACGCCTTGTAGGTCTCCGAGTTCTTCGTCAGTCGCACCTTCGACGAAACGTCGTATACGGGCATTGTGCGCGTGCGAAGCGCACTGACGGTGTGCACATAGGTCTCGCGCACACCAGCGACATCATCTTGCAGGAGCTGATGAATCGCACGACGCAGGAACGCCTCTCCAAATGGTTCCGCGCGGCTTGACCGAAATGCGACACCCCGCAATATCAGTTTGCCGTCGTATGTCAACAACGCGTAGTTCTTGGGTTCGTGCGACAACATGGCGGCGTAACGCCCTTCAAACTCCAGCTGCACCAATGGCGGCAGTAGCGCGGCCACTTCCGACACCACTCGCCGCTCGTCCGCTTCGGTCCACGGTTCCGGCACCGCAAAGTACACGCCGTCGGTATCACCCTCAAGCAGCGTGACACCGCGCGCCGCCAATTCCCGACACATGAATGCCAGTGTTTCGCGACCGCGCCGCGTAACTTCGTTGGCCGCATGAACATCAGCAAAACGAGTGAGGCCGCCGCCGGCGCCGAGATACCCGTAAGCTGAATTGACGACAAGCTTCATCGCGGCCGACATCGCTTCGAGCGTATATCGCTCGGCCGACGCTGCTGGTTCGGAACGTGCCGCTGCCTTCGCGGCCAATCGTTGCTCGACCAGTTGATTGACGAGGGCCAGCATTGCACCAAGTTGGTCAGGCGCCGGGCCAATCTGATATTGCCGCATCAACGACGGATACAAACTTGCGACGTCGGCTTTCACGACGCGGTGCGCAACACCAGTTCTGAACAGGTACAACGCAGCACCAGTGTGTGTCGTTCCATCGCCTTCCTGATGCGCGGGCAATGCGACACCCGATCGCAAATACGCGCGTACCAGCAACGGGTCAACCACACCCGTCGCCGCTCCCGCGTCGGCGAGTCGTTCATAACGTCGGGGCGCCATACGAGCGAGCGCGAACGCGGCACCGCCCAACACACGCGCGAGATGTGCTACTTCGACAACATCATCGGTGGCGTAACGTCGTACCCGATCGGGGTCGGTGCGATACGTCGCATAAATTTGATCACCGCGAATGTATTCTCGATCGGGACCCGCAAACCCAAAGTGCCTGGCGACGGCCTTGAGCCCGTGCGACGGTAGATCACGCGCGGAGAAATCATACCGACGCACTGCGTCAAGCGTGTCGATGAGTTCACGTCCGGGGGCAATGAAGCGAACGCGCCGCGACGCGTCGTGTTCACTGCGCGTGCCGCGCCTGGCAGCGCGTGTCAGGAGATTCTTATGCGAGGTACGGCCCAGCGCGAACGGCATGCGCAACAGCTTCGCGCGCGTGTGCAGAAACGGGAGATCGAATCCGTGCAGGTTGTGATTCTCGATGACGTCCGGATTAGCTTCGCGCACCAACTGTTCCAATTGCTTGATGAGCTGGCGTTCGCCGTCATCGGTATTGGTTGCGCTCTCCAGTGTGCGCAACTCTCCATTGGGCAAACGCACCGCCACCATGAAGATGCGATGCTGCTCGGCATCCAGTCCCATGGTTTCGAGGTCGAACTGCAAACGTCGCAATTGATCGAAGGAGAGCTCGCGAAAGTAGTTGCGGCCAGTTGCAACCAGATACTGTTCATCCGGAGCCAGCAGCAGGTACGAATCGTCTTCGAGATCGCGTACGTGACGTAGCGATTTCCCCTGCAGAATGGATTCACCGTGCAATAACGCGCTCGTGAGCCGATCAACCGTTGGTGCGCTCACGACGTACCGCAGCGCTCCGTCGCCACTCAGTTTCGTATAACGAATTGCTGATTGGGTGTCACCTTCATTTCCCAGCGCCCCGCCCAGATGACGAAGCGGTGCCAGACTGCGCAGCAACATCCACGGTCGAAATTGCGCGACCTCGGTAAGTAACTCGCCGCTCGCTGCATCACGCCGCCAAACAGTTGCACGACCATTCCCTTCGGCCCACACCGATACAATTCCAGGCGTGGAATCCCATCCCCAGAGCCACTCCTTTTCAATATTGGAAGATGTGTTGATCATGGACGCGCTGTTGCCACTATTCGGCGCGAACGTCCATGCCAAATGCCGTGGCAACTGTTATCGCTTGATTCATGGTAATGATGGCACCGCGCAATTCCATTTCTTTTGGATCAATTGCACTGAGATCGCTGCCGCGCAAATCGCAATCGGTAAAATTCATGGCGTGCATCCAGGCGCCAGAGAGATCACAATCGCGAATAGTTGCACCCTCAGCGCGCGCACCTGTCAAATCGGCTTCGCGCAGGCGCACACGGTTGAACGATGCCTTGTTGAGATTCGCGCCGGGCAAACCCACGTGCGACCAGTTGCCGCCAGAGACTTCCATGAGGTCGTACGTGCACCGATCGAACATGCTACCGACAAACTTGCATTCGTGAAATTTCGTGTCGAAAAACGAACACGATTTGAATGTGCAATTGATGAAGGCCGCATCCTGATGTACGGACACGTTGAACTTGCAGTGCCGAAATGTGCAATCGGTAAAGACTGCGCCGACGTTTTTCGCTTCAGTCATGTCGAGACTCGCGAACTCGACGCGGGTGTGTTGCTCGCCCGAGATATCCTTGCTCTCCCAATTCGCGCCGGCAACCAGTGAATCAGTTGCCGGCGCTTTGGCACCGTGCTTTCGCTCAGCCACGCGAAGGAACGCGCATGTTGTTCAATTTCCGGTGACTGAACCTTGAGTGGATCAAGGCACCCACTTGGTGTAGGCTGCCGCCAGCTCACGAGCCTTGGGCGGCGCAACTTCGGCCGGTGCTCCCACGTTCATCACAACGATGATGCGTTCGTTGTCAGCAACCGTTACAGCAGCACGCGCGGCCGCATCGCCAAGAATCGCGCCTGACTTGAGCGCCGTTCCCAAACCGCGTTCAACTGCGGTCAGGCAGATGTTCTGCACGCCCATCATCGCTGCCGCGTAGTCTTCCTCGCGAATTTCTTCGTTTTCGTTCACGATCATCGCAATTGCCAGCATCGCCGGCAACGCACGATGTTCGTTGGCCACGTTTTCGCGCATGGTTTGCGCAGCGGCCGGGTCTTCAATCTTCTTGGCCTTGCGGTTTCCCAGCGCCAGTCCGTACGCATATCGCGCATCGGGCCCCAATACATAGAATCGCCACGGTTGCGTGAGACGATGATTGGGTGCGAGTGATCCAGCTGAGAGAAGAGCTTCGATGTCTTCCCGCGATACTGGCGTGTTGATAAAGCGCTTAATGGTGCGGCGCGCGCTGATGGCATCTGATAGTTGCATCCGCGAAAGATAGTCCCGCGATCTATTCCTGTCGCTATGCCACGACCGGATCGAGTACCGCAGCGGGAAAGAAAGTCGCGCGAGCTATTCCTGCCGCAATGCCACGACCGGGTCGAGTACAGCAGCCCGGCGCGCCGGTAGATAGCTCGCCAAGAGTGCAGTAGTGGCGAGAATGGCCGCGACAGCGACGAATGTGAACGCGTCGAGTGGGCTCACTCCGAACAAGAAGGACGTGAGCGCCCGGGTGGCGACCAGCGCAAGAACGAGTCCGATCCCCATTCCGATGCCCACCAGCGACATCCCTTCGCCCACCACCAATTTCAACACGTCACGTCGACCCGCTCCAAGCGCGACTCGCACTCCAATCTCGCGCGTGCGCTGTGCCGCCGAAAACGAAATGACGCCGTAGAGGCCAATGCCGGCCAGCGCGAGTCCGGCAAGCCCAAGAAACCCTGTCACGATTACCGCCACGCGTTGAGGCAACAAGACGACGGCGGTGGCCTGTTGCAGTGTCGTTACGACGGGATTCGGAAGGTTTGCGTCGAGCGCATGTAGTTCCCGACGAATGGTTGACGCCATCAAAGCCGGGTCCCCGCTTGTGCGCACAAGCACGTTGACTTCGCTCTCCCAGTGCTGCGCGAACGGCAGAAAGAGGAACGGCAACTTCACTTCGTCGAGCTTGTTGTATTTCGTGTCACGCACAACGCCAACGACTGTCATCGCACGGCCGTTCATCTCAATGGTCCGGCCAAGTGCGTTCTGTTTCGGCCAGTATTGATTGACGAACGATTCGTTGACAACCGCGACGCGCGCGGCTTGCTCATTGTCCGAAGAGTGAAAGCTGCGCCCGCTCACCAGCGGCATGTGCGTAATCGCGAAATACCCTTCGTCGACGATGTTGTCGAGCACTTCAAACGTCTTGCCGTCCCGCGAGTCGGTAGGGACGTACCCGGGAATCGAGATGTCCTCGCCCATCGAATTCATGGACAGCGGTAGTATCCGCGCGTAACCCACACTCTCCACGCCGGGTAGTGCGGCCAGGCGTGCGCCCAGGTTTCGGTACAGTTGAAGACCGCGCGTTGTGTCGTAGCCCGCCGTTCCCGCATTCAGAGCCGCAGCCGCGACGTGGGTAACGTCAATACCGAGATCGACCCTTCGCCCTTTGTCCAGTGCCCGCACAAACAGCCCAGATATGGTGAGCAAAAGCAAGGACATGGCAACCTGTCCAATCACCAGCGCGTTGCGCAGGCGGGAACGTCCTCGACCAGCGCCGGCGCTGTCGTTGCGAAGTGTTGTAGCAATCTCCAGCCTTGAGCCGCGGAGCGCAGGCGCCAGGCCAAACAACACTCCCGTCACGAGTGCAATCAGCAAGGTCACGAGAAGAACGCGAAAGTCCGGCGCAAGGTCGAGTGATATTGGCACGTCAACGGGCAATTCAATCGCCTGCAATGCGCGCGTGCCAAACACAGCCAGCAATGCTCCAGCAGCACCGCCAAGCGTGAATAGCACGACGCTTTCGGTGAGCAGCTGGCCGATGAGTCGCCCGCGTCCGGCTCCGAGCGCAATCCGCACAGCGATTTCACGTCGACGCGAAACGGCTCGTGCAATCAGCATACTTGCGACGTTCACGCTTGCAATCAGAAGGACAAGCGCGGAAACCACCAACAACACAACGATGAACGCGGTGATCGGAGTCGTCGCCTCGGCGGGCAATCCCGACGCTCGCTGCACCCGAGATGCAGGGTAGTCGGTCATGAACGTTGGCTCCCCAACCGATGTGTTGTGCGTCCGCTGCTTTGTCAGGGCGGTGATTTCAACTTGCGCTTCGGTTGTCGAAACGTGCGGCGCCATTCGACCAAACATCTCGAGCCACGCAGCGGTTTGTTTTGACAACAGATCTCCGCCGCGACGAACTTGGGGTTGCATCATGAGTGGAACCCAGGCGTCCGTCCGCAAAACGGGATACACTCCTGAGAATCGTTTCGGTGTTACACCAATAATGCTGAACGTGACACCATTCATTAGCATCGACTTGCCAATGACACCACTATCACCTGCAAATTGTCGCTGCCAGAATTCATGACTGATGACGGCAACCGGGTACGCATTGCGCACCGTACGTTCGTCGCCTTGGAAGAATCGCCCGAGTGCTGGTTTCACTCCCAAAACATCGAAGTAGTTTCCGGAAACAAGGTTGCCGAGTGCGGAGACACCTTGTGCACCGGAGCTGATCGTCATGGGTAGCATCGTCCATGCCGCAACTCCGCTCATCTTGCGCGAATGTGCGGCAATGTCTTCGTAGTACGCATAACTCGCCGATAGCGAACCGGAACCGTTGGCGTGCGTGCGGTCGATCGTTACAACTTCGCTGGCGTTCTCAACACCGGGAACCGGTCGCAACACAATGGAGTTGGCAACACTGAAAATTGTGCTGACCGCACCTGTACCCAAGGCCACCACGGCCACTGCAACCAGCGTGAACACGGGATTCTTTGATAATGTACGCCCAGCGTACCGTATGTCCTGCCCGAGAACGTTGAACATGGAATGTTGGGTGTTGGATGTGGTGGTGTGCGCTATGGCAGCTGGAGTTGTGCGTGCGTGTACGTGTTTGCAAAGGCCGGTCGTGCGCTCCAGAATTGCAGTGCCGGCCAGATCGGCGATCGTGCGCCACCAGAACCGCAGCACTCCAACGGTTCCCGATTGCGTGCGCACATCACGCATCTTTTCGAGGAAGAACTCGGTCATGTCCTCGGCATACTCGTCGCGAAAACTTTTCGGCACCATGCGTAACAGCCCGGCATACAAACGCGCATCCCGACGTGGGGGGTGAGTCATGCGCGTGAACCCGCAATGCGTGCCAATTCGCGTGCCGGTTTGGACGCTAGCAGTTTGCGCAATCGCTCACCTTCAAGCGCCGCGACTTGTTGCCCGAGCTTTGTCAGTTTGTAGTAGCGCCGTCGTTCGTCGTCGGCCGCAACATCCGATTTTCGCGTGGAAGCTTCGACCAGGTTGTCGTCGCGCAGTCGCTTGATGACGCGATAGAGGTTGCCCGGCTCGAGGGTTACGACGCCATCCGTTCGTTCGGCGATTTCTTTGGCGAGCGCGTAACCGTGTTGTTCTGCCTCAACCAGTGCGAGCAAGAGGAGGAATTCGACGGGACGCAGTGGCAGGAGGGAGCGCGGGTCGGTGGGCATCGGAAACTCAGGCGGGGGGCGACTATGATCGTTTTGATCATACGGCCAGACGCCATTCCGGTTTCAGTCGTGCCGCAGGTTGGTCCGTTCACAACGGGAGACACCGGCTCTGACCACAGCACCCAAATGCTGCCCCGGGCAACGACGGCTCTGGCTCCGTACCAAAACAATGCGGTCAAAATGACGGCTCTGACCCCGGTACCAAAATGTCCCTACTATCAAAATGATGCGGGCAAAATGACGGCTCTGACCCCGGTACCAAAATGTCCCGACTACCAAAACAATGCGGTCAAAATGACGGCTCTGACCCCAGTATCAAAAAGCCGCCGCTAGAACGTGATCCCCCCACCAACAACAATCACCTGCCCCGAGATGTAGTTCGACTCCGGCGTGCAAAAAAGGTACACACCGTCGGCTGCCTCTTCGGGCGTGCCGAGTCGGCCGAGTGGGATGGCGGTCTGCTCGAGTTGTTCGATCAGTGCCGGCTGCACCCCAACCTTGCGCACGTCACCGTCAATTTTCGTTTCGTTCGTTATGGCCTGCGTCATTCGCGTTCGGATAAAACCAAACGCAACACAATTCACATTTACTTTGTAGCGCCCCCATTCCTTCGCCAACGTTTTTGTCATGCCAACCACCGCCATCTTTGCAGCGGAATAGTTGATCTGCCCGGCATTGCCGCCAAGTCCCGATACCGAGGAGATGTTCACGACTTTCCGGAACCGTTCTTCACCCGCGACGGCTTCGGCTTTCGCGAATTTCCGAATGGGTTCCGCTGCCGCGCGCAGGATGCGGAATGGTGCCGTTACATGGACATCGAGAATGGCCTCGAACTGTTCGTCTGTCATGTTTTGGATGACACTATCCCAGGTGTAACCCGCGTTGTTGACAATGATGTCGAGTCCACCAAAAGAGTCGAGCGCCGCTTCAACGAAACGTTTACCGAAATCGGGTGCGGTGACGTTGCCCGCGCACACGGCCGACTGACCGCCGGCATCGCGAATGAGTTGCGCCGTTTCGTGCGCGGGGAGTTCATCGAGATCGTTGACCACCACACGCGCACCTTCGCTAGCCAGCTTGAGTGCAACCGCGCGACCAATGCCCCGTCCCGATCCCGAAACGATAGCAACTTTTCCGTCAAGCTTTTTCATGAAATGGCGATGTACGATTTAGATGAGACCGGCGCGATCTTTCCAGTATTCATCGCGCATCACGCGTTTCAGCGTTTTGCCAGCAGCGTTGCGCGGAAAATCGCTCATGATCACCACATCGTGCAACTGCTGATAACGCGCGCGCATTTTCGCAGGGAACCACCGGCTGAGGTATTAGATGATTGCCAGAAAAAACTCTGCTTCCGCGACGCCCTGCAGGAACCGCGAAATGTAAAACCGCAGCGGCGTGGAAACGAACATCATGGCGGATGCAATGATGCCCCCTGCAGTCATGATGCGCCCAATCCACCTTCGCGCGCCAACCTTGACTAACAAAAGGTTGCTCGGCACTTCAAACAACGAGTAGCCGATAAAGAAGACGCCAGCGCCCAGACCAAACGGTGTCTGTCTCGTTAGACGTTCACCAGCGGCACTGACAGCGTCAAGGACGAAACTCCTCGGGCAACGTGTCGCCCCGGCGCTAACGAGACGCTTTCACTGCGGGGCCCTCTCCCGCCAACCAACGCAAAACCTCGGTGGCAAATCGCGAATTCTGATTGGCGCGCGGCTCATTCATCCCCATGGCGGAACGCTGCGTTCCCGCAAGTTGCGCCGAAAGCATCGCGGCTTCGCCCAACACCACCACGCGACCGCGACCAACAGTGAGCGCTGCGCCCTGCAACCACCCGTCGCCGTGCAAACTTGGAACAGAGTCACCAAACACCCATGCGGTGTTGGGCATCCAAATGCGTGCTTCTTTCGGAAGTGTCATCAGTGGCAATCCGTCCGACAACAACCGAAATGCGGAACCGGTGAATGCCACGATGGAATCGACATTTGATTTGGACATGAATGGGGACATCAATCCGTCACGGCGCCGGTAGGTAAGTATGCTGCCCGCATTCGCTGCGTAAGACTCAAATGCAAACCCGTTCGCGAATTGAACACCAACAGCGCGACCAAGATCTTCTGCGGCTCCAGCGAAGGGCATGTGGTCGGCCACCAGTAACAAACCGCCACCGCCTTCAATGAAACGGCGCACCGCCGCAATTTCATCTGGCGTAAACGCACTTGGTGTGGGCAGCACCCAATTGTTGTTCGCGTTGCGCGCGTTCAGTGCGTTGGCGATGACAAGAATCTTCGCATCTCTGAGCGACTCGTCGGAAAGCTTTGTGCGTAACGGCGCCACCATGAATCCAATGGCCGTTGCCATGCGACCAAACACCAGGTAGCGCCCATCGAGTTTGTGAAAGTTTGAGTGCGCCTCGTCCAGCAGGAGTCGGGGGCCCGTTCCGATGGCCCAACGCGGAGCGCCCACAGTGGGGACGAACGATGAATCGGCCACCTGCTGTGCGCCTGCCGGACTGCTCAACGCCGCGGCAAGGCAGAAGGTCACGATGAGAGTTGAAATTCGCCTGGCGCACACACGCTGCGCAAACGCGGGTCGAATGGGCGCGTGACACGGCGCTCGGAAAGTGTCTGGAATGATCACAGCTTGAGAATGGCGCAGATCCGTGCGCCGGGCCAGTGACCCGCGACGTGTTGCGACCGTGAGTGCGAACGGTAGGTTATCGCCATGCGACTTCATAACATGAAACTACTGATTGCCGGTAGCACATTGGCGGCCTACCTGATCGGCACTCTGGGCATTGGCGCGCAGGCAACCGGCGTCAATGTTGGCAAACCGCGAGAGGGGGGTCTGCTGGTAAGCGCCGCTCCCACTCTCATCATTGGCGGCAACGAGGCTGACGAGTCCACCACGTTCGGGGCCATTGCTGGCGCAACGCGATTGCCCGATGGGCGCATACTGGTTGGAGATCGCGGCGAATACAATTTGCGCGTCTTCTCGGCGGACGGTAAACAGCTGAAGCGGTTCGGGCGAAAAGGCTCCGGTCCCGGCGAGATCATCTACCTTGCAGACTTGTATCGATGCGGCAACGTCATCATCGCCGAAGATATCGAAAATGGATATCGAATGAGTGTTTTTTCGCTCGACTTGACCTATCAGCGTGAGTTTCGATTTGCGGCGCCTGATGTGGGTGGACCGCCGTATAAATCTTCCTGCAATCCATCCCAGAAATTTCTGCAGTATGGATGGGAAGATCGGAAGCAGATGAAAGCCGGAGCATTTCGGACGAATGTCCCGTTCTGGTACGCCGCCGCCTCGCCCCAACCTGGCCTCAAGTTTGGTGAATTTCCCGGTTCGGAACGTTGGGGCAACATCAATGACGGACGATTAACCGGCACGCGCCCGTTGCCTTTTGGCAAAGAAGCCGTTGTCGCCATCGGTGCGCAACGTGGATACATCGGCACTGGCGAAACGTACGAGATCATGGTGTTTGATCTCGCAGGTAAACGCGTTGGAACTATTCGCGATGCGAGTCAGCCTGCACTGGTAACGCCCGCCGATATCAAGGCGGAGGTGGAGCTCCAAACGGCGAATAAAACCGAAGAGACCCGCACGCGGGTTGCGGCGAGTTATGCGGCAATGAAGTTGCCAACGACGATGCCTGCCTACAGTGCGTTTCGGGTTGACGCAATGGATCTGTTGTGGGTGAGAGACTACCCACGCGCATCGTCAAAGACTGTCCGCTGGTCGGTATTTACCTCTGAAGGCACACTGGTGGGTCGAGTGATGTTGCCGAGTACGCTGGATGTGTCTGAAATTGGCCGCGACTACGTGCTTGGTCGCTTTCTGGATGCGGACGTTGCCATCCCGCAGGTTCATCTTTACAAGCTCACACGCTGATCATGTTGAGACTATTCGACGCCGTTCTCGGCTTCCGAGATACGCTCCTCCGATTCTTTCCCGGCGCACCGCACAATCCGCGGTTATTTCGGCTCGGCGTGAGTACTTTGGTCCTGCTGCTGGTAAGCTGTCTACTCGCAAACATGGCCTCAGCGCAAAATGCTGAGCTGCGCGTTGCGGACAGTTCGCGTTTTCGTCCGTTGGATTTACCGGGCGCGAACACCATGCGCACCGGCGCCGGCCGCCCCGGCGCGCAGTACTGGCAACAGCGCGTGAACTATCGCATCACGGCCACGTTGGACCCGGCACAGAACGAAGTACGTGGCAAGGAAACCATCACGTACACGAATCATTCGCCCGAAGCGCTTCGGTACATCTGGTTTCACGTCGAGCAGAACCTGTGCGAGCCCAGCAGCATCACCAACGTGCTCAATCAACCACCGCTGGTATTTCTCAGTTCGAGTTTCGATTTCTCGTGTCAGGGATTTGCGGGTGGCGGCACGCTGGAATCCATTCGCGTGGCGGGTGTTGAACCCAAACGCACGCGATATGGCACCACGATGCGCGTGGAATTGGCAACACCACTAGCGCCAGGCACTACGACCACAATGGATCTCGCGTGGCACTTCAAAGTTCCGCTGCAAGGTGGCGGTCGCATGGGGCACGACGGCGCGTTATACGAAATAGCGCAGTGGTATCCACGTGTTGCGGTCTACGATGACGTACACGGGTGGAACCACGAACCGTATATTGGCGCGGGCGAGTTCTATCTCGAATATGGAAGTTTTGACGTCACGCTGAACGTGCCAAAGGATTACATCGTGGCAGCAACTGGCCAGTTGATGAATGCGGTGTCGGTGTTGACGGCGGCTCAACGTTCTCGTCTGGTGACCGCACGCAAGAGCGACACGGCCATCGCGATCATCACGAAAAGCGAAGCTGGCACATCGGCGGCGCGACCGGGTACCGGCGCATCAACCTGGACCTTTCACGCCGACAGCGTGCGCGATTTCGCATTCGCCGCGGCACCAAACTTTCGATGGGACGCTAGTGGCTACAACGGCATTTTGATTGAATCGCTGTATCGGCCCACTGCCGACTCGTGGCAGGAAGTGAACAAGATGGGTCGAGAGGCCATCAAGAACTTCAGCGAACAATGGTTCAAGTATCCGTATTCGCATGCCACGACCATTGAAGGCCCAATTGAAGGCATGGAATATCCCATGATGACCTTCTGCCCGAAATCAACCACGCGCGAAGATCAGCAGTGGGTCATTGCGCACGAATTCGGGCATCAATGGTTTCCGATGATTGTTGGTTCGAACGAACGATTGTATCCGTGGATGGATGAAGGATTCAATACGTTCATCGATCTCGAGAACGCGGCGAAATATTTCGTTGGCACACCGTACGGCGATTCGATTGGCGTACACCCGTTGCATCTCGCGGCCGAACATACGAAACCGGGTGATGAACAACCGCTCATTACCAAACCAACGGAAGTCCGCGATTTGTTCTGGGGTGGTTATCAGAAGCCCGCGCTGATGATGACGACACTGCGCAATGAAGTCATGGGCAAGGAACGGTTCGACGCGGCCTTCCGCGAATACATCCGCACGTGGGCATTCAAACATCCAACACCAACAGATTTCTTTCGCATGATGCGCGACGAATCGGGGATGGAACTGGACTGGTTCTGGCGTGGTTGGATTTTCACGACGGCGCGGCTCGATCAATCGGTCGATTCCATTGGCGACCGCAGCGATCGCGGATCGTACGTGTATCTCACGAACCGCGCGGGCATGGTGATGCCGGCTGAACTCAAGCTTACATACTCCGATCGCACCACCGAAACCGTGAAGCTCCCGGTGGAAATGTGGAACCTCGGCGATCACTTCCGTTATCAGCCGCCCGCCACCAAACGTATCACCGCAGCCGAAGTTGATCCGCGTAAGGTGTATCCGGATTTGGATCGCACTAACAATGCCTGGCCCAGGCGCTAATAGCCGGGGGAAGCAACCGGCGGCCGCACCTGGCGGCGAGTTCCGAATATCTTGACATCTTGGTGTACTAGTACACATAGTACACCATGCTTCCGTTCCTGGTTGAGATCAAAAGTGGCGAGTCTGCCTCCGCACAGGTGGTGTATTCGGCTACGCGCGCGATCCTCTCGGGGGAATTGCGGACGGGACAGTCGTTCCCATCGGTCCGCGAGTTAAGCCAGGAACTCAAGATCAATCCCAACACTGCGCACAAAATTGTTGCGGAACTCGTGCGCGACGGCATGCTGGAAGTGAAACCCGGTGTGGGCACAATTGTCGCCGCGGTACAAAGCGACAAGACCCATGCGCAATACGAGACTGTCGAGGGTCTTGTCGAAGGACTGATTGTAGAGGCGCGCCGAGCCGGGATGGGCAAGGTCGAGCTGCTGAACATGATCAGTGAGCAATGGAAGGGGCTGTTTGGGTCATCAACCTCCCGGAAGAACAGGCGAACCAATGACGATTGAAGCAGGCGGCAACGCGCCCATCAACGTGCGCGGCCTTTCGTTCAGCTACGGACGCAAAACGGTATTCGAGAACGTCTCGTTCCAGGTGCCCGAAGGCGCGCTGTATGCATTGCTCGGGCCAAACGGCGCAGGCAAGACGACACTCATGCAGGTGCTGATTGGCATTCTGCGCACCTATCGCGGCCATGCCGTGGTGAACGGTCGCGAGTGTTCAATGATGCGCGTTCAAGACCGTCAGCGAATGGGCTACGTCGCCGAAGGACTGAAGTTGCCCGCGTGGATGCGGCTCGAACAGCTCGAAGCGTATCTCGCGCCGTTGTATCCAACGTGGGATCGCACGCACGCAACGACGCTTCGGGAACGGTTTGAACTCGACCCGAAGGCGAAGATCGGCAAGATGTCGCGCGGCCAATACATGAAGGCGGCGTTGCTGTGCGCACTCGCATCACGTCCGAAGCTGCTGGTCCTCGATGAGCCGTTTACGGGAATGGATGTCGGCGTGAAAGACGAACTCGTGCGCGGACTACTCGCGGCATCGAGCGGCGAAGGATGCACGATTCTTCTCGCATCACACGACATCGGCGAGCTCGAACTGTTAGCCGATTGGGTGGGATTTCTCGGCGAACAATCGATGCAGTTGTCAGAGTCGATGGATTCGTTACGCGGACGGTTCAAGCAAGTGGATGTGGTGCTGCCGAGCAGTGCGAAACTTGTTGATTCCCTCCCGTCGACGTGGCTTTCGGTGGAGCAATCGGGCGCGCATCTCAAGTTTGTTGTGTCGGACGCGGGTGCTGATTTCGAACAACGCGTGTTGAGGCCGCAGTTTCTAAATGCGATGCGGGTTGAAGTGCGCGAAGCAACGTTGAAGGAGGTGTTCCTTGCGGTGCAACGTTCGGCAAAGGGATCGGCAGGGAGCATGGCGGTTGCCTCATGACTACCTGGCGTGAAGTGATACATATCTGGCGCAAGGATTGGGAACGTACGCGGTGGCAATTCGTGTTGATGTGTGTCGTACTTGGATTCACCACGGCGCAGGCGATTCCGGCTGTCAATGCGGCTACGACTCGCGTGCCAATCGGTTGGGATACGGAGCGCGAGAGCGGCATGCAGCTGCTCTGTGGGTTGGTCGCGCTGTTGTTCATTGCAACTGTAGTTCAGGACGATTCGCCGTCGGATAGCCGCATGTTCTGGCGCGCACAGCCGGTATCTTCGCGCTCGGTTCTTTTAGTGAAACTGCTGCATGCAAGCGGTGTGGTCGTTGCGCTCGCCGTAGGCGCCCAGATGGTAACAATGGCAACGAGCGTGCTTCCGGTTGCGAGCGCACTTGGGTCGCTTGGTGTAACCATCTATTGGGTACTCAGCTTCGCATTGTTTGCGATGCTCGTCGCGTCGGTTACGCCAGGCACACAGGCATTTCTGTTGGCAATTGCCAGTGCCGGAGCGCTTCGATTGTTCTTCTTGTCCGGAGCATTGGATCTCCTGGGCGCAAAAGTCGAAGCTTTTCAGAATGTGGGATTGCGGGCTGATCTTTGGATTGTTGCAGCTGCGGGCTGTCTTGTATGGGTTTATCTCGGACGTCGTGCTGCTCGAACAGTGCGCATCGCTGTTGTTGCTGTGGTGCTGACTGTTCTCACGATCGGGTGGAATTCTGGGCAACAAATCGGCGTACGTTTTTTATCTGGTCAGCGACAGTCGCCGGACGCTTCTCAGCCGAAGTTCAGAGCCAGTGTCATTGAACGCGATAGTGGCTACACACTTCGACTTGAAACGGACGCACCACCAAACGGTTATCGCTATGCGCTCCCGTGCAGCGAAATTGACTTGAAATTTGCCGATTCTTCCGAATACACCATTTGGCCGCTCGGCTGTTATGGCAGCGTGCCGTTTGCGTTGCGGCCGGATTCAGCGAACAGCGCGGTTGTATCGGCCGTGTTCTATCTCGGCCGACGTCCGGGAACGCCGGGCCGGCAACCGAGTCGCGCGGTTGCATTGCTCTTTGACGGATTCCTTGAATTGCAAAGCGTGGAAGCGGTGGGTGAGCTTCCCGCGCACGCGGGGGCAGTTCTTTTACGGAACGACGCGCGCTTACAAACCATTGTCGCAGACTCACTGGATCCAGCGGGAGCCTTACGCAGCGTAACTGTTTATGTGTTGAAACCCGTTGAACCGGCCGTCTATGGGCGCGTGGATCAAGGTCTTCTCACTCACAAGAGCCTGCAGCCGTCGTTAGTAACATCCAACACCGTAAGATTCAGCGAGAGCGGCTTTTTCTTTCGCGCAATTGAAACTGCAGACACAAACAGTGTCGCGCCCGCGCTCTCCCCCCGACCGATCCGCACACCGGCGTATTCGCTTGCGCTCCCGAGTCCCGAGTCGAGCCGCAGTTTTCCGTTGGTGTACTCGCCGTGCGGAACGTGGTGCCCACTTGAGTGGTGGCAGCAGCACAAAATCGCGATTTTCCGTTGGAAGCACGTTTCGTTCACGCCGGTGTACGCTGAATTTCCAGTGCAGCGTTAAGTGAGCGACATGTTGGCACCGTTCTGTCAATGAGCAACTTCATTGGTCGCACCCTGCACCAGGTGCGTAAGGACATTTTGCGCGCGCGGTGGATGCTGTTGTTTTTTGCGGCCACCCTGGCGGGAATTGTGCTCTTCGCAACTCATCCTGCGCCGCTTCAGGTTGCAGGGTGCATCGATGAATGCAGTACCCCTCGTGATTCCGCAGTGTTCGCGATCGGCGCGTTGAGTGTTGCTGCTTTCTTGTTGCTCGTGGTTTCACTGGTGCAAGAAGATTCGCCAACGCGAACGGATGCGCATTGGGTTTCAGAACCAGTTGCCGGACTGTCAGTGCTTGCGTCGAAGGTTTTTCTGTTGGTTAGTGTCGAACTTGTTGCAATCGCTCTGTCGCAGATCATTACAGTCGTAGTGCTCGACTTTTCGCCTCGTCTTCTTTTTCCGTTCTTTGCGAATGCGTCATACACCCTTACGACGCTGACACTCTTCACCGTTGCCGTAGCCGCCGCCACGCCGAGTCTCAAACTTTCTATCTTCGCGCTGTTCGCCTACGGCGCACTCTGGTTCGGCGTAGAGTATTTGTATTGGGATTCGGCCATACAGCGCCATTACGCGAATGCACACATACTGGGATTGCGTGGCGATCTCTGGATGGCAGCGATCTGTGCATTGCTGGTCTGGGCATACTGGAGTCGTGCAACGTCGGTGCGGCGGCGACGGTGGACGGTGCTGCTTGGACTGACGCCGCTTGTATTCGCGTGGCAGTCCCCGGACAATGCACCTCTGCGTGTGTTCAGCTCGGCAGCCGCGCCGTCGAGCCGCTTGTTGCCGGAGCCACGCGTTACGGTTAAGCGCGAAGGCTACAATTTTCGTGTCGACATATTCGTTGCCGCGCCGGCGAAAGACACGCGCTACCGTTTTGTGAACGGGCTTGTCGTGCTGCAGTTTGATGAGGGCAGCTCAGTGTTGCTCGATGGCGCGGAAAGCAACACTGTAGTGGATAGCCAGCTTGTGCACGACGTTTCCGCCCGACCGCTTGCAGATCGCACCGAGACGAATCATTGGACATTTCTCGCACCGTACGATGCGGCCGCTGGTAGAATGCTTGAACGGTCTGCGGCAAAAATTGTCGTGGATGGATTTCTCGTGGAACAAAAGCGTTCACTCGTTGGAGAGCTGTCGCTCGTTCCCGGGGGAAAGTTGGCCCGCGAGAACCTACGCGTTGGCGTAGTGAGGCCTGCTTATGACTCTATGCCGCAGCGCGTGT